>CAVBGP010000059.1:0-12222 GCA_963595005.1 Acutalibacteraceae bacterium | reverse complement strand
ATTTTGAAAGGTTCTATTATGCCTAACTTAAGCATATTGTTTAAAAAGTGATATTGTAGTAAATTTCAAGGAGGTAACAGCGTCTGCTGATATCTCCTTTATTTTTGTGATATGAGGTATTTGCAAACACATTAGTATGGTGAGTGCATGAGCTCGGATTGGTAATTCAAGTTATAGAGGAAAGTTTTGTGAGGTCGAGAATGGAAAAAGCATTTTTGGTATTAAGCAACGGCAAGGTATTTGAAGGGCAGCGGATAGGAGCAAACAGAGACTCCATCGGTGAGATTGTATTCACGACCGGAGTTGAGGGATATCTGGAGACACTTACAGATCCAAGCTATGCAGGTCAGATTATAACTCAGACCTTCCCTCTTATCGGTAACTACGGAGTTATAGAGGAGGACTTTGAGGGAGAGACAGCAGCTAAGGGCTATGTAGTAAGAGAGCTATGTGATGAGCCATCCAACTTCAGATGTCAGTATGAGCTTAATAAGTACTTAGTGGATAAGGATATTCCGGGTATAGCAGGTATAGATACAAGAGAGCTTACCCGTATCATAAGAGAGTTCGGATGTATGAATGCTGCTATATTAGGTCATGCTCCGACCGATGAGGATATGAAGGCCATAGAGGCCTATGCCGTAACCCGAGTTGTTGATCAGGTCGGCATCACCAAGGAGAAGCATTTCCAGGCTGAGGGAGAGACTAAGTACAAGGTTACGCTTATCGATTATGGTGCTAAGCTTAACATCGTGCGCTCACTGTGCAAGAGAGGCTGCGATGTTACGGCTGTGCCGCATACCTATTCGGCTGAGCAGATACTTGAGAGCCATCCGGATGGCATCATGCTTTCTAACGGCCCCGGAGATCCGGCAGAGAACACTTACTGCATTGAGCAGATACGTAAGCTCATAGGTAAGCTTCCGATATTCGGCATTTGCCTCGGACATCAGCTTACTGCACTTGCAATGGGCGGAGATACCATGAAGCTTAAGTACGGTCACCACGGTGCAAACCAGCCGGTAAGAAAGGATGACGGAAGCAGAACCTATATCACCAGCCAGAACCATAACTATGCGGTTGTAGCCGAGAGTCTTAAGGACGTAGGCAGGGAGATATATTCCAATGCCAATGACGGCAGCTGCGAGGGTATGGAATACCCGGGCAAGAAGTGCTTTACAGTGCAGTTCCACCCGGAGGCCTGCGGCGGACCAAAGGATACAGAGTTTTTGTTTGATAAATTTATTGAGATGATGGAGGGAGAGAAAAATGCCTAAGGATACTTCTATTAAAAAGGTATTGATGATTGGCTCAGGTCCGATTATCATCGGTCAGGCTGCTGAGTTTGACTATGCAGGTGCTCAGGCCTGCCGCGTACTTAGGGATGAGGGCATCAATGTAGTATTGGTTAACTCTAATCCTGCTACCATCATGACAGATAAGGATCTGGCAGATGAGATATACCTTGAGCCTCTTAATATGGAGACTGTTGAGCGTATCATAGAGAAGGAACGTCCGGATGGACTTCTTGCAGGTCTTGGCGGTCAGACAGGTCTTACCATTGCCATGCAGCTTAAGCGTGCAGGTGTGCTTGATAAGTATAATGTTAAGCTTCTTGGTTCAGATATAGACGCTATTGAGAAGGCAGAGGACAGAGAACTCTTTAAGGAGACTATGAATGCCATCCATCAGCCGGTTGTTCCGTCTGAGATTGCAACAACTGTTGAGCATGCACTTGAGATTGCGTCTAAGATAGGATATCCGATTATAGTCAGACCTGCCTATACACTTGGCGGAAGCGGCGGCGGTATTGCTGCCAATGAGGAGGAGCTTAAGACTATAGCTAAGTCCGGACTCGATATGTCTCCGATAACTCAGATACTTGTTGAGAAGTGTATCTCAGGCTGGAAGGAGATTGAGTTTGAGACCATGCGTGATGCCTTGGGCAATGTTATAGCAGTCTGCTCAATGGAAAACATTGACCCTGTCGGCATACATACAGGTGATTCTATAGTTACTGCACCGGCACTTACTCTCTCAGATAAGGAATATCAGATGCTGCGTTCAGCATCATTAGATATGATTACGGCTCTTGGCATAGTCGGAGGCTGCAACTGTCAGTTTGCACTTAATCCTGACAGCTTTGAGTATGCTGTTATTGAGGTTAACCCGAGAGTATCACGTTCATCAGCACTTGCAAGTAAGGCAACAGGCTATCCGATAGCTAAGATTACAACCAAGATTGCATTAGGCTATACGCTTGATGAGATCATGAATGATATTACCAAGAAGACCTGTGCCTGCTTTGAGCCGACACTTGATTATGTTGTAGTCAAGTTCCCGAAGTGGCCGTTTGATAAGTTTATGGGTTCAAGCCGTAAGCTTGGTACGCAGATGAAGGCTACAGGCGAGGTTATGGCTATAGCAAACAACTTTGAGATGGCTCTGATGAAGGCAATCAGAGGCTCAGAGACAGGCTTCGATACCTTAAATGCGCCTCCGCTTAACAATAAGCCGGTAATGGAGAGAGTTGCAGAGCAGAACGACCGCAGACTCTTTACAGTGTTTGAGGCTATTAAGTCAGGACATACTCTTGAGGAGATACATAACATAACCAAGATAGATCTGTTCTTTCTTGCTAAGTTCAAGAAGCTTGCTGACTTCGAACTTTCAATCGAGGGCAGAGGAGCTAAGGGCGAGAGACTGACTAACGAAGAGTACGAGCTTGGCAAGCATTACGGATATACAGATGCTGCACTTGAGAGACTGAGTGGAGTTAAGCAGGAGACATTTCCACATAAGTCATTTAGCTACAAGATGGTTGATACCTGCGGAGCAGAGTTTGATGCAAAGACTCCGTATTTCTATTCATCGCTTGATGACAATTGTGAGTCACGCTCCTTTAAGCGCAGCGGCAGAGAGGTAGTTATGGTACTCGGTTCAGGCCCTATCCGCATAGGTCAGGGTATTGAGTTCGATTACTCATCAGTTCACTGTGTATGGACTCTGCAGAAGTTAGGCTATGATGTTGTTATAGTCAACAATAACCCGGAGACTGTATCAACTGACTATGATACAGCTGACAGACTTTACTTTGAGGCACTTACACCTGAGGATGTTATGAATATCATCGAGGTAGAGAAGCCAGTCGGTGTCGTTGTTGCCTTCGGCGGTCAGACAGCCATCAAGCTTACTAATTATCTGGATTCACACGGCATTCGCATACTCGGAACCAGTGCTGAGGGTATAGATACCGCTGAGGACAGAGAGAAGTTTGATAAGCTCCTTGAGACCTTTGGTATAACCAGACCAAAGGGACAGGGTGTTAATACCGTAGAGGAGGCAGTTAAGGCTGCAGAGGCCTTAGGTTATCCTGTACTCCTTCGTCCAAGCTACGTTATCGGTGGTCAGAACATGACCATATCCTACGATGATGACCATACACGTAAGTATATGGAAAACATCATGAAGGGCGGTATTGATAATCCGGTACTTGTAGATAAGTATATGCCGGGAACCGAGCTTGAGGTAGACGTTATCTCTGACGGCGAGGATGTGCTTATACCTGGTATCATGGAGCATATCGAGAGAGCGGGTGTGCACTCAGGAGACTCCATAGCCGTATATCCGCCTTACAACTTAAGCGATAAGTTCATCAACATTATCTGTGACAGCTCAGAGAAGCTTGCACTTGCACTTGGTACTAAGGGACTGGTTAACATACAGTACCTTATCTATCGCGGCAAGCTCTATGTTATAGAGGTTAACCCGAGAGCGTCACGTACAGTACCGTACATCAGCAAGGTTACAAATGTACCTATGGTAGACCTTGCAACAAGAGTTATGCTCGGTGCTAAGCTTAAGGACTTAGGCTTTGGTACAGGACTTTACAAGAAGCCTCCGTACTGCGCAGTCAAGGTACCGGTATTCTCATTTGAGAAGCTTTCAGATGCAAACTCCATACTCGGTCCTGAGATGAAGTCTACCGGAGAGGTGCTTGGACTTGGCAAGACTATGTCAGAGGCACTCTATAAGGGACTTATTGCGGCAGGCTTTACTGTACCGTCACCTGACAGCAAGAATAAGCCGGGTGTGCTGCTTTCAGTTGAGTCCAATGACTATCCTGAGATTATCGGCGTGGCTAAGCGCTTCTATGACCTTGGCATGGCGCTCTATGCAACAAGCGGAACAGCCAATGTCATCAAGCAGATGGGCATAGATGTTCAGATGGTGGAAAATGCTTCCGAGAGCGGAGATATCTATGACCTTATTGAGAACAAGCTCCTCAACTACATAGTTTATACCGGCACTGACAGGGATGAACGTATAGGTGATTACACGGCACTTCACCGCAAGGCTATGGCAACAGGCATACCGTGCCTTACAAGCCTTGATACGGCAGGGGCTTTGGCTGAGATGCTTGAGAGCCGCTTCAACATCCACAATACGGAGCTGGTTGACATCAACAATATGAGAGACAGCCGCATAGAGGTGCATTTCACTAAGATGCATTCATGTGGTAATGACTATATATTTATAGATAACAGAGACAACAGTATAACCTGCGCCGAGTCTCTCTGCGTAAGTCTGTGCATGCAGCACTTTGGTATAGGTGCAGACGGTATAGTGCTGATAGAGAATTCGGAAAATGCAGACGTGCTTATCCGTACCTTTAACCGAGATGGTTCAAACGGAGGCATGGCAGGAAACAACATGCGCTGCGTAGCAAAGCTTCTCTATGATAACGGCATTGTTGAGCCGAGCCGTGAGAAGGTCACCATCGAGATGGGCGGCAAGGTACATGAGATGACTCTCAATGTACGTGACGGCAAGGTTAATTCTGTTATGGCAGATATGGGAGCTATAAGCTTTGAGGCTGCTAAGGTTCCGGTTGTATTCAGAGACGGAAGCACTAAGGTTATCAATCGTATCATCCGCAAGCTGGACGAGGATTACCGCATAACCTGCTGCTCTGTCGGCAATCCGCACTGCGTAACCTTCCTTGACAACATAGACAAGCTTGATATGGCTAAGTTAGGACCTTCCTTTGAAAATGCCGGCATATTCCCGGAGAAGGTTAATACAGAGTTTGTAAGAGTGGTAAACAGAGACACCCTGCGTATGAGAGTATGGGAGAGAGGCTCAGGTGAGACTCTTGCCTGCGGAACCGGTGCTTGTGCAGCTGTAGCTGCGGCAGTGGTCAACGGATACTGTGACGAGGGAACAGATGTAACAGTTAAGGTAATGGGCGGAGATCTGGTGGTTAATTATACTCCGGAGCACTGCTACCTTACAGGTCCTGTTGTTAAGGTATTTGAAGGAAGCTTCGAGTATTAAGATTTTATAGGAAAAAGGTCAGAGTGCGGTAAGTACTGCTTAACTGACCTTTTTCATTGTTTATTAAGCTGCAGCAAGTAATCGGAAAAAGCTTGTCTGCAGCTTAAGGCTTCGTAATTAAGAATAATATGAATAATAGTGATAATAGTGAAAAGAAGAAAAGCGTTGTCATAGATATGACTGAGGGCCCAGTTATAGGGCACATCATAAGCTTTGCGCTCCCGATGTTTCTGGGCTATCTGTTTCAGCAGTTCTACAGCATGGTAGACACCATTATAGTTGGCAAATACATTGGCGTATTGGCACTCGCGGGGGTTGGCTCCACGGGTGCTATTAATTTCATGGTTATAGGCTTTTGCTTAGGTATATGTGCAGGCTTTTGCATACCCGTATCACAATGCTTCGGCGCGAAGGATATGCACAGGATGCGCAAGTTCATAGCAAACAGCATCTGGCTGTCAGCTGCATTTGCATTAGTGCTAACCATAGGAGTATGTGCATTTACAAAGGACATATTGCATCTGATGAACACCCAAGATGATATATACGAGTATGCATATGTGTATATATTCATCGTATTCGCAGGCATACCGGCTACCATACTCTATAATCTGGCATCAAGCATAATCCGCTCGCTTGGAGACTCAAGGACGCCTGTATATTTCCTACTGCTCTCATCAGGACTTAATATTATGCTGGATTTTGTAAGCATATTGGTGTTCGGTATGGGCGTAGAGGGACCAGCTATAGCAACGGTTGTATCTCAGCTCATATCAGGCGTGCTTTGCTCGATATATCTCTATAAGCATTTTGAGATAGTGCGCTGCAATAAGGACGAGCTCAAGCTCGATATGATATGTATAAGGCATCTCCTTATAATGGGACTGCCTATGGGACTCCAGTACTCAATCACAGCAATTGGTTCGGTTATACTGCAGACTGCGGTTAATGGTTTGGGCTATGCTTCAGTTGCGGCGGTAACTGCAGGAAGCAAGATACGTATGTTTTTCTGTACGCCTTATGATGCTCTGGGCGGTACTATGGCGACATTTTCCGGACAGAATGTCGGAGCCGGAAGGCTTGACAGAGTTAAGGACGGCGTGCTTAAGGCCACATGGATAGGCTTTGCATATTCTGTTATCGGCATAGTGCTCATGGTGGTCTTCGGAGATCTTCTGTGCAGCTTCTTCGTGGATGCAGGCGAGACTGAGATTATATCCATGACTAAGTCCTTCCTGATTGTAAATGCCGCCTTCGGTTTCTTCCTCACTATAGTCAATGTGTTTCGTTTTGCAATGCAGGGCATGGGCTTTTCCGGCTTTGCGATACTTGCAGGCATCATGGAGATGATAGGACGAAGCACAGTAGCTTTCCTGCTTGTACCGGTATTTGGCTATGCCGCCGTATGCTATGCATCACCGGTCGCATGGGTATTTGCAGACTTCTTTCTGATACCGGCCTGCTTCGCATGCATACGAAGGCTGCGCACAAAGTATGCAGTTCAATAAGTACTGTGTATTAACATATGTATGGACAGAGTTGCGAGAGCATATAAGCGCGCTCCAATCCGTACTTTTATTAAAATGTGGTGCCTGCAAAAATCGTAGGCATGGTTGTTTTTTAAGAAAACTTGACGCAGATATATGAGGCAGCAGCGCCCTAGTTATCGCCGCAACATTACCTTTACTGTTCTTTTATGTAATGTTGCGGCGTAACTTAAGCAGCTGTCCATATATCTGCGTATTTTAATCTGACTAAAATCCATTCGACATAGTTTTTTAAAGAAAGCTTAATATACATACAGGGGCTTTTATGCAATAATATGTGCCATGAGAAATTACAGATTTACGAATATTATAGAAGCAGTTAATTCATTTAACTTAATAAAAAAAGGCTGCACTGAGGATGGCTTTAGAAAGCACCTTGCTAATGTGATAGGCAGGGCTGCTTTAACAGCTGCAGCAGCTGCATTTACATTGACCTTGGTTGCATCAGCAGAGCTTAGCGCATATGCAGCCGAAAGCACACGTACCATCGGCTATGATGTGACTAAGAACACTGTTGCAGGGGCAGACCTCGATTCAGTTACATCTGCAGCACAGGATGTAGGGACAAGTGTCGTACATACAGATAAGTACACGCCTATATCTACAGTCAAGACTGATACTTCCACACGCTTTGGCGGCGGAGCGCTTACCATGCTTGGCAACAAGGATAATGATGCGCAGAATATGTCATTTATATTTGATACAGGTGACGGGCTGATTGTTGTTGACGGCGGCTGGGATGACAATGGAGAGTCTCTGCTTAAGGAGATTAAGGAGCGCGGCGGACATGTAAGTGCATGGCTTATAACGCATGCTCACCGTGATCATGCAATGGCACTTGCATATATACTGAACAATCATCCAAATGACATAACTATAGACGGCATATACTACAGCTTCTTTGACAGAGACTGGTACAACAGCTATGACTATGAGTCTGTCATGGTTTACGATGCCTTAACATCAGCCTTTAATAATATATCCAAGGATAAGCTGCATCCTGACATTAAGGGCGGAGATGTGATTGAGGTAGGTAAGGCTAAGGTACAGGTGCTGAATAATGCCTATAGGATAAATTCTAATTCCGGCAACAGCTGCAGTGTATGTTATATGATATCCATGAACGGAACCAATGTGGTGTTCCTCGGAGATCTTACCCTTGCAGGAGGTCAGTGTCTTATGAATGATGTTGACCTGGCATCACTTAAATGTGATATAGTTCAGGTTGCACATCACGGACAGGAGGGCGTAGGCTTTGCATTCTATCAGCAATTAGCACCTAAGGTTATGCTGTGGCCTACACCTGCATGGCTCTGGAATTACGGCACCAGCACAGGTGGTGCCTACGGTATCAATGCAACCAAGGCATGGCAGAACGGGCTGCTTATCAAAGAGTATTATGTAGCTAAGGACGAAGATGTGACACTTAGGTAAATGTATTAAAAATAAAAATTTGACAAGAGTCAAAAACTCTGATAAATTAAAGCGTAAAAGCGAGGAGGCTTACGAGTGGAGCCCCTCGTTTTTTCTTTTTTTAATATATTATCGGAGGTTGAAGTGTTATGAAGGCTATGGACATTGCAAACGGACTGCCAATGTGGATTGCCTGCGGCTTACCTGTAGTATTGGTAGTAGCGCAGGCGTTAATATTTGCAAAGAGTGCATACAAGGCAGGAAAGAAGATAGGTCTTACTGATGAGCAGATGAAGAAGGCTGTTAAGAGCAGCGCAACAACATCTATAGGACCGTCAATGGTTATATTGAGTGGTATGCTTTCACTGCTTATTGCAATAGGTGCTCCTATGGCCTGGATGAGACTCTCCCTTATAGGCTCGGTTATGTTTGAGTCAATAGCTGCAGGCTTTGGTACTGCATCCGTAGGTGTACAGTTAGGAGCCGACGAGCTTACACCGCTGGCTCTGGATATGGCTGTATGGACTATGGTTCTCGGCTCCATAGGCTGGATATTATTTGCAACCATATCTGCAAATCGTATGGACAAGGTACAGCATAAAATTTCAGGAGGAGATCCGACTAAGCTTATGGCTATATCAACAGCAGCTATTATTGGAGCCTTCAGCTCAATGTCTGCTTCACATCTTATAAAGCTTAACAAATATTCTATAGCCTGCGTGCTTGGAGCACTTATCATGGCAGTGCTTCTGAAGCTTTCAGAAAAGCCTGCATTCAAAAAGCTTAAGGAATGGAATCTTACTATTGCTATATTTGCAGCAATGATTATCACAGCACTTATCTAAAGAGTGGGCGGCAAGTGGTGCCTCACACATTGGTCGCCTGCAAGCTTAAGCATTAAGCATAAATCATACCAAAAGCAACCGCTTTGCGTTTAAAGCGGCAGGTGACAAACAGCTGTCAATAAATGTCGATTGAATCAAAATGATTATGTAACGAGTATATAACGAGGATACAAGATGGAAAATAAAGATTTTTTTGAAAATGAATATATGCCAAAAATGCATCGCATTGGCAAGATTACAGGCTTCCTGGGAGTAGTGCTTTCATTTTTGCCGGCACTTATGCTGGCAGTTGTATACGGCTTACTGCCGGATCCTGCAGCACTGCTTACTGCATTCATCGCAGCAGCAAGCGCCTTTGGCTTCCTCTGGATTGTTGAGCCTATATCATATTTCACGGTGCTGGGTCCTATAGGAACATATATGGCCTTCCTGTCAGGAAATATCTCAAACATGAGAGTGCCCTGCGCAAGTATGGCACAGATTTCAGCAGAGGTTGAGCCCGGAACCGAAAAGGGACAGATTATATCTGTAATCGGTATGGCAACCTCAATAGTTATTAATGTATCAGTGCTTACAATCGGAGTAATACTTGGCAGCAAGGTTCTCTCAGCGCTTCCTGAAGGAATTACAGAGGCCTTAAATTATCTGCTTCCTGCTCTGTTCGGCGCACTGCTTATGCAGTTTGGAATCAAGAAGATTGGCTTTGCGTCAGGTATGCTCATCTTTGCTATACTTGTGTATGTCGCAATAAAGCTTGGTATATTTGCATGGCTTCCGGGTGCATCAAACTATCTTGGTACACTTGCAAGCGTATTTGTAGCAATTGGAGTAACACTTGCTACGTATAAAAAGAAAGAGGCATGAAAATGAGTAAAAAGGAAATGCTTGCGGATATGGAGGCTCTGAAGCCGGTATGTGTAAATGTGGCACAGGAGCTTTGGAATAATCCTGAGCTTGGAGGAACAGAGCAGCATTCATCTGATTTATTAAGACAGCTTCTGGCCGGGGAAGGATTCAAAATAGTTAATGAACCTAAGCTTCCATATGCATTTTACGGAGAATACGGAAGCGGAAGCCCTGTAATAGCAGTGCTGGGTGAATTTGATGCTTTGCCGGGACTGTCCCAGAAATGCCAGATAACCAAGGAACCGGTAAATGCAGGTGCTCCGGGACAAGGCTGCGGACATAATCTGCTTGGAGCAGGAGCGGTCACAGGTGCGATTGCCATTAAACGCTTTATGGAGAAGGAGGGTATCAAGGGAACACTTAGATTCTACGGCTGTCCGGAAGAGGAGCTTCTCTCAGGTAAGGTCAAGATGGCATATTACCATATGTTTGACGGCTGTGACATTGCACTTAGCTGGCATCCTATGTCTGCAAATGTAGTAATAGACTCGGGCTATCTTGCAAGTGCATCAATCAAGTTTTTCTTTACCGGACAGACCGCACATGCGGCATTTGCACCGGAAAGAGGAAGAAGCGCACTCGATGCAGTTGAGCTTACCAGTGTGGGAGCTAATTATCTAAGAGAGCATGTAACTGATAAGGCAAGAATACACTACACTACAGACAGCGGCGGATTTGCTCCTAATATTGTGCCGGATAAGGCAAGTGCGTGGTACTTTACAAGAGCACCGCATATGTCAGATGTCAAGGATATACTGCGCAGACTTACTCTTGTAGCTGAGGGCGCAGCAATGATGACTGAGACTTCGGTAAGCACCAAGATAGAGTATGGCTGCTGTGATATGCTTGGTGTAAAAAGCTTCTCAGATCTGACATGGAAGAATATGCAGGAGGTTCCGCTTCCGGAATACACAGAGTCAGAGCTTGAATTTGCAAAGGCTCTTCAGGATACTGTAGATCCTGCTATTAAGGATCGTGATCAGAGGGTATATGAGGCAAAGGACAAGGTTCTTGCAGAGGGAGTTGTATCAAGAGACGGCTGGATGAAGGCACCGCTTACGGCCTCTTCTGACAGCGGAGATGTAAGTCAGTTTATACCGATGAATTTATTTACGACGGCATGCTGGCCGGTCGGTGTAGCTCCGCATACCTGGCAGAGCTGTTCCTCAGCAGGAAGCAGCATAGGACAAAAGGGCGCATTTTATGCAGCTCAGGTAATAGCTGCAACTGCATATGATTTGTTTACCGATGAGGCTGCAAGAGAAGCAATAATCGCTGAGTTTAAGTCTCAGGATCGTGAACCATATACAGCAATGTACAATCCTGACTAAATATCTCATTTGCATAATGTAAATGTGACACTGAATCAATCTTTTAACCTGAATTATTCACGGCTGTGCGCCTAAACAAGGTAAAGCCGCATAGTTACTGTAACCCTATTGTACTTGTATATTTGTCAATACTTAATAAATTGACTTGATATATATCTTGATATATACTATTAGGACAAGGAGGTAGATTAATATGATGACTGCAAAAATATTTGAAAATGGACGTAGTCAAGCTGTTCGGCTTCCAAAAGAATGTCGATTTAATGGCAGTGAGGTGATAGTTAATAAAGTTGGTGACATTGTTATTTTAACGCCTAAAGAAGATAAGTGGTCTGGTTTCTTAAGCAGTTTAGATATGTTTTCCGATGATTTTATGTCCGATGGCAGGCAACAGCCTAACGCACAGGAGCGTGAGTCACTATGAAATATATGCTTGACACGAATATATGTATCTATGCAATAAAACATAAACCGCCTGAAGTTATAAGTAACTTTATGAGACACAATCCTGATTATATGTGCATCTCATCAATAACATACGGTGAATTAATGCACGGTATAGAAAAAAGCCAAGCTGTGGAACGTAATCGTGTAGCACTTACGTTATTCCTATCGTCAATTACTATACTTTCTTTCGATAACTATGCAGCTGAAGAATATGGAAAAATTCGTGCTGAACTTGAACGTAAAGGAACGCCAATCGGTCCAATGGATATGCTTATCGCAGGACATGCAAGATCAGAAGGATTAATTCTTGTGACAAATAATACAAGAGAATTCTATCGTGTAGAGAATTTAACAGTTGAGGATTGGACAAAATCATAATATTCCTTAATATAATAT
>CAVBGP010000058.1:0-12379 GCA_963595005.1 Acutalibacteraceae bacterium | reverse complement strand
AAATCATCCTTGCATGCAAGCATGCAGTCTGCTTTTGCATCCGTCAACACTTTTGGACTAAACAAACACTGCGTTTTGCACATAATTAAAGAAACTGTAAAAAAAGCTTGCATGCAAATGATTTGAGCTTGAATTTGAACGAATCAGTGTTTATAATTCATTTAACTATGTAATTTAGGGGGCAAAAGTAATTTTGACCCCTACATCAAATTATATCTGTTTTTAAGAAAGGGGATATAAAAATATGGGCCTTGCGACATTTAAAGGCGGTGTCCATCCCTATGAGGGCAAGGAGCTCAGCGAGAAGTGTGCGATTCAGCTGCTTCCTGAGTTCGACGGAGATTATATATTTCCGATGGTCCAGGGACTTGGCGCTCCTTCAAAGCCGATAGTTGCGGTTGGAGACCATGTACTCGCCGGACAGATGATTGCGGAGCCGGGTGGATTCATTTCCGCGGCTGTAACATCTTCCGTATCAGGTACAGTTAAGAAGATTGAGCAGAGACTTATAACCATGGGTATGATGGCTCAGTCTATCGTAATCGAGAGCGATGGCAAATTCGAGACAGCAGAGGGTGTAGGAACCGAGAGAGACTACACAAAGCTTTCAAAGGATGAGATTCGCAGCATTGTTAAGAATGCAGGTATCATCGGTATGGGTGGTGCCGGATTCCCGACACATGTGAAGCTTGCTCCTAAGAATGATGATGCTATCGATTTCGTAATTGCCAATGGTTCAGAGTGTGAGCCTATGCTTACCAATGACCACAGACTTATGCTTGAGGAGCCTGAGCGTATTATCGGCGGAATCAAGGTATGCCTGCAGCTTTTCCCTAACGCTAAGGGTATAGTTGCAATCGAGGAGAACAAGCCTGATGCTATCGAGACTATGGAGAAGCTTTGTGCCAACGAGCCTCGTATCAGCGTTACACGTATGAAGACCAAGTATCCTGAGGGTGGTGAGCGTCAGCTTATCTACGCATGTACAGGCCGTTCAATCAACTCAGCAGTTCTTCCTGCAGATGCAGGTTGCGTTGTAGATAACGTTGCAACGCTTGCAGCAATCTATGATGCTGTTGCTAAGAGCACACCTATCATGCAGAAGGTTATTACCATCTCAGGTGATGCAGTAGCTAAGCCGGCTAACGTTAAGGTTAGACTTGGTGTTACCTACGGACGCATTGCAGAGGCAGTAGGAGGCTTTAAGACAGAACCTGCTAAGATTATCTGCGGCGGACCTATGATGGGTATGGCATTGTTCAGCACAGATGTTCCTGTTGTTAAGAACTCTGCAGCTTTGCTTGCATTCACTCATGATGAGGTTGCTGAGGCAGATGCTATCCAGACTCATTGTATCAGATGCGGACGTTGCGTTGATGCCTGTCCTATATTCCTGACTCCTGTACTTATGGCTAAGGCAGTTGAGGCAAGAAACTGGGAGAAGCTTGAGGAGCTTAACGGAGCTGAGTGTATTGAGTGCGGAAGCTGCTCTTACATCTGCCCGGCTAAGAGACCTCTTACGCAGTACTTCAAGCAGGGACGCCGTGAGGTTAACGGACTTCGTCGTGCAAGACAGGCAGCTGAGGCAGCCAAGAAGGCTGAAGCTGATAAGAAATAAGGAGGAGAAGAATAATGGAAAATACAGAAATCAAGAAAATTCCTAACGTGTCTTCCTCGCCTCATTTCAGAAGCAAGCTTACGACACGCGGGGAGATGTTAGATGTTATCATAGCTATGATCCCGATTTCACTTTGGGGCATCTATCATTTCGGTATAAGATCACTCGCAGTAATACTTATCACAGTTGCTGCATCAGTATTTTTTGAGTTTGCATACGAGAAGGCAATGCATCGTCAGGTAACAATCGGCGATTTGTCAGCAGTTGTAACAGGTATGATCCTGTCACTCAACATGCCTCCGCAGATTCCGCTGTGGGTTCCGGTAGTTGGTGCTGCATTCTCAATTATAGTAGTTAAGCAGCTTTACGGCGGACTTGGAACTAACTTCATGAACCCTGCAATTGCAGGACGCTGCTTCCTTCATATAGCTTTTGCCAGCCAGATGAATGATTTCTCATGTGCAAAGATTGGCTTTGATGCACTTACAAGTGCTACACCGCTTGCACAGATCGAGGCAGGAACCTATGACGGAACACTCATGAACCTTTTCCTCGGACAGCATGCAGGAACAATCGGTGAGGTTTCAGTGCTTTGCCTGCTTATAGGTATTGCATGGATGCTCTATAAGAATGTAATAACCATTCAGATTCCGGCATCTTACCTTATTACCTTCGCTGTATTCGAGTTTATTGCAGGTGGCTTCAATCCGACCTTCGTGCTTATGCAGCTTATGTCAGGCGGTATACTCTTCGGAGCATGCTTCATGGCTAACGATTATGTAACAAGCCCGATTACTCACAAGGGACAGATACTCTATGGTATCTTCTTAGGTATCATGACCGGAGTTATTCGTACGTTTGCTCCGTCTGCAGAGGGTGTATCCTACTCAATCCTGCTCGGCAACCTGCTTGTTCCGATCTTTGAGCGTTACACCATCCCGACAGCATTTGGAAAGGGAGGCAGCAAGAAGTAATGAAGAACACTATAGTAAAAGACGCTGCGATTCTCTTTATCATTACACTTATCGCAGGAGTTGCATTGGGCGCGGTTCACGCCATCACCTTAGAGCCTATTGAGCAGGCTACTATTGCAGCAACCAACAAGACCTATTCGGAGGTTTATCCGGAGGCATCAGAGTTTGAGAACACTGATGAGCTTACTGCAGCTGTAGAGCAGGCTAATACCGAGGTTGATACCTGGGGACTTGGCAACAAGGCAGGCAAGCTTAGCATCAATGATGCTATGATTGCTAAGGATGCTTCAGGCAATCCGGTAGGATACATGATTATCGCTACTTCAGGCGAGGGCTACGGCGGAGACATCAAGATGACCGTAGGTATCTCTAACGATGGCAAGGTTACCGGTATCGGCTTCCTTACCATCAACGAGACCGTAGGTCTTGGTCTTAAGGCTAAGGACGCAGACTTCAGAGACCAGTTCGTAGGCAAGGATGCATCAGGAGCTATTGAGAGAGTTAAGACCGGTAATGCTAATGACCAGCAGTTTAACTCTATCAGTGGTGCTACCTTTACATCAACTGCAGTAGGACTTGCACTTAACGGAGCAGTTTACTTCGTTAACAACTATATACAGTAAGGGAAGGGAGGAAATATCATGAATAAATACGTAGAGAGAATTTATAACGGTATTTGGAAAGAGAACCCCCTGATAGTTCTTGTACTTGGCACCTGCCCGACACTTGCTGTTACAACATCTGCCACCAACGGCTTAGGTATGGGACTTTCAACTACAGCAGTTCTTATCTTTTCTAATGCTATTATCGCTGCACTTAGAAAGATAATTCCTGACAGACTGAGACTTCCGGCCGAGATCGTTATAGTTGCATCACTCGTTACCGTAGTTGACATGCTTATGCAGGGATTTACACCGTCGATGTACGAGTCACTCGGAGTTTATATTCCGCTTATCGTTGTTAACTGTATCATCCTTGGCCGTGCAGAGGCTTATGCTATGAAGAATGGTGTATTGATATCACTCTTTGATGGTATCGGTATGGGACTTGGATTCACGATTGCTCTGGTTATTATCGGTGCAGTAAGAGAGATTATCGGTGCAGGAACAATGTTTGGCATTCAGATTATGCCGGCATCATACACTCCTTGCTCAATCTTCATTCTTGCTCCTGGTGCATTCTTAGTATATGCAGGTATTACTGCACTTCAGAACTATGCTAAGATGCCTAAGAACAAGTCAACAAAGGTTGTTGAGAAGAAGGCAGACTGCTGCACACCTGCTCCGGCAGAGACAGAGAATAAGTAAGGAGGGAAGTCAATATGGTTAATTTAATAGTAATTGCTATAAGTGCTTGTCTTGTAAGCAACGTCGTATTGAGCCAGTTCCTCGGAATCTGTTCTTTCCTCGGAGTATCTACGGATGTTAAGACTGCAGCCGGTATGGGCGGAGCAGTAGTATTCGTTATTACACTTGCTTCTATTGTTGCAAGCCTTATATATGATTTTGTACTTGTGCCGCTTGATCTTGTATACCTCAAGACCATCGTATTCATCCTCATCATTGCGGCTTTGGTACAGATAGTTGAGATGTTCATGCATAAGTGCATGGTCAGCCTCTATAACGCACTTGGAATTTATCTTCCGCTTATCACAACAAACTGCGCAGTTTTGGGAGTTGCTCTTACTAACACTCAGAACGGCTACAACTTCATTGAGTCTGTAGTTTGCGGTTTTGCAACTGCTTTAGGTTATCTTGTAGCTATAGTTTTGCTTGCTGGTATTCGTGAGCATCTTGATACAAGCGGTGTACCGAAGAGCTTCCAGGGAGTACCGATTGTAATTGTTACGGCAGCACTTATGTCGATAGCATTCTTCGGTTTCTCCGGTGTAATTTAATAGGAGGGTCGAGATGAATGCAATTATAATTGCTGCTGCAGTAGTTGCAGTAACAGGTATTATCGTAGGTATCGGACTCGGCATCTTCGGTGAGAAGTTCAAGGTTGAGATCGATGAGAGAGAGGCAGCTATCCGTGAGGTACTGCCGGGCAACAACTGCGGTGGCTGCGGATATCCGGGATGTGACGGATGCGCCAAAGCTATCAATGAGGGTTCAGCTCCTGTAAGTGCCTGCCCTGTAGGACAGAAGCCATGCTGGGATGCAATCGCAGCTATCATGGGAGTTGAGGCAGGAAGTGCAGATAAGCAGGTAGCATTTGTAAAGTGTTCAGGTACCTGCGCTGATGCACCTAAGAGATACAACTATACAGGTCCGGATGATTGTAACAATCTTGGTCCTGTTCCTGGTTCAGGTGATAAGGCTTGTAACTATGGCTGCTTAGGTCACGGTTCATGCGTTAAGGCATGTCAGTTCGATGCTATGCATATAGTAGACGGCATTGCTGTTGTAGATGAGTCTAAGTGTACTGCATGTCAGGCATGTATCAAGGTTTGTCCACGTAAGCTTATAACTCTTGTTCCTGCTAAGTCTAAGTACAGAGTTAACTGTGCTAACAAAGATAAGGGCAAGGCAGTTATGGATGTCTGCAAGGTTGGCTGCATAGGCTGCACACTTTGTGTTAAGACTTGTCCTAAGGAAGCTATCTCCATGGACGGAGATGTGGCTGTTATCGACTATTCTAAGTGCGTAGGCTGCGGTCTCTGCGCTCAGAAGTGTCCTAAGAAGATTATCCACATGTTCAAGGAAGCTTAAGATTAGATATAGTTTAGCTATAACTTATAGGAGTCGGCTTTTAAGCCGGCTCCTATTTGTGTATATGCGGTATGGTGAAGCTTGAATTTAAACGTAATTTTGCTATTAATTTTCTTAGCGGGCGTTTGTTTGTTAAAGAGAAAACTATTCTTGATAGACTTAGTAAGCTCTGATATAATTCAATCGTTGCGTAAATTTTGCGTAATAATGAGAAATGATGTGGCTATACAGCTATACAGCTGCTTAAGGTTATACTAAAACATTTACATGACGCTCGTATAAGGAGACGATGATAATTGCCTCTAAGACTTAATTGGCATATACAGCGACATAGAGGGAATTATTATAAGAGGGTAATAAATTGGCACAGTATCCATATAAGACAAGAGAGGGCGGAGCTACGGTTACAATATTTGTACCGTATGATTGTAATAATAATTGTCCGTTTTGCATCAATAAGCAGGAATACGCAGACATGCATGACTTTAGCCTTGACAAGATTTGCGAGAGCATAAAGCTTATGGACTCAATCACACCGAGATGTGATTTTGTATTTACAGGCGGAGAGCCTATGGCTAATCTTGAGTCGCTGCAGGTTATGCTGGACTGCATCCCGACAACTCACAGAGTGTTTATTAACACTACCTTCCCGGTAATGCATAACTATACTGCAGAGCAGATGCTTGAATTTGCAGAGCGCAACAAGCATAAGATTACCTGCTTTAATATCTCAAGACATATGCAGAAGTATGTTGAGGAATCTCCTGATGAGGTTATTGCCAAGATAGCAACGCCTAAGCGTGTAAACTGTGTATTGTATAAGCATTATCCGACAGAACAGCTTCCGGCATACGCTGATCGTTTCGCAGAGTACAAGATACCGATTCAGTTCCGTTATGATTATACGGAGACTACTCCTGAAAACCTGTATGAGGAGGCTAATGACCATATACTGCACGATCTCAAGACTTATTTTAATTACAAGGGTCTTGACGGATGCCGTATGCGCTGCGGTTATCATTTTGAGTACAATGGCAATCATCTTACCTATCACAAGACCTTGCCTTATTCGACTATCATAGAGAAAGGTGATGACGGCGTTACCTATGCTATACTTTATGATATATTGATTAAGCAGACTGGTCTCATTGTATCAGATTGGACTGATGATTATCCGCCGCTTGATATAGAGGCGTATAAGCACGTTTATTTCGAGCCTAACGACAACGTAGTTCGTGAGGGTGTGATTGATTTCTGATTAAATTTAACTATTAAGCATGTATTTTATGCGGCATGGCAGCTGGAGTTGTCATGTCGCATTCGTACATATCAGATAATGCGGAGATTATATAAATGAAGTGGAAGAAGTACACAATATATACGACAACTGAGGCTGAAGACATGGTAAGTCTCATGCTTAATGAAAATGGAGTAGGAGGCGTACAGATTGAGGATAATGTACCCTTATCTGAAGCAGACACTAAGGGCATGTTTATAGATATACTGCCTGAGCTCCCTCCGGATGACGGAAGCTCTAAGCTGTGCTTTTTCTTAAGATTAGAAGACGATGCTAAGGCAGTACAGAACAGCGAAGATAAGAATGATGCTGCACAGAGCAATGAGGATAACAGTATTGGTGCAGCACAGGATACTAAGTGCAGTAGGGAGGGTGATGCCGCACAGACAGATGAAGCTTGCGAAGCAATAATCAGCTCCGATGCAGAGGACCGTTCATACTCCATAGAGGATAAGATTTGGAGCCAACAGGAAATAGATAAGCTCCTGCAAACTGTAAGGACAGAGCTTGAAGCAATGCGCAGCTACATTAATGTAGGAGAGGGACGCATAGAGGAAGGTGTAACAGAGGATACCGACTGGCGTGATAACTGGAAGCAGTTTTTTAAGCCTATAAGAGTAGAAGATTTCCTGATTAAGCCTACCTGGGAGGAAATACCTCAGGATCTTAAGGCTAAGGCAGCTGCCGGTGAGCTTAAGATTATAGAGATAGACCCGGGCACGGCATTTGGTACCGGCTCACATGAGACCACACAGCTTTGCATGGGGGCTCTTAAGGATTATATTAAACAGGGCGACAAGGTTCTTGATATAGGAACAGGAAGCGGTATACTGGGCATTGGTGCGATTAAGCTAGGAGCATCTAAGGTGACAGCAACTGAGCTAGATGAGATGTGTAAGCCATCAATCATGGACAATATCTCGTATAATGATATTGGGGAGGATAGATTCAAGCTCTTTATCGGCAATGTCATCGGAGATGATGCAATAATCTCGGCAGTTAAGGCAGAAGCTCCATCAGGCTATGATGTAGTAATTGCCAATATACTTGCCCCTGTAATTGCGATGCTTGCTGCAGATGGCAATGCTGATGCTTTGATTAGGAAGAACGGCATTTTTATAACATCAGGTATCATTGACACCAAATTGGAAGAGGTTAAGGCTGCGTTTGAGGCTAATCCAAATTGGGAGATAGTTAAGATTAATATTAAGGGTGAGTGGACCAGCATCATAGCCAAAAGAGTATAAGCTGCAGAACAGGTTTTTTATGTCGATTTAATAGTGGGCATAGATAACGCACAACAAGCAGCTTCAAGATATAGCATGGACATCAAAGACATCATAGTAAGAAATAAAGAGGCACTATTATCTCGAGATAAAAGTGCCAATAAAGGCACCTACAGAAAGCTTCTCGTAATCGGAGGAAGCAAAGGGATGGCAGGAGCTGCATATTTGTGCTCACTTGCCGCATTTCGCACCGGCATAGGTATGGTAAAGATATTGGGACCGGAATGCAACAGGACTATATTGCAGACACTGCTTCCTGAGGCTATGTATCAAAGCATGGAGACCGAGGCAGAGTTAACAGAGAGTATAGACTGGGCTGACATGCTGGTTATAGGACCTGGGCTTTCTAAGAGTGATGATGCAGCAAGGCTGATGAAGCTTATTGGAAGTGATAATGTAGCCAAACACATCAGGGATAAGGAACTGGTTATCTATGATGCAGATGCACTTAATATAATTTCAGGCTTTATACACGGTGATAAGGAAACCGGAGAGCTGGCTTACAGCTTATTTAAGCAGTGCAGCAGCACTGTTATAACTCCTCATATAGGAGAGATGGCGAGGCTTACGGATTTAAGTATTGATTATATTAAGAAGCATCAAGAAGTAACGGCAGAGGAATTTAGCCGCAGATACGACATTACTGTAGTACTTAAGGATGCTGTCACGGTTGTGGCTTCAGAGCATGCGGAGTCTTCAGAAACTCGAGTACTTACCATTGACAGCGGCTGCGGTGCTATGGCAAAGGCCGGAAGCGGTGACGTTCTCTGTGGCTTTATTGCGGGAATCACGGCAGTACTTAATGGAAATGAAAGTGATAGCGTACCGCTTGCAGTTTATCTGCATGGCAGTGCCGGCTGCATGGCGGCAGCTGATAAGGGATGTCACTCAATACTGGCTGAGGACATAGCAAACCATGCCTGGGAGGCTATGCAGGCCGTTGCTATGTCTTACGTTTTATAATAAGGAATTAAGGACTTATTATCTTGCATTCACAGACAAATAAGCATATACTGTTAAACTATTAACACATACTCTAAAAGTGCTGAGATAGCGCGTCAGTACGCAGCAATTCGTTACTTTTATGGTATGTAGCACCTGTAAATGCGCAGGTATAGTTATTTTATATGGAAGTTTGACCAAGGACGGATCAAACAGTATATCAGAGAGGAAAGGAAAGAAAATGAGCAGAGTTTACAATTTCAGTGCTGGACCTGCGGTCATGGCGGAAGAGGTATTGACAGAGATTAGGGATGAGTTATTAGAGTATGGCTCCTCCGGGATGTCAGTAATGGAGATGAGCCATCGATCTAAGGACTTTGAGGAGATATTGCATGGCACTGAGAGTACACTCAGAGAGCTTATGAATATTCCTGACAACTATAAGGTACTCTTCATACAGGGTGGAGCTTCACAGCAGTTTGCGGCAGTTCCTATGAACCTTATGAGAAATAAGGTTGCAGATTATATCAATACAGGCAACTGGACTAAGAAGGCTATACAGGAGGCTAAGTTATTTGGCAAGGTTAATGTTATAGCATCCTCGGAGGATAAGACATTTTCATATATACCGGATCTTGACAATCTGCAGATATCAGAGGACGCAGACTACGTATACATTTGCCAGAACAATACAATATATGGCACGAGATATCCAAAGCTTCCTGATACCAAGGGCAAGACACTTGTGGCTGACGTATCATCAATGTTTATCTCAGAGCCGGTAGATGTATCAAAGTACGGCGTTATATATGCAGGAGTACAGAAGAATGCAGGCCCTGCAGGCCTGGTTATATCTATAGTAAGAGAGGACCTTATCACTGACGAATGTCTGCCGGGAACACCTACTATGCTTAAGTGGAAGACTCAGGCTGATAATGACTCAATGTACAACACACCTAACACCTGGTCCATATATGTATGCGGCAAGGTATTTGACTGGGTTAAGCGTAACGGCGGACTTACAGCCATGAAGGAGCGTAATGAGAAAAAGGCTGCTCTGCTCTATGATTACCTTGATAATTCCAAGCTGTTCAAGGGCACTGTACGCAAGGATTCACGTTCACTTATGAACGTTCCGTTTGTTACCGGAGATGAGGCACTTGATAAGGAGTTTATTGCTCTGTGCGGAGAAAATGGTCTTAAGAATATCAAGGGACACAGAACAGTCGGCGGTATGAGAGCTTCCATCTATAATGCTATGCCATACGAGGGCGTAGCAAAGCTTGTGAGCGTTATGGAGGACTTCGAGAAGAAGCACGCCTGATGCTTTTCAGAACTTACAGCTGACAGAGCTGATAGGGATAATTGTTAAACAACCATGCCTGCACTTTTGCAGGCACCACACATAATAAAAGTACGGATTGTTGCGCGCTTATGAGCACCGGCAACACTTTCAGAGTATGTGAAGGATAAGATCATGAAGGACAGAAAGATATATTTAATGAACAATATAAGCGATTTCGGTCTCAGAGAGTTCAGAGACGGATATAGCTTTACCAAGGATTTTAATGAGGCTCAGGGTGTGCTCGTGAGATCACAGAAGATGCATGATACAGAGTTTCCGCCAAGCCTTAGAGTTATAGCAAGAGCAGGCGTAGGCCTTAATAATATTCCGATAGACAGATGCGCTGAAAATGGTATAGTGGTTATGAATACACCAGGTGCCAATGCCAATGCTGTCAAGGAGCTGGTGCTTGCTGCACTGATGCTTGCATCAAGAGATATAGTTGGAGGAATCGAGTGGGTTAAGGCTAACGCCGCAGATGAAACTATCGCAGCCCGTACAGAGAAGGAAAAGAAGGCATTTGCAGGCAATGAGGTAATCGGCAAGAAGCTTGGTGTTATCGGACTCGGTGCAATAGGCATCATAGTTGCCAATATGTGTTCAAACCTCGGCATGGAGGTTTATGGCTTTGATCCTTTCATCTCTGTCAACTCAGCATGGAGACTTAATAAGGAGGTTCATCACGCTGAGAGCATGGATGAGCTCTTTGAGAAGTGCGATTATTTCACTGTTCATGTTCCGGCATCTGATTCAAGCAGAGATTTGCTTAATAAGGTTAGCTTTGCTAAGATGAAGGATGGCGTAAGGATACTTAATTTTGCACGTGAATTCGTTGTAAATGAAGACGATATCACAGAAGCACTTGAGAGTGGCAAAGTTGCCAAGTATGTTTGTGACTTTCCGACAGCTAAGACTGTTAAGATGAAGAATACTGTTGTTATTCCGCATCTCGGAGCATCAACTGAAGAAGCTGAGGACAACTGTGCAAAGCTTGCAGTTGAGGAGCTTCAGGATTATCTTGATAACGGCAATATACTGCATTCAGCTAACTTCCCTGATGTCAATGCCGGTGTGTGCAAGGCAGCAGCAAGACTGGCATTCTTACACAGAAATGTTCCTAACATGTTAGGACAGCTTACAGCTATTATCGGTGAGGCAGGCTACAACATCGAAAACATGCAGAATGCCAGCAAGGGGCAGTATGCTTATACTGTGATGGATTTTGATACCAAGCTTGATGCAGAGGTTATCGATAAGTTCAAGCATGTTGACGGCATGCTGAGAGTACGTGTAGTCAAGTCATAAGTATGTACGAAGGGAAATGTTAATCTTTGAGCTGTATTGATAAAAAAGGATACAGAATCATTAAACGGGGGCTGCTCTTGTCTGCAGCCCTTGTTTTGATATCCGGATATACTATAGGAAACGGCATAAGCTATGCCGCCTCATACGGAAATGAGGAGATAAATGCCTCCAAGCAGAAGATTAAGGACAATAAGGCTAAGCTCGAGGAACTTAAAAATCAGAGTGACAATGTAGATGCCAAGATTGATGAGCTTAATAAGCTCAAGGCTGATGCTGCGAACTATATAGCCAAGCTTGATGCAGAGCTTAGCACACAGCAGCAGAAAATAGATGCACTTAATGCGGAGGTTGAGGAGCTTACCGGCAGTATAAGTGTGACTGAAGCAGAGCTTGAGGAGGCTAAGCAGGAGGAAGAAACACAGTACGCCTCAATGAAGACACGAATCAAGTTTATGTATGAGCATAGTAATGACAGTATACTTGATGTAGTGTTCGGATCTAAAAGTTTTTCGGATATAATCAACAAAGTTGAATATATCAAGAGCGTATCAGAGTATGACAGACAAAAACTAAATGAATATGTCAAGCTCAAGGAAACTGCGGAAGCAAAGAGAGAGGAGCTCTTAAGCGAGAAGGAAGTATTAGAGCAGACAAAGGCTGAAGCCGAGAATAAGAAAAGCTCTATTGAGAAGCTTCAAAATGACAAAACCAATGAGCTTAATTCATATAATGCCAAGATTGCCGCAGGAGAAGCAGAGCTCGCAGATATGCAGGCGGATATGGCAGGTATACAGAAGGCGATTCAGGCAGAAGAAAATAACATTGCAGCTATAGAGGCAAAGATAAGGCAGCAGGAGGAGGAAGCTAAACGTAAGGCTGAGGCGAGCGGAGAGACATTTAC
>CAVBGP010000057.1:0-12545 GCA_963595005.1 Acutalibacteraceae bacterium | reverse complement strand
GACAGCCTATTAATAATATCAAAGTTTTGAACGTTTGTCAACAACTTTTTTTATTTTTTCTGTCTTTCGTTTTGACCTTGCGGTCTCACGCGACAGCTTGTGTATATTATCAAACCTAAAAGACTTTGTCAACAGCTTTTTAAAATTTCATGTGATTTTTTTAACGCTGGAATTTTGCGGTCTCACTTAATCTCTGCTATTACATAAGCCGTCCCTTAGGACGGCTTATCAATTCATATCTACTATTATCTGCTGTATAAGCCACATGCAGACATTACAGCATTTCTATAATACAGCAATTCTCTTACAGCGTTACCCTTACAAAGTTCTTCTTTCCTCTGCGTATTACAAGTCCCTGCTCAAGCTGTTCCCTGCTTAGTGCGGCCTTAGAGTCAGTTATCTTCTCTTCTCCTACAGTAACGCCGCCCTGCTCAACATTACGTCTTGCATCGCCTCTTGATGAGCAGAGTCCTGACTTCACAAGTATATTGAGGAGCTCTGCCTTATCATCAGCCATATCCTCATCCGTAACCTTGTATGTAGGCATATTTTCCGAGCTGGCTCCGCTAAACGCAGCCTTAGCTGCAGCTTCAGCCTTATCCGCCTCTTCCTTGCCGTGTACAAGCTCTGTAAGCTCGTGTGCAAGTATCTCCTTGGCCTTATTAAGCTCTGCTCCTTCCCATGCCTCCATCTTCTTGATTTCATCAAGCGGAAGGAAGGTCAGCATCTTAAGGCACTTTAATACATCAGCATCTCCTACATTTCTCCAATACTGATAGAACTCATATGGAGTTGTTTTCTCAGGATCCAGCCAAACTGCACCTGATGCAGTCTTGCCCATCTTTTTGCCTTCTGAATTAAGAAGCAGGGTAATTGTCATGGCATGTGCATCCTTACCAAGCTTTTTACGTATAAGCTCAGTTCCCGCAAGCATATTAGACCACTGATCATCTCCGCCAAACTGCATATTGCAGCCATAGTCCTGGAATAATCTGTAGAAGTCATAGCCTTGCATAAGCATATAGTTAAACTCCAGGAAGGTTAATCCCTGTTCCATACGATTAACATAGCAGCGTGCAGCAAGCATCTTATTAACATTAAAATGTACGCCTATATCTCTCAAAAATTCAATGTAATTGAGATTCATAAGCCAATCTGCATTATTAACCATAATTGCATCAGATTTACCCTCACCGAAATGTATAAAGCGGCTCATCTGCTTTCTGAAGCAATCACAGTTATGCTGTATAGTCTCAACAGTCATCATCTTACGCAAATCAGAGCGTCCGGACGGGTCTCCTATCATACCCGTTCCGCCGCCTACAAGCGCAACCGGCTTATTGCCGGCCTGCTGCAGCCTCTTCATAAGGCAAAGTGCCATAAAATGTCCTACATGCAGGCTGTCTGCAGTTGGGTCAAAGCCAATGTAAAATGTAGCCTTGCCCGCATTTACCATCTCTCTTATTCCTTCTTCATCTGTAGTCTGCGCAATAAGTCCACGCTCTACAAGTTCTTCATATATCCCCATTATATTAATCTCCGTATGTTTGTTATAAAAATATCGACATCTGCAAAGGCTTATAGCCTTGAAGCAGTCAGTCGGTTTTATATCATAATAGTGTCTGCTGATAATCAAGCAAATACATTTACTGTATCATTACTCCGTTAACATCAAACTGATGTCCGTCAGGATTATATCCGCCCTGAACCCTTGCACCACTCTGATCCATGTAATATATCTTGCCATCAACAGTCACATAACCGGTCTGCATAACTCCGCTTTGATTGAAGTAATACCACTTGTCATTGATGTTATTGAACCCAGTTCTCATAACACCTGTGTTAATGTCACTGTAATACCAATTGCCGTTGTAGCTTACCCATCCGTAATTCAGATAGCCGTTTGCATCAAAATAGTACCATTTGTCATCAACTCTGTCCCAGCAGTTCTTAGGCTGAGTGCCATTAGCATACCTGTATATCCATTTATTGCCGGATTTTATCCATCCGCTGGTAGTATTGGTGGAATTGACAGGAGTTCCTCCCGGACCTAAGGTTCCGTTGGCATTATAGGTGTATGTCGTAGTTTGTCCGTTAGGGCCTATAGTCGTACTTGTATACTGATACTGTGTACTGCTAGCTCCCGGTCCCGCCTGATAATACACAGCGCTTGCGTTTCCTGTCGGCACTACAACTATCGCACTTCCTCCGGAGCTTGGACTCGAGCTTTGCACATCATCTGACGTTACTGATACAATTTCACTGTCCTCAGACCAGTCAGACTTATCGCCTCCTACAAACAATGCACGTACCTTAAACTTATATTGTCCCACTGACGATATTGTAAATGAATAGCTTGAATCCGAGGTCTTGGCAGTCTTATAGCTGTCACTCCAGCTTCCGCTGCTCTTCCTGGACAGCTTAAGCTCATACTTATCAACTACAAGTGAGCCGGTATTGCCTATAGACCAGCTGCAGTCTCCATCCTTGGTAAGGCTAAGATTAGCAAAGTCCGCATGCACCTCTGCAGCATAGCTATATATCGCCGTACTCGATAAGGTTGCTGCAAATGTTGCCGCAGCCGTTCCTATCCCCACTGCCATAAGTAAGCCTATATGACTGTTTCTCTTTATCATATTAAACTCCGTTCTGCTGCATTTACCATATAACAAGAAAGCCTAATCTAATTTCTCTATAGTTAAATCCAGCCTTATACATTTACAGTATCTGATTGTTTATTATATAAAAGCAGCTCTGTCATGTGTTCATTTCAAAAACACAGTTATTTCTCTGCAAGTTTATACTCGTTCTTTTTAACACTAAACCTTATAAAAGTACAGTGCAAAAGACAAAATGTAAGTGATTCGTAAGTCAGAATAATACATATAAAAAGACCCTTGCACCATCAATCAAATCAACAGTGCAAAGGCCGTTAGTTTTAAAGTAAGGCTTTGTTTTATGCCTTAGCAGCCTGTTTTTTTCTTGCTGTCTGCCACATTATCATAGCTACAAAGACTGCAACGCCAATAATGTCTGTCATTGTACCTGGATGAACAAGCATCAGTCCACCAGCAATAATGATTATACGCTCTGCCCAGTTCATTTCTCTAATAAGATAGCCTGAGAGACCTGCTGCTATACCGCATATACCTACAAAGGATGTAATAACTATACGTACAACCTCTATCGGTCCGGTCACATCAACAAGCACCATTACTGGATTCATCGCAAGCATATAAGGAACTATAAATGCAGCAATAGCAAGCTTGGTGGCATTTATAGCCGTCTTCATCGGATCCGCCTTGGCTATAGCTGCGCCGGCATAGGCTGCCAGTGCAACCGGAGGTGTAATATCAGCAACAATACCGAAGTAGAACACGAAGAAGTGTGCTGCAAGCGTAGGAACGCCCATACGTACAAGTATAGGAGCACAGGTCGCTGCCATAATGCAGTAGTTTGCTGTGGTCGGAACACCCATGCCCAATACTATACAGCATACCATGGTAAGCACAAGTGCAATAATAAGCTGATTGCCTGCAAGTGCAACTATACCGTTAATAAGTACATTGGCAAGTCCTGTCATTGTGATAACACCGCTTATAATGCCGGCAATACCGCAGGCTGCAGCAACAGAGATTGAGCCCTTTGCGCCACTTGCAAGAGCCTCAAGTATGGTCTTTATGCCCATGCGATGTTCCTTGTCAACCATGCTGACCGCAATCGACGCAATAATGGATATAGCTGCTGCTGTCTGTATAGTCTTGAGGTTACTTGTAACCAAGAATATCAAAATAATAATAGGAATAAGCAGATATATCTTCTTAATAAGCTTGCTCATCTTAGGAAGCTGTTCCTTCGGAATACCGTCAAGATTATTGCGCTTAGCCTCAAGATGAACAGAGATAAATATACCTGTAAAGTACAGTATAGCAGGCAATATAGCTCTTACTATAATGCTGCTGTAGGGCACACCTACTATATCAGCCATCAGGAAGGCCGCAGCACCCATGATAGGCGGCATAATCTGACCTCCTGTCGATGCAGCCGCCTCAACAGCGCCGGCAAATTCACCTCTGTAGCCAGTCTTCTTCATCATAGGGATGGTGACTGAACCAGAGCCTACGGTATTAGCAACAGATGAGCCTGAAACCATGCCAAGAAGCGCACTTGATACAACAGCAACCTTGGCCGGTCCTCCTGCAAAGCCTCCTACGAGCGCATTTGCAAAATCAATAAAGAAATCCGATATACCTGTTTTCTCTAAGAATGCACCGAATATAATAAATATAACAATGAACTTTGAACAGGTGTTAACCGGTGTTGAAAGTACTCCCTCCTTAGAATAGAACAGGAGCCTGACTGCATAGTTAAGTCTCTTGGCAAAGGTTGGGTTTGTAAGACCCACTGTAAGTGCATAGATGATAAAGCATCCCGCAACTATAAGTATAGGTATTCCGACAGATCTGCGGCAAACCTCCGCAAGTGAGAGCAGCCCAACTACGCCTATAGCAATCTGATAATTTGCAAATTTCGCACCCTGCTGGATGATGCTTACGGCATTGAATGTAAAATACAAAAATGCAGCTGTACCAAGCACCATAAGCACTATATCCCATATCGGAATATAATTAACTCTCTGAGTTCCCTTCTTCATAGGGAAAATGATATAGCCAAGGCATACAATGCAGGCCATAAATGAGGTCAGTCGCACCTCCTCGAGGAAGGTTCCCCATAATGTGACATAGATGCAGAATAAAGCAAATAAAACCAGAATCCCGTTTACTATAAGCTTAGGAGTTCCCTCCCAAAGTCGTACATTGGACTCGCGGTCAAATTTCTTCATTACATCATCCACACTGCTGTGGATTTCTTCCATGGATGATTCCGCAGATGCGGTTTTTTCAATTTTTTGTGTGTTCTCGTTTTTGTTAAAGCTCATGAGATATCCCTTATAGGAAATGAATTATTAGGCTTATATAAAGCATTAACGGATGACCCACCATACCGCGTGATACCACTCAGTACTGTGCAGTCATCCGCATATCCATCGTTAACTGCAGCCATTTTAAGCCGCATATATATTACTCTGTTTCTACTGTCACACCCTGCTCTGCAAAGTACTTAGCTGCTCCTGCATGGAACGGTGCTGTCATACCTGTTGTAGCATTTTCAATGCTAAGCTCTGCTCCCTTAGCATGCTCGCCGCTTATAGCCTCTGCATTATCATATACAGCCTTAGTGATATTGTATACATCATCCTCTGAAGCATCTGCTGATACAATCAATGTAGCCTTAACGGTTACAGTGTTGATATCCTCCTCCTGCTTAGGATATGTTCCTGCAGGAATAGCAAGTTCTGTGTAATATGGGCAATCTGCCATAATCTTCTCTGCATACTCACCCTCAATCGGAACAAGGTAAGCATCATTAGTTGTCATAAGCTCGGTGATAGCCGGTGTAGGTGCGCCTGCAACGATGAATGCCGCGTCAATCTTGCCGTCCTTAAGTCCCTCTGCTGAATCTGCAAAGCTTAAATACTGAGCCTTGATATCTGACTCAGTGAGTCCTGCTGACTCAAGTACGTCCATAGCATTGAAATATACGCCTGAACCTGGAGCACCGATTGATACTGACTTGCCTGCAAGGTCTGCCGGGCTCTTGATGTCCGGATTCATAGTAACAAGCTGAACTGTCTCTGCATAGAGACCGCCGATAACTCTGATTGAATTGACAGCTCCGTCATCCGCAAAGGCCTTGGTTCCGTCCCAAGCATAAGCCATAACGTCTGACTGAACTGTACCCAACTGATAATCTCCTGCATCAATACCCTGGATATCTGCCTTAGAACCATCTGTAGAAACAACAGTTACATCAATACCGCCATAGTTCTTGATATACTGTGCAAGAACTCCGCCGAATGCATAGTAGGTGCCTGAGGTTCCGCCTGTACCCATGGTCATCTTACCTGTAACCGGTACTGACTGTGCTGAAGCTGCTGATGCCTCTGAATCGCTGCCTGCAGCAGCTGTTGTTGCTGCTGTATTGGATGAACCGCATGCTGCAAGTGACATTGCAAGTACTGCAGCTGTCACTGCTGACAAAATCTTCTTCATAAAACGTTCTCCTCAATAATAAATTATAGAAATAAATGTACAATAATGCAGGTACGATTACTCGTGCCCCCATTACTTTTTGATACGAATGTTAATAATTATACGTTTCACTGCAGATATTGTCAATTGTATCGTTTGTGTGAAAGCAGTGCATATCAGTCTGTACAATGTCTATGAAAATTCACATAAAAGATTACCTGTATTCACCGACACAATCATAGACTTATAAAATAAGTGATTATGCCTAAATATTTGCAGGCACTCCAAACAAAAAATGACGAATTTTTTTACTCTTACACATTCTTGCAGAGGCTTCTGATAACAGCCGCTCCGATAATCACTACATAGCCTATAATGCTGAGCACATCCGGAGTCTCATGCAGGAAAACTATGCCAAGCAGCGCCGCAAAGATTATCTGTGTATAACCATATATCGAAACAACGCGTGTCTCTGCAAATGAATACGCAGCTGTGACCGAAAACTGCGCGCAGGCTGCACTTATGCCAACCATCAGCAGTATCATAAAATCATTAAGGCTTATACCGATACCCTGATACACCGAAGGAACTGCACAGATAATACAGCTGTATATAGAAAACGCCAGAACTATAAGTGTATTGTCCAACCCGGCTCCGCTAAGTCTCCTCACAAACGCATAAGCCATGCCGGCACTAAAGCCTCCCATCACGCCTATGACAGCATAAACAAAATGTACATCTAACGAAGGCTTCATAATTAATAATGCACCTATAAATGCTATCACCAATGCCATCCAGTCTACCTTCGTAGGCTTCTCCTTAAGCAAAAACATCGCAGCAAGCATCGTAAAAAATGGTGAGGTCTTGTTAAGCATATTGGCATCAGACAGATTCATATGGTCTATCGCATAGTAATTACAGAACATACCTATCGTTCCGAATGTAACGCGAAAGAACAAATCCGGCAGATTTGCGCGTACCAGCTTGTAATCATGCTTAGTACGCAGAAAGAGCGGCAGTGCTACTACTGCCGCAATTGCATTTCTAAAAAATACCTTTTGTGTAAACGGAACTCCTGCTGCATACCTTACAAAAAATGACATCAGTGCAAAGAAAAATGCTGATGATATCATGCAGGCTATGCCTTTTTGATTATTATTCATTATTTTATAATACTCCCTGCAAAGTCACAGACCTGCCTGTTGTTTATTTAATAAAATGAAGACTTGCATTCATACGGTTAAGTGCAGTTACGAGTGCATTGATAGATGCAATAATGATATCCGCGTGAGTACCAACTCCCCAATACTGCTTACCGGTCTTATCTGCTATGCATACATATGCTGCAGCCTTAGAGTCAGAGTCACGGCTGACTGCATGCTCAGAATATGTAATGAATTCGTAGTCGAAGCTAAAGCCGGTCTTAAGCAAAGCGTTGCTGACTGCATCGAGACGTCCGTTACCGTCACCCTCAAGCATATAAGTCTCTCCGTTAATCCTAGCTCTCATCTTAACCGAGAAGCTGTCGCTGTTCTCATCCTTAGTTGTTGACAGATGATTAAAGGTCGCATCCATAACATCAATAGTCTCGAATCTGTTGATATACTCTGCCTTGAAGTCCTTAAATACCTCATCCGGCTTAAGCTCTGCGTGATCATTGTCAGAGATACCTGTGATAAAGTAGCCAAGCTCACTCATCATAGCCTTAGGTATGATATATCCGTAATTATGCTCAAGAATATATGCTACGCCGCCCTTGCCGGACTGTGAATTAATACGGATGATGTCTCCGTCATAGGCACGTCCGACATCATGAGGATCAAGCGGCAGATATGGGCAGGTCCAATATGTCTCTCCTGTCTCCTCTCTCCACTTCATACCCTTTGATATAGCATCCTGGTGAGAGCCTGAGAATGCAGCAAATACCAGCTTGCCTGCATATGGCTGACGCGGTCCTACACTCATACCTGTAGATCTCTCATATATCTCAATCGCTTCCTTGATATCCGAGAAATCAAGCTTCGGATCCACGCCATGCGTGAACATGTTGATAGCAAGTGTGATTATATCAACATTTCCGGTACGCTCTCCATTACCAAATAAGGTACCCTCTATACGGTCTGCTCCTGCAAGCAAGCCAAGCTCAGCATCCGCTACGCCTGTACCTCTGTCGTTATGAGGATGCAGTGATACGATGACATTTTCCCTGTTATGCAGCACCTTGCACATATACTCAACCTGATTGGCAAATATATGCGGCAGACTCATCTCAACGGTTGCCGGCAGATTAATTATTACCTTATTATCAGGTGTTGGCTGCCACACATCAATAACTGCATTGCAAATATCTCTTGCAAACTCCGGCTCTGTACCCGTAAAGCTCTCCGGTGAATACTGGAACTTAAAATTAGTCTCCGGATACATATCACGATACTTAAGCATAAGCTTGGCACCATCGGTAGCAATCTTGATTATCTCTTCCTTTTCCTTGCGGAACACCTGCTGGCGCTGTGCTAAGGAGGTGGAATTATACAGGTGAATGATGACATTTTTAGCCCCCTGAACAGCCTCAAAGGTTCTCTCAATAATATGCGCACGTGACTGAGTGAGCACCTGTATGGTCACATCATCAGGTATCATATTGTTATCTATAAGGCAGCGCGTGAAATCATACTCGGTCTGGCTTGCTGCCGGGAAGCCTATCTCTATCTCCTTAAAGCCAATCTTAACAAGATACTTGAAGAATTCCAGCTTTTCCTCAAGGCTCATAGGAACTATCAGTGCCTGATTGCCGTCACGCAAATCTACTGAGCACCAGGTCGGTGCCTCTTCTATATGATCCTTCTTATACCAGCTTAATTCATCAACCGATATTGGTGCAGGAAAATATCCCGGCTTGTACTTGCTGAAATTGTTCATAACTCCTAATCCTCCGTTTTTACCATTTGTTTCCTTGGTAAGACTCGTGCTCAAGCTTTGCTGCGGCTGTCAGTCCATTTTATGCTGTTGCTTTATGCACACAGGTCTTACTCAATGTGCCTATCCGCAAAGCTGCGTTTAGTCCATGGTACAAAAAACGCCTCTTTGCATTATACATACAAAGAGACGAAAACTGTTAATATAAATGTTTCCGCGGTACCACTCTTCTTGGCGTCCATCAACGCCCACTCAACAGGGTTGTCGCTCGGGGGTGAGACCCTGCAGTGACCCTAAGTCTCGCACCAACCGACTATTCTCTCGAGGCATCTTAAAGCAGGTTATTCCCGTCATTGCAACGCGGTATTTAATTGTCAATGGAAATGATTCTAATCTAACAGGCATGCTTTGTCAAGTTATATTGCTGTCATAGTTTAAAACTATATCAAACCATACTTTCTAAGTATTTTGCATATCGCAGGCAATACAGTATAATCTCTGCAAAACTTATTAAAACACTAGGTTAAGGAGATAGACAGCATGAGCAAGACAGTACCATATAAGTATGATATAGTAGGAAGCTTTCTCAGAACACCTGAGATTAAGGACGCAAGAGCAGCTTACGAGGCAGGCAGCATCAGTGCTGAGCAGCTTGAGAAGGCAGAGGATGAAAACATCACAAAGCTTGTAACAGCAGAGAAGGCAGCCGGACTTAAGGCAGTTACCGACGGCGAGTACCGCCGTGCATTCTGGCACCTTGATTTCCTCTGGGGACTTGAGGGCGTTGCCAAGGTTAAGGCTGAGCACTTCTCTGTAGCCTTTAAGGGCTTTCAGCCTAAGTCAGAGACTCTTAAGATTGTAGGCAAGATTGATTTCCCTGAGAATCATCCCTTCCTTAAGCATTTTAAGTTCCTTAAGAGCGTTGCAGGCGATGTTGATGCTAAGCAGTGCATACCGTCTCCTTCTATGCTGCATCTTATCTGCTGCGTAAGAGAGGCTAATTATCAGCCGATTGATCTCTATAAGGATAATGAGCAGAAGCTCTATGATGATATAGCAGCCGCTTATCAGAAGGCAGTTAAGGCTTTCTATGCAGCAGGATGCCGTTATCTTCAGCTTGATGACACAGCATGGGGTGAGTTTTGCTCTAAGGAGAAGCGCGAGGCTTATGCCGCAAGAGGTCTTGATGTAGATGCTATCGCAAGAAAATATGTTGAGGTTATCAATAAGGTTATGGAGGCTAAGCCTGAGGACATGACCATAACAATGCATATATGCCGCGGCAACTTCCGTTCTACCTGGTCTTCAACCGGCGGATATGAGCCTGTAGCTGAGATACTGTTCGGTCACTGCAATATTGACGGTTTCTTCCTTGAGTACGACAGCGACAGAGCCGGCGGATTTGAGCCGCTTAGGTTTATCGGCAAGCAGAAGGTGGTTCTCGGTCTTATTACCTCTAAGACTCCTGAGCTTGAGGATAAGAATGCAATAATTGCACGTATCAAGGAAGCTTCTAAGTATGTACCGCTAGAGCAGCTTTCCTTAAGCCCACAGTGCGGCTTTGCTTCTACAGAGGAGGGCAATCTTCTTACCGAGGAGCAGGAATGGGCTAAGATTAAGCTTGTTAAGGAAATCTCCGAGGAGGTTTGGGGCTGATCCTGATACTTAGTATTGTCGCTTCAAGCCCAATTATATCGAAAAGCACCGGCTACTTTTTTTACACGTGGCAGCTGCCTCATAAAAAACGTAACCAACTCTGCCTTCAAATTCGCAGGCACTACATTTAATAAAAGTACAATTGCTGCGCACTTTAAGCGCTCTCGCAATTAATATGAGCTCTGCTGTGATTTAAGCAGGGCTCATACTTTATACAGGGAATGAATTAAAAATAGTAACCTATATTGCTGTAAAACCTATTGACATGATATGCTTTGTAGGTTATACTCATCACAACATTTAACTCCGAGTCAGCAAGTTCCTGTGGCCGGAGAATTTCACAGTCATGAAAGGACATTAAAGCTATGGCAAATTATAGATTTGAAACTCTTCAGCTTCACGTTGGTCAGGAGCAGGCTGACCCTGCATCAGACGCACGCGCAGTACCGATTTACCAGACAACCTCATATGTATTTCATAATGCCCAGCACGCAGCAGACAGATTCGGACTTGCTGATGCCGGCAACATCTACGGAAGACTTACAAACTCTACTCAGGGTGTATTCGAAGACAGAATTGCTGCTCTTGAGGGCGGTGTTGCAGGTCTTGCAGTTGCAAGCGGTGCTGCAGCTATCACCTATACCATTCAGGCTCTTGCTAAGGAGGGTGAGCATATCGTAGCTCAGAACACTATCTACGGAGGTACAACTAATCTCCTCGCTCATACCTTACCGCTCTACGGCATAAGCACCAGCTTCGTTAATGTGCATAATCTTGAAGAGGTTGAGGCAGCTATCCAGGAGAACACCAAGGCTATCTATATCGAGACTCTCGGCAATCCTAATTCAGACATTCCGGACATCGATGCACTTGCAGAGATTGCGCACAAGCATGGTCTTCCACTCGTTATCGACAACACCTTCGGTACTCCTTATCTTATCCGTCCTATTGAGCACGGCGCAGATATAGTTGTTCATTCTGCTACCAAGTTTATCGGCGGACACGGAACTACTCTTGGCGGAGTAATTGTAGACGGCGGAACCTACGACTGGGCTAAGTCAGGCAAGTATCCTTGGATTTCCGAGCCAAACCCAAGCTATCACGGAGTTAAGTTTACAGAGGCAGCAGGCAAGGCTGCATTTGCAACATATATAAGAGCTATCCTGCTCAGAGACGAAGGAGCTACTATATCACCTTTCAACGCTTTCCTGCTTCTTCAGGGAACTGAGACACTTTCACTCAGACTTGAGCGTCACGCAGAGAACACCAAGAAGGTTGTCGAGTATCTTACCAAGCATCCTTTAGTTGAGAAGGTCAATCATCCGTCTCTTCCTGAGCATCCGGATCACGCTCTGTATGAGAAGTATTTCCCGAATGGCGGAGCTTCCATCTTTACCTTTGAGATTAAGGGCGGCAAGGATGAGGCATTCAAGTTCATAGATAACCTTGAGCTCTTCTCTCTTCTTGCAAATGTTGCAGATGTTAAGAGCCTCGTTATCCATCCGGCTTCAACAACACATTCACAGCTTACAGATGCTGAGCTTGAGGCTGTTGATATACATCAGAACACAATAAGACTTTCAATCGGTACAGAGCATATTGATGATATCATAGCCGATCTTGAGAAGGGCTTTGCAGCTATTAAGTAAACAACCCTGCCTTCAATTTCGCAGGCACCACGTTTAATAAAAGTACGGATTGTTACAAGCAATATACCTCCATTTGTTTTGTACAGCTTATAGCAAAACAGGGTCTTGCATCATTTTTGGATGTAAGACCCTGTTTTTACAGATAAGCCTGTTATGATAAACTCCCATGCCTGCGCTTTTGCAGGCACCACATAATATAAAAGTCACGGATTGCTTCGCACTAACGTGCTCT
>CAVBGP010000056.1:0-12709 GCA_963595005.1 Acutalibacteraceae bacterium | reverse complement strand
CGTTAAGCATCTCTATGCTGCTCTTACATTGGAGGTTTTGCATGAATTCCGCCAGACCTTCCCGCTCCTCAAGTGTGACTATTATAGCTATCTTCTGATCCGCACTGCTGCGGTTCATATCTATATTAATCACTCTTATGCTTGAATTCTTAATCTCTGCCATAAACCGAGAAAGTCCGCGCATATCATCAAATACTATAAGATAATCTCTCACCATGGTATGGCGATTCATATACTTATCAAGGCCGTCAACCGTAATAAGCAGAAACATCATGATAGCTGTTGCGATGATTCCTGCAGTAATGAAGCCGGCTCCGATAACCAAGCCTAAGCAGGCCGTTGCCCACAGGCTTGCAGCCGTTGTAAGGCCGCGAATGTGATTATATCTGGTCACAACTATTGTACCGGCTCCGATAAATCCCATGCCGCTTATAACCTGTGCGCCAAGTCTTGCAACATCACCGTCATAATCCGGATATGTGACTGCCAGATATTCACTTGTAATCATAACAAGGCAGGCTGCCATACACACAAGTGCGTGTGTTCTGGTACCTGCCCCGCGGCGTTTTTTCTCTCTGTTTATGCCTACTATAAAACCAAAAGCCGTTGCACAGATAAGCTTTATGCTTACTGCCGCTATGCTTATGCTCTGCCCAAAGGCTATATCCATAATCTTATCTTCTCCTTGAGTTGCGGCAGTCGAGATACATCATCAGCAAGCCGAAGATGACTGCAACCGCTCCAATAAGTATCGCACAATTACGGAAAAAGACCTCCGGCAATACCTGTATAATTTCATCTGTTTCAGGATTAAAGAGCCAATTGGTTTTACCCGGGAAAAATAAGTGATGGAACACCACAAAGGCCTTGTCAAAGTCAACAAACATGACAAGCAGCACAATTACAGCTATAAGCACCACCGGTATGAGACCGCCCCAAAACAACGGACCATGTCCCAGCGGATGCATTTCCCGTACCGCCCTTACACGTTTGACAGCATAAAGTCCGCCTGCCATCATGACTGATATTATCAGTATATGCGTATCAAGCTTAAACAGCAGACTGCAGTCAGCAAAATGCTTCATCCCGTCCACTGACCACTTAAGCACTCCGGTATTAAAGTTTCCGCCCCACATGCAGTAATCCATCATCTGATCATAGGCATCCTTAATCTCGGCAGCACTCCACGGTGTAATCTCATCTAGATGCAGGGCTTCAATATGCATATAATAAAACCCTCGCCATAATATCGGCACAGCACCTGCAAGTGATATCGTAAGCAGGGCTATCGCCACAGTACGCAATATAAAATACAGCCTGTCCCAGACATTATAGCTAACAACGGCACTGAACCTGTCCGGCTTATTCGATGTTAAACTATCAAACATTCCATTAACCCTTTATCTGTACCCTTGCTGCAAAAGCTTGCGGGGATACCGCCAAATCTACAAGCGGCTTAAAACCCTATCACCATGCAGACCCTCATCCAAGCTACAAGCACCTTAATGCCAACACCTCTCCCTACAGGAGTCGTATCAGCACCATGTAGACAGCAGTTCCTGCCACAAGTCCTATAAGCGTGCTGTGCCGCCATCTGTATGCAATAACAGTAGCTATAACACCGCACAGCTTTGGAACAGCTGCCGTACGATAATCCGTAGGTATATCCTTGAGGCAATAAACTATAAGCACTGCCATAATAGCCGGCGGAAGTGCTGCGCCTAAGCTCTCAAGCCATCTTGGCATCTTACGCTGTCCCGAGAATGCTATAAACGGCAATGCTCTTAATGCAAATGTCACAGCCGCTGAGGCCGCTATCGCAATAATTATATCTCTCGTGCTCATTGTCCCATCCCCCTGCCTGTTCTGTCTGCAGCTATCAGCAGTACGGATGATATAAGCAGCGCCGGAAGCATAAAGCTGTCCTTACCGAATACCAACAGGCACACTACACCGACTGCCAGCCCGCATATTGCAGGTCTGTGATCTTTGAGCCGTTCCCACTGGTCAATAAATATAATGACAAAGAGTGCCGTCATGCAAAAGTCTATGCCCTCAAGACTAAACGGCAGCAGCTCTCCCAGTATACCTCCGAGCAAGGTGCCTATACTCCAGTATATCCAGTTAAACAGTGCCACCAAAAACATTACATTATGGCGCTCCGCCTCCGGGAGATATCCGAGCGTACAGTCCAGCGCATAGGTCTCATCCGTAAGAGAATGTATCATGAACAGCTTCCTTCTGCCCATGGCACTAAAATCCTTAAGAAAGGTCAGTGCATAAAAGCTCTGACGGCTGTTCATAAGCAGAGCCGTAATTATCAGAGTGACCAGCGAGACTCCGTTCGCCAAAAAGGTAATCAGTACAAATTGAAATGCACCCGTATATACTATAAGGCTTATCAGCACAGACCAATACCAGCTAAAGCCTGCTGCCTGCATGGTTATACCATACGCCATGCCTAAAAATATATAGCTGCACAATACCGGTATTGATTTGACAAAGGCTGTCCTTATAAGCTGTCTGCCCTGCATCAGAACCTTGCCTCTAAGCCTGGAAGCTCAGGTGCCTCTGCCGAACAGGTTATGGCAGTAGCGCCCTCTCCTATATGGCAGCTTATGCTTAGTGCAAGCGGATTAAGAGTTATATGATGTCCCGGGAAACGCTCCTCTATCTTCTTCTTCCAGACTTCGGCTGCCTCCGCGCTGCAGGTATAAGCGCCCTTGATGATAACATTACGTCCTGCAAATCTGCCATTAATATCCTTCTCAACTGCCTGAAGCATACGCTCCTGTGCAGCCTTCTCGCCTCTGACCTTGGCATAAGCATCCAGCTTATCACCCTGTATCTGCAGCACAGGCTTAAGATTAAGTATGGATGCAAGAGCAGCTCCGGCAGGAGTCACTCTGCCGCCCTTCTTAAGATACTCCAAGGTATCCACAGCAATATATATGCTTGCCTCCAGGGCATCCCTGTTTAAAATAGCCTCAATCTCTGCCGCTGTCTTGCCAAGCTTTGCAAGCTCTAAGGCCTCATAAACAGACTGCTTCTGAGTCTGTGATATACGATGGTTATCTATAACATGCACCTTGCCGTCATAATCCTCTGCTATCATGCGGGCTGTAGCCATAGAGCTGCTCAGGCCGCTTGACATAGGTATATATATAATCTCTTCATATTCCTTGAGCATCTCATCCCACAGATCTGTGAGTGCTCCCGGTGATGGCTGTGAGGTCTTGATATCCGCACCGCCGCGCAGTCTCTCAAAAAATTCATCTCTCTTGATGGTGCTGCCCTCAAGATATTCCTCTCCATCTATAAAAAAAGGCATGGAAATGATGCGTGCGCCAACAGCTGCTGCCTCCTCTGCATTGATGCCGCTGTTAGTATCTGTCGCAACTCCAACCTTAATAATATCTGACATATCCGTACCTCTCATGGAAATGCTTATGTCCCTTAAACATAGGTATTAGAATTTTAACCATTTTCGTCCCTTTTTACAACATCAAGATAAAATATTTGTTAAATTAGCTTAGTGTCCGCCTTGCATCCGCTTCATAATATTGGAGCTAATTACCTTATATGCAGGTGTATGGGCTGCCGCTCAGTGTTACGCCGCAGCAACTGATAAAAAATAATATGTATGCTGCTGCGATAACAAGGTCGCGGCAGCCTCATACGCCTGCTCGAATATTTCTAGACAATCGCTAAGTAAACAACCGTGCCTATATATGTATCAGCTCCACATAGTATAAAAGTGACGGATTGCTATGCGCTTACGCACTCCTGGGACTTTTAAAGTACTTTACATAGGTTTTACATAAGCTTGACTTTAGACTTTACAAAGATTTCATATTATATCACCTGTCGGATTAGGAAATTCGGCAAGAGGGAGTTTTTATGAATAAGAAAATCTTTCAGGCTATATTCGGTACCTCAGCTGCTGTTTTGCTGGCCACAGCCGCTATATTGCTGAGTGTGCTGACGATTTATTTCTCGAAGCTTCAGTTTTCAGAGCTTAAGGCTGAGACCGAGCTTGCAGCGGCGGGAGTTGAGCTTAACGGCATCAAATATCTTGACGCAATAGCTGACAGCTCGGTGCGTGTTACCTATGTCAGTGCGGATGGTTCTCTGCTGTATGACAATACAGCAGACATCAATACTATGGAGAACCACTTAGCGCGTGAGGAAATTAAGGAAGCTATGGAGACAGGCTACGGCGAAAGCAGCCGCTACTCTGAAACTCTGGCAAGAAAATGCCTCTATACCGCCAAGAAGCTTAATGATGGCTCTGTTATCAGGCTTTCTACTGACCGCGACTCCGTGCTGATGCTGATGCTCGGCATACTTCAGCCAATGTGCGTTACACTTTGCGCAGCGATTGCTGCTGCTTTAATTCTTGCTTATAAGCTCTCAAGAAAGGAAAGTGCAGAATAATGAATATCTTCAACGTACTTAGTCTCATCGGAGGCTTAAGCCTCTTCCTGTTCGGCATGAACATCATGGGCGATGCCTTAGAGAGACGTGCCGGCAACAGCCTTAAGACTATACTCGGCAGGCTCACAAGCAGCAAGCTCATGGGCCTGCTTACCGGTCTCGTGGTTACATCGATTATACAGAGCTCATCTGCCACAACCGTTATGGTAGTCGGCTTCGTTAACTCCGGACTCATGACTCTCAAGCAGTCCATATACGTTATCATGGGTGCCAACATCGGTACCACAGTCACTGCCTGGATATTGAGCCTTGCCGGCATTACCGGTACAAGCATGCTCTTTGAGATGCTTAAGCCATCTTCATTTACCCCTATACTTGCACTTATCGGCATCATATGCATCATGACCGGCAAGACCGACCGCAAGAAGGATACCGGCAATATACTCTTAGGCTTTGCAGTACTTATGTACGGTATGAACGCCATGTCTTCTGCCGTATCCGGACTTGCTGATGTTCCTGAATTTGCAGATCTCTTCATTGCCTTCAAGAACCCTGTACTCGGAGTTATAGTAGGTGCCCTTCTTACAGGTATCATACAGTCAAGCTCTGCTTCTGTCGGTATATTGCAGGCTCTTGCCATCACCGGCAAGGTAAGCTACGGCGCAGCCATCCCCATCATCATGGGTCAGAACATCGGTACCTGTGTTACCGCAATGCTTTCTTCTATCGGTACCAATAAAAATGCGCGCCGTGCCGCACTTGTGCATCTTAGCTTTAACATCATCGGTACCGCCGTCTGCCTGATATTATTCTGTGCTGTCAAGGCGATATGCGCTCCGATATTCTTAGATGATGCTGCAAGCATGGCCGGCATAGCTATTTGTCATTCACTCTTTAATATAAGCTGTACCGTGCTGCTCTTTCCATGCGGCAGTCTGCTTGAGAAGCTTGTATGCCGCATCGTGCCTGACAATGCAGATGAAAGCGATGACATAGTACTGCTTGATGAGCGTCTCCTTACTGCGCCTGCACTTGCACTTGACCGCTGCCGCGTGCTTATGGAGGATATGGCAAAGTGCTCCATGGCATCCTTAAACGAGAGCATAGAGGCCATGAGCAATTATACTCCGGAGCTTGCTGAGGCAATACGTATGAACGAGGACAAAACCGATAAATATGAGGATGTCATAAGCTCATATCTTGTTAAGCTCAGCACGCGTCAGCTTAATGATGCTGATAATGCCACTTCCTCAAGATATCTCAAGCTTATAGGAGATTTTGAGCGTATCGCAGACCACAGCGTCAATCTGCTTGAGTCCTCTGAGGAACGCATAGGCAAAAATATCGAATTTACAACTGATGCCAAGAAGGAGCTTACCGTGCTTAATTCAGCAGTAAGCGAGGTCATGTGGCTCGCCTTTAAGGCATTTACAGAAAATGATAAAAATGCAGCCGAGCACATAGAGCCGCTTGAGGAGGTTGTCGACCATATCAAGGAAGAGCTTCGTACCCGCCATATCTACAGAATGCAGCACGGCAGCTGCAGCATAGATGCAGGCTTCATACTCTCCGATATACTCACCAATATGGAGCGTGTCAGCGACCACTGTGCCAATATTGCGGACTGCCTGCTCGATACCTCTGACAATGTATTGAGCCTGCATGAGACTAAGGATGTGCTGGTATCAGATACTGCCACCTTCAAGAAATATTACAAGGAGTACAACAGTAAGTATCAGCTGCCGGCTCTCGGCTGAGGCCGCCCAATATATCACAAAAGTAAACAAAGCCGGAAACCAATCCGCATTAAACTGCAGCTTTGGTTTCCGGCTTGATTTTTAGTTTTGCATATTCTTAACTTTGTTCCTTTGCAATACAATACGTAGATTCAAAGCTTTATTTTACCGCCTGTTAACTTTCTATGACAGCTTGCGAGCTTTTTTGACAGCCTGCGGACCTTCAGTATCTAATCAGAACTCTATGTTTCTTCTTACCTGGTCAAGCTCAACGCTCTTATCGATAAGACCGGTCTTAAGCATCCAATCGATGTTCTCCTGCCAGCACTCATCCGACTGTGACAGGAACGCAGCATCTGCAGTCTCCATAAGCGGCAGCAGTGTCTGGCAGCTCTGCTTCTCAACAGTCTCTGAAAGCGGGAAATTCTCCTCATTCTGATTGTTAAGCAGGATAGCGAGGCAGCCGTCCGGATCTGCCTTAAAGTCCTCAAAGCCCTTCTTTGATGCACGCAGGAAGCCTGCAAGCATATCCTGATCATTCTCTATAGTATCATAGTTAGCAAGGAATACGCCCTCATAGTAGTTCGGGATGCCGTATTCATTTACCATGAAATAATTAAGCTCAAAGCCCTCCTCCTCAAGCTGAGGAACCTCATGATTAACAAGGCAGCCGATAGTTGCATCGACATTGCCGGTAGTCATGGAGCTCATAAGCTCAAAGCCTACATCCATCATGGTAGTCTTTGAGAAATCGGCACCGTCTGCCTCCATCATGGTCTGAACCAAGGCCTCACTGAGTGCAGTTCCTGCATAACCTATGGTCTTGCCCTCAAGGTCTCTCGGACGGGTAATGTTCTTGTCCTTGAGTGAGAGTATAATATTGAGCGGACTCTGCACAACGGCACCTATACTTGCTACCTTAACGCTCTGATTGGCAACTGCCTGTATAATGTCATGCTGGTAATAAAGTCCTATCTCTGCCTTGCCTGCAGCTACGAGACTTAACGCGTCATTGGCATTGCTCGGGAACTGAACATTGACCTTAAGCCCCTCCTCTGCATAATATCCACGCTCTATTGCTGTATATATAAAGGTATGGAGCGCATTGGGATACCAGTCAAGTACGACATTAATCTCCTTAAGTTCCTTATCGTCTGCCGCATCAGCTTTAGCTGACTGCTCTGTATCAGCTTTAGCTGCTGCTTCATTCTCAGCACTCTCTGAGGAAGTTTCGGCCTTGCTGTCTGCTTCCTTTGCTCCAGCGCTTGAACCGCAGCCTGCAAGCAGTGAGCCTGCAAGCGTAAGTGACATAATTACTGCTAATAATTTCTTTTTCATTGTATTCTCCGTTCTGCCGCATTAGTGGTGACGGCATGTTTCAATAGTAAACGTCCATGCCTGCGTGATCGCAGGCTCAACATAACAGAAAAGTGACGGATTGCTTCGCACTAATGTGTTCTCACAATCCTGCATTCAATTCGCCTATCACTCGTTTCTCCACTTTACGAAGCGTTCTTCAAGCCCTGCGACTATCGCTACGAGTATCATTGCTGCGATACTCAGGAGCAATATCGGGGCAAATACACCTGCTCCGTCAAGCTGGGTCATCATACGACGACTGAAATATCCGAGTCCCGACTGCGCTCCAAGCCATTCTCCTATGGCAGCTCCTATAAGAGAGAGCGGTATCGCCATCTTGATAGCCGAGAAGAAAAACGGCAGCACTGCCGGAAGCTTAAGCTTAAAGAATATCGTACGCTTATCGGCTCCGAAGGTCTTCATCAGGTCTATCATATCCTGCTTTACTGATTTGAAGCCATCAAATACCGTTATGGTTATCGGGAAGAAGGTCATAAGTACCGTGACCAGAACCTTACTCCATATACCGTATCCGAACCACAGCACAAAGAGCGGTGCCAGCGCTGTGGTCGGTATCGTCTGACTTGCGATAATAAGCGGATACAGTGCCTTCTCGACATTTTTATTAATATCCATGACTATAGCAAGGCCAAGTCCGAGCACTATCGATATCACAAGACCTATGACAACTATCTCCATCGTTGCAGGTAAATGTGCCTTGAACAACGGCTCTCTAAGCTCCCACAGCTTCCTGATTATCTGTATGGGTGACGGCAATATATATGCCGCATCCATCTTCATAGCGCCTGCCTGCCATACCATAAGGAGAACAAGCATCAATATTGCTGCAGGCAGATTGCCTGACGAGCGTTTCTTCATAATATGCTCTCCTTTCTCAGCATGCCGATAAGCTGCTCACGTATCTCAACCATATGCGGCTCCTCAAGACTCTGCCTGGTTCTGGGATACTTCGCCGGTATCTCCACGGTCTTAAGATGGCTTATCGGATAGCTGTCGACCGCAAGCACTCTGCTTGACAGGAATACAGCCTCCTCGACATCATGGGTGATAAACAGCACGGTTTTGTGCTCACGCTCCCATTGCTCTAAGAGCCACTCACGCATATTAAGTCTGGTAAGATAATCAAGCGCCGAAAACGGCTCGTCCAATAGCAAGAGCTCAGAGCCTGTCATAAGTGTTCTTGCAAATGCAGCCCTCTGCCGCATTCCTCCTGAGAGCTCAGACGGCGCCTTGTCTCCATAGTCCTTAAGACCGACATTTACAAGAGCCTCATTGACCTTGGCATTCATCTCCGACTCCTGCATGCCGCCTCTTATCTCAAGCGGAAGCCTTATATTGTCGGCAACGGTACGCCACGGGAAAAGCAAATCGCTTTGCGGCATATATCCGCAATAGCTCTTCTGTCCCGAGATATCCTTGTCGTCTGCATATATCTGTCCAGAATCAGCCTTTAGCAATCCGTTAACCAAGCGAAATATCGTGCTCTTGCCGCAGCCGGACGGACCTATAAGACACACAAACTCACCCTTATTGACAGTAAAGCTAAGATTCTCTATGGTCGGAACCGTATCGCCGGGATAGGTGAAGCTGACATTTTTAAATTCGAGCATGCATTCTCCTGACACAGCCTTCATATTATCCGTCATTGTATAGGCATTCATCAGCGCATCTCCCAGGACATATCCCAGAATGCTCCCTCATAGAGTGAGCAGTTTATAAATATCTCCTTAAGCTTAGCAAAATGACTCTCGCTGCAGTCAGCGATAAGGCGTTCTGTAAGCTCCTCCAGTGCCCTGTTTGCCTTAGCATATTCAGGTGATGCATAGCCCTTGATCCATTCGCCGTAGAACTCATGCTCTACACACTTAGAATTCTGCTCAACCATATGCCTGCCGATAAATTCGTAGCTCACCGCACAGCTAAGAATTGCTGCCATAACCTCTGCCGCACCGCCGTCATAGGCGACTCTCAGCATATATGAGGTGTAGCTTAGATTATCAAGTGCTGCTTTGGTCTGCTCTGCTTCCTCTATACTTATGCCAAGCCTTTGCATATATCCCTTATGGATATCCATCTCTCCGTCAAGTATCTGCTTGACGTAAGAAGCACAAAGCCTCATGGTCTCACTGTCCGAGGCCTTAACTGCACCCAGTGCGAATACTCGTGCATAATCTATCAGATACAGATAGTCCTGTATCATATAGTACTTGAATTTGTCTTTATCGAGCGTTCCGTCTGCTATGCCCTTGACAAAGGGATGCTCATCAAAGCTTGACCAAAGCTCACGCACTGAATCTATCAGCTCATCAACTTTTCTCTTCATACATCAATCCTTCCTGATCATCTTAACGATTAAGCCTTAAGCTTATGCTGCCAAAGACAGTGCCTGCATTGTCATTAATCCTTGGCCTTAAGCATTTGCATTAAGCATTTGCATTAAGCATCTGCATTAAGCCACAGGCTTACTTATTCGGTCCTTGTAATGAAGAGGATGACTTATGCGAATCTGCCTTTAATATCAAAGGCGTGATTCATCGGGCCCGAGCCTGCTCCAAGATCAAGCATGGCATCGAGTGCTCCGCTTATATATTCCTTCGCACGCTCTACTGACATCTCAAGGCTGTAGCCCTTTGCAAGATTAGATGCTATGGCGCTGGACAAAGTACAGCCTGTTCCGTGTGTGTTAGGATTATTGATACGTACTCCGTTAAACCAGTGGTGCTTGCCTCCGGCATACAGCAAGTCGTTGGCGTCATTTAGATTATGGCCGCCCTTGCAGAGCACTGCACAGCCGTATCTGCTGCTTATAAGCTCAGCTGCCTTAAGCATGTCATCGGCTGATTTAACCTCCATCTCTGAGAGGACCTCTGTTTCCGGTATGTTTGGTGTGAGGACGGTCGCAAGCGGCAGCAGCTTAGCCTTAAGCGTGCCTATGGCATCCTCGCTTATAAGCCTCGCTCCGCTTGTAGCAACCATAACCGGGTCTACTACAATATTTCTGGCATTGTATTCCTTGAGCTTAGCCGCAATAGTGCTGATAAGCCCGGAGGATGAAACCATGCCAATCTTTACGGCATCCGGTCTTATATCCGTGAAAATGCTGTCTAACTGCAATGCCAGAAATTCAGGTGTGACCTCAAATATGCCCTGTACCCCTATGGTGTTCTGGGCTGTCAAAGCCGTGATTGCACTCATGGCATATACGCCATTGGCAGTCATGGTTTTGATATCCGCCTGGATACCGGCGCCTCCGCTGGAATCACTTCCGGCGATGGTTAATGCTGTGTTCATAATGTACTCCTTTCACAATGTGCATTAACTTTTGTTATGCGTCATGAGGTGGTGCCCCCAACATAACGCGACATTTAAAGCGGATGCTCCCGCGTATTTCTACATACGAAAACAGGAGCCCGTAAGGCTCCCTCTCTCTATGCAATGCAGATAGTATCTGCGCATTCTCAAGTATGTCCCTACGTTGGCATTATCCAAATCAGGTTATGGGTAACGACGATACAGTCGAATCTCAGCCTGTTTACACAAGCTCCCCTTAATCGGTTCGAAAGAAGCTTACCGCTTCTTCATTTGCATATTGTAATCAATTATCCTTAAGATGTAAAGGCTTATATTAACGTAACTGTTGCGAAGTGAGTTCTGATTTGCTATGGTATTAATGTTTATACCTACTTCAACTATAGTTACATATAATGAGCAACATACCTAATAACGACATAATTGACCCACCAGTTCCAAAAGCATACCTTAATGATATTGATGCCGGAAATGCTTCCAAGGCAAAGCCTTCCGGACTTTCCGGAGTCTTTTCAGTATTATCAGATACAGTTGCAAAGCTAACGGCTAAGTCCTCTGGTATTTTTTCTTCTGCCGCTTCAAGCTCCGCAAATACAAAGCTTTCTGCTGCCTCAGCCAAGTCGCTGTGTGAGCTGCCCTATTTCAAGGTGGATGAGATGCTTGGCGGCAATCAGGAGCTTTTCTCTGATCCGTGGATGAAGATAGGCGGCTGCGCTGCTGTAACAGCCTGCGACCTATGCATTTACATGGATATGTATAAGGGCACTAAAGGACTTTATCCTTATGATATTGCTCATATAAGCAAGGCTGATTATGAACGCTTTGCAATGCAGATGAAGCCCTATCTGCGTCCGAGATACTCAGGTATCAACAAGACCCGGACTTATATTGATGGTTTTTCCACATTTCTCAGTGACCATGATTATAAATGTGATATTACTGACTTTGATCTAAGCGGCAGCTACTCTGAAGCCAGAAGCTTTATTCTTGGCAGCATAGATGCCGGCTTTCCTGTTGCTTACCTCAATCTGTATCACAGAGATCCTGCTTTTTCAGACTTCGTATGGCATTGGTTTCTGCTTACCGGTTATGCCATTTACGCTGATACCATGATGGTTAAACTCATCTCCTACGGCGAATGCTATTGGTTTGATTTTGCAAGGCTCTTTAACACCGGCCACCGCCGCAAGGGCGGCATGGTGCGTATCAACTCGATACAACACAAGTGACATACCCCAATTAATCTTAAAATCTAAATCAAGTCAAGCTCGTAACAAATAGCTACACTTTTTTTATTAAAAAACAAGCGCAAAGTCCCATAAAGCAAGGATTCTGCGCTTGTTGACTGTCAAAGACGCGGGTTGCTACATGCTCCATTTATCCGTATATACTCCGGCGATGTCCTATTTCGAGTATAAGTATAAGCACTTTTTCATCTTGAATATCAGCAATAAGTCTATAGTCACCGATACGATATCTCCACTCTCCACTCTTATTCGCAGTCAAGCCCTTCCCGTGTGCTCTGGGATTTTCACAGCCTTCCAGATTTTTACGTATCCATGCGGTTATAAGCAATGCTGTATGTTTATCGAGTTTCTTAAATGTCCTAAGTGCTTCCTTAGTAAATTCGACATGATATATCATTTTAAGCCTAACTCCGACTCCAACTCATCAAGCGTATAGGTAACAGGATCTGCCTTGTACATATTCATTGCAGTTTCGTATGCCTTAAGGTCATATTCATCCTCAATTTTATCAAAGACAGAACGGCGCATAAGCTCAGATACAGTCATTCCGTTAAGTTCAGCAAATTTTTTTATTAATTTAGTTTCTTCATTATTGAGTCT
>CAVBGP010000055.1:4812-12761 GCA_963595005.1 Acutalibacteraceae bacterium | reverse complement strand
TCATTATATTGAATACAAACTGTTCTATATTTATACATTTACATGTAACTGTTAATTTTCCGGCAGCATTGACAAATAAATAACAAGGAATTATCCTTAGTTTACATCATCCAGGAGGAAGCATCTGCAGATGTCAACTACCCACAGCCTAAAGGTAGTGGGGAGCCTATGGCAATAAGAGGGTTTTATTTATGAATACGCAACAGCTCAAGAGTTTTATCAAGGTAGCTGAGAATCTAAGCTTCAGCAAGGCAGCCGAGCAGCTATATATCTCCATACCAAGCATAAGCCGCAATATTAAACTTATTGAGGATGAGCTCGGTGCGGTTTTATTCCTGCGCGATAAGCACCGAGTACAGCTTACCAAGGCCGGACAGAGCTTCTATAAGGATGCCAAGCTGCTCTTAAAGGCACATGAGCAGGCTCTCATACATATACAGGAAGGCAATCGCTCATCTCAGCTGCGTATCTGCTTCACATCCTATGAGGAGCTTCGAACCGTTGCTGATGTGCTAAGACAATACCGTATTCAATACCCGGATATAAATGTCAAGATAACCTGCGAGCATTACCCAAAGAGCATCTCACTGCTTAAGCTTCAGGATGTTGACCTGATGCTCGGCAGTGAAAACATGGCTCCGAGAGAACAGGACATAAGATTTCAGTCCTTTTGCAGATACAATTACATGGCGATAGTCCCAAAGAGCGACCCTCTATCCCAAAAGAGTAAGCTGTCAATTGAGGAGGACCTAGAACACAAGACCATCATACATCTGCCGGAGCTTATGATTCCCTCCAATCCGCAAAATCGCATTAAGGACCTGCTTGCCGGTCATCACAGGCATACAGATGATATCGAATGCAATGATGACCTTATCTGCATCACTCTTGCAAGTGCAGGCTACGGCATAGCCATACTCCCTGAATACAAGATACCCAGGCAGCTTGATAACTGTGTCTGTCTCAGTATCGCAGAAAATCAATCCTTCGAGTACGGCGTGCTGACTAACATCAATGATTGTCCGCAGACAGCCTATGACTTTATACGGATAATGAAGGAAGTATTCAGCTAGGTTTTGAATATGGCAGTATATGCATTGCATAAAGCTGCAGCTGTCTATAATGTTGCTGTTTTGTCGACGCTTGTGTATGTTTATGATAAAAGCTCTGTGATTCATGAATATCGGCTTCATGAGTCACAGAGCTTTTGCTTTAAATGTTTTATTAATTTACAGGTTTATACCCCTCTTTTTAGATGTCCTCTGGTAAATGCACCCGCCATTAATGGCACTCCGGCAAGTATCTGTCTAACCTCCTGTGCTGTCTCAGTTGTAAAATCATAGCGCAAAGCATCCGCTGCTATACGTGCTAAAGTATCCTGCATATCATACAGCATAGTCGGCACAGAATTATATATTTCGTTATAGCAGAAGCGACAGACATTTTTAACCGGCATCTCTGCCCCCTTGCGGTCACGAAGCTTAAGGCATTTTGTCCTCCTGTCACAACCATTAACAGTTTTATTAATGCACTGCGCACTCACCATCATGGGCGCTCTTCCGTAGACTGTAAGCTCACTGCAAGGCAGTGTTTCTTCTTCATTTTTATTAGCTGCAATAAGAGCTTCTAATTCCCTGCCGTTAAGCTCAAGCGGCAGACAAGCCGAGATATAATTTACTCTTATCGCCTCCGGGATGAGCTCTGTAAGCTCCGCTCTCGCCTCAGGGTTAAAAGTATACATGCTGCTGTCTGTTGCAAATTTCGTCTCATCCAGCAGTCCCTTCTCATAAAAATATAAGAGACTCTCGGTATTACGGAATAGATAGGTATCAAAGCCTGCTTCTCTCACATTCCCGGCATGCTCATCAAAATACTTCTCCGCCTTATCTCTCCAGATATATGGAAGTCTTAAGCCTATGAGCTTACCCGCTTCATGTGCCTGCTGCACATAACGTCTATAGTCTTGCGGCTCAAAGAATGCACTGTCGATATATATTAAGTCAGCAGCATCAAGACAAGCCTTAAACTGCTCTGCTGTCTCTGCAGTTGCTCTTATTGTCGCATGTAAATGCAGACCTTTGCAGCTATCCGATAATACTCTTAACTTCACTTCAGCATTATCTGCTTCGTTATCAGTGCAGGCTAAACCGTTATCCCTGATATAATCTGACAGTATACGCCTTGCAAGCTCATCTGTCGCCTCGCGTCTCAGCTCATTAAGTGCTCGCATAGGTACAAAGCAGTCATCGTCCAGCTCTATCTCACAGTCATCTAAGACAAAGTCAGTATCGCCCAGTCTTCCTATCTTATCCGCCACCTCCTCCAGTGAGGTCGGACGCTTATCAGCCTTCTGCACAGTCATCTGAGACTTAAACTTTACCTTCGTCCCGCCATAGCTGTATTCCAGCGCTATCGGTTCATCCTTATACAGCTTGACCTTGGCATATATTGGAAGCTTAATATCCTTTTCTATATATCTCGCTCTAATGTCAGCTATAAGCGACTCATCACGGTCTCTGTACTCAGGCTTACCGGCAAGAGTTACCATATCGCGGCCATTCCCGCCGTCAAGATAAGCGCTGGTTACACCGGCACGGTCAAAGACCTCTGTAAGCAGACGTTCATCCTCAGAATTCACGGTAAATGCCTTTTTTTCTGCCTGTTTCGGCTTTACACTATCTGCTTTGACATACTCCATTGCCTTGTCAAGGTACTTCCTGTACACGCTTGTCACTGCCGCAGTATACTCAGGCGACTTCATACGTCCCTCTATCTTAAAGGAATACACGCCTGCCTCTATCATCTCAGGCACTCTGTGCAGAGTATTAAGGTCGCACATAGACAAAAGATACTGCTCATTCTTCCTGTTAAGCCTCTTGTCAGCTTCATCATAAGCATCAAAGGGCAGTCTGCAGGTTCCGGCGCAGCGTCCGCGATTGCCGGAGCGTCCTCCTATAAATGAGCTCATCAGACAGTTTCCGCTATAGCTATAGCATAATGCGCCATGTGCAAATACCTCAAGCTCAGCACCCGTCTGCTTATAAATCTCAGCTATCTCGCTTAGACTAAGCTCCCTTGCCAAAACTATACGCTTTGCTCCAAGCTCCATAAGCCGTCTTGCAGTTCTTACTCCGGTAACCGCCATCTGCGTGCTGACATGCAGCTCTAAGCTCGGGTAATACTCACGAACCAGACGCATCACACCGAGATCCTGCACTATGACTCCGTCAAGTCCCTTATCAACATAGGGTTTAAGATAGTCCCTGACTGTTGCAAGCTCAGTTTCCTTAAGCAGGGTATTAAGCGTCATAAAGACTCTGACTCCTCTTAAGTGACAAAAGTCCAGAGTTTTAAGCAGCATATCCTCATTAGAGCTCTCAGCATATGCGCGCGCCGAAAAAAAAGGACCGCCCATATATATGGCATCGGCCCCTGCATTAACTGCTGCTCTTGCACAATCAAATGATCCTGCCGGTGAAAGCAGCTCTGTCTTAATTTGAGTCTTCGGCTTTAAGCTGTGCATCTTCTCCCTTAAGCTCCTCATATCTGTTTTTCCACTCTTCAGCTCTCTTCTCTAAGACATCCTGCTGTCTGAGCGCATTTTCAAGCTTAAGCTTGAGGCTTACAAGCTCATGACGAGCCGCATACAGCTCATTGTCCTTGGCATCCATGTCCTCCTTAAGCTGAGTAAGCTCATCGTATACATGAAAATACTCATCTGCGAGATTGAGATTCATAAGCAGGGTCTTGTACTCCGCATCAAGACTCTTGTATCCCGGACTGTTGCGTACCTCGACTATCTTCTGATTAAGCAGTCCTGCTACCCTCTGCAGATGCTCTGGATCTGCGCCCTTAAGGCTGTAAACCTTGCCTGCTATAAGCACATCCGTTGCTGCATTTTCCTTCTTCAATGCTCTTGTCATATATCTTAATTCCTCTTGTAACTAACCCTGCAATCATATAGTGCGCACTCAATACCATGTACACTGGTAATTCTCACTATAGCTTAAGTGTCTGCTGCCCCAGCATCTCTATGCCAAGATGCTGATAAGCTGCCTCAGTCGCAATACGTCCTCTCGGCGTTCTCTGTATCAATCCGTTCATAAGCAGATACGGCTCAATAACATCCTCAAGTGTACCTGCGTCCTCGCTGAGTGAGGCTGCTATGGTGTCGACTCCTACCGGACCGCCCTTGAACTTCTCAATAATAGTAAGCAGATATTCACGGTCACTATTATCAAGTCCGAGCTTATCCACATCCAACACATCAAGTGCGTAATCTGCTGCCTCCTTGGTTATCCTTCCGTCATACTTGACCTCAGCATAGTCGCGCACACGCTTAAGCAGCCTATTGGCAAGTCTCGGCGTACCACGACTTCTCCTTGCGATGCGCATAGCTCCGTCATCATCTATAGCGACTCCCAGAACTCCTGCCGATCTGAACACTATGCTCTTAAGATCCTCAGGATTATAAAACTCCATCTTGGCTATAATTCCGAAACGGTCTCTTAAAGGTGCGCTTAAGAGTCCTGCTCTGGTAGTTGCTCCAACCAAGGTAAAATGCGGCAGATCCAGTCTTACTGACCTAGCACTTGCTTCCTTGCCCAGCACTATGTCTATGGCAAAGTCCTCCATGGCAGGATACAGCACCTCTTCAACCTGACGGTTCAGTCTGTGTATCTCGTCGATAAAGAGTACATCGCCCTCTTCAAGGCTGTTGAGCAAAGCCGCAATCTCTCCCGGCTTCTCTATTGCCGGTCCGCTGGTGACCTTCATATTGACGCCCATCTCATTGGCGATAATATTGGCAAGTGTAGTCTTGCCCAGTCCCGGCGGTCCGTAGAACAGCACATGGTCCATGGATTCACCCCTTGCCTTAGCTGCCTGTATATAGACCTTCATCATCTCCTTGATGCGTCCCTGACCTATATAGTCGTCAAGCATCTGCGGCCTGAGCTTATTCTCAAGTACCTTTTCTTCCTTTTCAATTCCTGTATTAATTAATCTTGGCATGAAGTTTCTTAAATTATATATGTTGCCCACTTATTCGCAGGCATGTTTATTTGTTCTGCATCAATGACGCAAGCACAGCCTTAATGTATCTCTTAGTCTGCTCTGCGGAGACATTTACAGTACCATCGTCATTAAGCTTAAACAAGCTCTCGTTGCCGGTATCGACTCTGCCGTAGCCCTGCTGCTTGTATTCCTTATAAAAAACCGGTGCAAATACAGGCTCCGGCTCAGGTATAAACAGCCCCGATACTCTCTGATAACAAGTCTTGGCAGTTGCCTGCCTGCGCTTTGACTTATCCACAAACTCACCCAAGGACTTATGCAGTGCATAATCCTCATCCGGCAGATAATAATAGCTCTTATAATCCGTATAGAAGCTCTTAAGCTCTCCCTCATAAACCTGCACAGTCAGATTAAGCTCTAGCTTATCCTCCTCTGATATGCTAAGGGCCAGCTGCTCATCTTCATGATACAGCCCCTTCGGGAGCGGCGTGTCGAGCCTTGCATGTATGTCCCAGATACCGTCTGCAATCGTGCTTGCAGTGACTGTATAGCCATCCTCCGCTACGAGACTGTCATAGCCTAGGATATCCATAAGCAAAGGCATATCCATGATATCCTCGGCATTATGCAGCAACAAACTATGCAGCAGGGCATCCTTAAGCTTAAGGTTCAGCTCATTATACTCACAGCTATCCTTATCAAGCCTTGAGAGCCTTAGGTATTCCTCGTACACATATATAAGCTCACCTCCGCCGTATTTGTCCTCTCTGTTGATACCGCAGAGCCGCTCAACTGTCTTAAGCTTACAGTTATCAAGTCCCGTAAGACTCTTATATGGCTTGATACGCTTAAAAAGGTCAAGACTAAAGGTTCCGCTAAAATCATAAGACAGAGCATACTGCCTTATACAGTTCTTGATAAACGGTATATCGAAGCCATCTCCGTTAAAGCTTATAAGAAAGAGTCTGCCAAGCTTCCTGCGTTCGTCTATGAGTGCAAAGAAGCTCTCTAAGAGCCTTGGCTCCTCATATCTGTCCTCAGCAAAAAACTGCTTTAATCTCCATTCGCCATCCGTATAATACACCGCACCTATCAGGTAAATCTGTGCATTTTTGTAGCTTAGTCCGGTGGTCTCTATATCAAAAAATATTATCCTCTCTCTGGGCGCCAGCCTGTCAAAATCATAGCTCGGCTCCTGATTTAAGGGCATCTCGTTTATAAGCATTCAAATACTCTCACTTCTTTAAAAGTGACTCTTTTCTTGCCTCAGTATCCTGAGTCACCTGCTCCTCCTCCGCAAGGAAATAAGCCTGATAGTCCGTGCCATGCTTATCATTATACTCCTCAATGAAGGCCTTTGCCTTATCCTCTCCCATGATAAACATAGAGGTACTTAAGCCATCGCATACGGCAGATATCGGACCTACTATGGTTACCGATTCAAGTCCTGTTCTTGCCGAATATCCGGTTCTTGGGTCTATGATATGGTGATATCTCACACCATCCTCTACAAAGCAGCGCTCATAGGCTCCTGCAGTTACTGCCGATACATCATTAAGCTCAAGAGCAACAAAATATCCTGACTCAGAGCCCGGATCCTTGACACCTATCGAAAATGGCGTGCCATCCGGTCTTTCTCCTATGCAAAGCACATTGCCTCCAAGGTTGATAATACCGGAGGTGACTCCGTTTTCCTTCATCACATTCTTAATCTCATCCGCAATAAAGCCCTTGGCTATAGCGCCTACATCTATGCGTACATCCTCATCATCTGCGACGAACTCATCGCCCTCAATGTGCCACGCAAGACTCTTGACCTTAGCCAATGCCTCCTTAATAAGCGTCTCATCCGGAACCTTCTGCTCTTCCTTAAAGTCCCAAAGCTCAGTTACCGGTCTTATTGCCGGCTCAAGCACGCCGTCAGTCTCCACACACAGCTCTCTCGCAAGCTCAAGCATTTTTGCCGTGTCATCGCTTATCTTAACACGGTCAGCAGTGCGATGGTTAATATTATAGATATCCGAACCCTCCTTAGAGTAATTCATGGTATCATCATATCTGTTAAGCTCATCAACTGCCGCCGATAATGCCTCCTGCCCGCCGCCTGCATATGTTGTCAGCTGACAATAGGTATCCAATAGATACACATCCCTCGTAAAAGGATAATCCTCCTTGGCAGCCGCCTCCTTCTGTGCTGTTATATAACGGCTCGCAGCACTTCCGCCAAGAAAGAATACTATCATCAGTATGATGCCTATAAGTCTCTTTTTGTCAATTGGTCTCTTGTTATTATCGCTCATATTACTTCATCGGTTCAGATTCTTAAGTGCCTGCTTCAGCACAGCTTCAGTCGTTATATCATCCGTAAGCTGAACCATGCCTACCGCACGTCCTGCCTCCATACGGCTGTAGCCAAGCACAGTAAGTGCGTCTATGGCCTCAGCTGCAGGTCCTGCTGAAAATGCTCCCGCATTAAGTCCTCCGACATTGCCCTGAGCTGCACCATTATCAAGTCCTGCTCCGCTGACAAAGTCTGCCGCAAAGCTGCCTATCTTATCCTTAAGCTCTAAGATAAGACGCTCAGCTGTGCGCTTACCTATGCCCTGGGCCTGTGATATAGACTTAACATCTCCTGTGATAATTGCCATGCGCAGCTCATCCGGATTAAGCACAGACAATATAGCTATAGCTCCCTTAGGGCCTATACCGTTAACTCCTATCAGGGCCTTGAACATCTCCCTATCCGCCTTTGATATGAAGCCATAGAGGCTCTGTGAATCCTCCTTGACGGAATAATAGGTATAGAGCTTAAGCTCTGAACCTATAGAAGGGAGCTTCGCGATAACCGAGCCCGGCACACTTATGCCATAGCCTACTCCGCATGCCTCTATAACTATCTGGCCCTCGTCTATATCCGTGAGTATGCCGTTAAT
>CAVBGP010000055.1:0-4567 GCA_963595005.1 Acutalibacteraceae bacterium | reverse complement strand
CTTAATCTGTTATTCTGTCCACTTATCTGCAGCCACATGTTTAATCCATCAAGCGCACGGCGTCCCTGTCTGAGATAGGTATCTCCAAGCTGTACCCAATACTGGTTATTGTCTACGTTGCAGAAATATCTGAAGCCCAGATTATACATATACTTAAAACGCTCATTATCAGAAGCATACGGATGCCAGTCTCCGATATCCGCACCCTTCGGGAATATGATGATATCAGGCTGTGAACCTGTTGCCTCCTTTATAAGCGGTGCGACATTTCTGTTCCAGCGATCGCAATCCTTCTTGAAGCGTTCCATCTCTATGGTACCTAAGTCTCTGTGTCCCCAGCTGTGTGAGCCAAGGTCATAGCCGTCTGCAACGAGAGCCTTCATAACCTCTATTGCCTCCTTACGCTCAGCCTCGACATCGTGTCCCTGCTCAAGCTTAGGATCATAATACTCAGAGCTTGGATCATAGCTTTCATCTGTTCTGTAGCCAAGCACTCCGTTATATCCTGTAAATACCAAACATGCCTTATGTCCCTTATACGAGAAATCAGGATGCTCATCTATAAACTTATCAAGTATAGGCACAAGGTCGTAGTCTCCTACGAATTCATTGCCATCCTTATCCGTATAATGCAGGGTCGGTCTGCCGTCATCTCCGACTATCATCTTGTCGGCATATCCAGCTCCCTCCATGTACTCATAGTAGCATACGTCATCCTCAGACATTACAAATGCCTTCTTGCCCGGCGGCAGCATAATACTGCCCTTAACCATCTTGGTGGTGCCGTCAGCCTGAGTCTCCTCATGTGCAATATCGTGCAGACTTACAAGCACATAGCCCTTGTCATACATCTCCTGCATCATCTTCTCAAACTCAGGGATGGTAGTCATAAGGCTGTTGTAGCCGCCTGCCTGAGTGCCCCATTTACTCTCATCGAAGGAATTCTCAGGATCAACACAGAGTATATGGAAGAATATATGAGTAATCTTATATATATCCTGCTCCTCTAAGGTTGCCTTTGTCTCCTCGCACCTTGCAACAAGCTCCTGAGCTTCGGTGTTTTCGTCATAGTTTGGCAGTGACTTAAGAAGGTCGATGGCATTGTCATAGTCATATTGCGCATACATAAGCTTAGCCTTCTCAAGATCATCTACAGACTGCTCCTCTGCTATGCTCTCGGACTCTGACTCACTCTCCGCAATAGATGACTCTGCTATGCTTGCGCTCTCAGCCTCAAGACGAGCCTGCTTCCTGTTATTAACTGCACCAACTACAGCCTTAACTACAAAAGCCAACACAAATATGCAGACTAATGCAGCTATCAGCATGATGAGCTTGTTTGGTCCCTCACTGCTTCTTCTGCGTGGTCTCTTCTTATTGCCGCCGTTACCACTATTGCCGCCATTGCCTTCGTCTCTGCGTTTTCTGCCACTTCCGTTGTTGGTGCGTTTCCTGGTAATTGCTTCCTGACGGCTTACTTCCTTACCATCTTCTTCAGTACGATTTCTGTGGCTGCGTCCTCTTTTTTCATCGGATTCAGAAGTCTCGGCAGCTCTTCTTGTACGTCTGACCTGTACAGTTGCTTCGCCCTCCTCGGCTTCAAGCTCACGCAGTCTCCTCCTTACCGGAGCATCCTCTTTTACTGTAAATGTATCTCTCTTATGGGAAGATGAGTAAGCCTCGTCATATACTGTTTTTTCTCTGGCTTCGCTGTCGCCTATCTCAATATCCGGTATCTCGGCACCGTTATCTGCCTGCTTCCTTGAGTTGCGCTGACTGCCTGTCTTGTCCAGCGCCTTATGCATTCTTTTCCTACGTTCCTCAGGGGACATAGTCATAATTAATAATCTCCTTCTGTAACACATCTGCTGCCCATGACACTAAGCTACGGCATCAAAAGCTATAACATCATATGCTATGGCACTAATCTATTATACCAATCTATGTCATCAAGCTATGACATCCGCCTATAGCACCGGTCATTCGTCGTTATAATCACGAGTCTATGTGCAGACACAATAAAACAAGCATATTATAAGCTTAGAAACACAAGGTTTCAAGACAGCATTTACAGCAAAGACCGCCAGGTTATGCGCCTGACGGTCTCACGAAATCTTATGTAATAAGTCATCAATATCATCAGTTTTTAGTTCATCACATGCATGCATAGCATATGGCATATATCAAAAAATCCGTTGATGACGCTGCCATAACCACAGCTATAACTCTCGGCATATTTAACGGCATAGATGACAATGATAATCATGCTCAGCATTAACACAACTTACTCCATTATTCATACAATCTATCACACTGCTGTCTTCTTTTTGCGCATAAGACAGACCGCGCACAGACAGACAAACACGGCAGTGGCAGCTGCGGTAAGCATCAGCGCCGCATTAGAGCCCTCACCAAAGATATAGCCTCCGGCCTCATATGCATTCAGCACGCCGAATACTGCAAATATAGCAACAGATATCTTATTAAGCACTGACTCCGGCATCTTGCTCTTAAACACAAGTCCGACGATAAGTCCTAATAAATCAGCTGCAATAAGGCCCAAGGTACAGCCCAAGAATACATATACTGCATTGATAAGACTGTGATTGGTATATGTTGCTGCAAGTGCTATGCCTGAAAGCTGTGTCTTGTCACCAAGCTCACCGATAAAGAAGGTTGTAAATATGGCAACCAACACTGCCTTGCCTACCCACTTCATTTCCGCCTCATCTTCCTCGTCATCGTCACCCTTTAATGTGCTGTAGGCAAACCAGAAAAATGCTATAGCAGCAATGCTCTTGATAACCCTCATGTCCAGATAGTTAGAAAGCGCCGCACCAACTCCTACTGCAAGGAGATTGAGTACGGCAGTGGCAGCCCAGGTACCTATAAGTATGTCTCTGACCTTGTATTTGCTGGTCATGGCGATAAGCAGCAGCTGCGTCTTATCGCCCATCTCAGCTATAAATATCGTTGCAAACACCAACGGAAATATGCTCATGTAAATGTTCCTCTTTCTTCTACACAAAATTATAAGTCTATATCAAGCCCAATCGGAGCATGATCAGAGCCTAAAACATCCGTATAGATATAAGCGTCCTTAACCTTATCAATTATATCCTGACTGACTATAAAATAATCAATACGCCAGCCAATGCCCTTAGCTCTGGCATTCATACGATATGACCACCAGCTGTATTCAACCTTATCCGGATATAATGTGCGATAGGTATCAGCAAAGCCTGAGCCAAGAAGCTCGCTAAGCTTTGCTCTCTCCTCATCCGTAAAGCCTGCATTATGATGGTTGGTTTTAGGATTCTTAAGGTCAATAGGCTCATGTGCGACATTTAAATCACCGCAGTATATAACAGGCTTCTTGGCCTTAAGCGATAGCATATACTCTCTCCAGGCATCCTCCCATTCCATACGGTACGGAAGACGCTGAAGCTCATTTTGAGAATTCGGGACATATACATTTACAAGGAAATGATTATCAAACTCAAGACACACTGAGCGTCCCTCATGATTGTGCTGTTCATACGGCACACCGATGGTTACGTTGAGTGGCTCCTCCTTAGTATATATGGCAGTACCGGAGTATCCTTTTTTGTCTGCATAATCCCAGTAGCTCTTGTAGCCGTCAAACTCGAGGTCAATCTGTCCGGCCTGCAGCTTAGTCTCCTGCAGACAAAAGGCATCCGCCTGCTCTGCCTTAAAGAAGTCAGCAAAGCCCTTGGTGACAGCCGCCCTAAGTCCGTTAACATTCCATGATATATATTTCTTCATAAATCACCTATAACTATACAGCCCACCCTGCATTAATATCCGTAGAAATTGACCGCAAGCTTCTCGTCATAATATACGCTTCCCGTATCCGTAAGCTTAAGCTCTCCGTCCTCATCCTTATCGATAATAGCAGCCTCGCAATTGTATGGCACATGAGGATGACGGAAATAATCCGGATCCTTGGGATAGAAAAATCTCGACAATATGCAGCGAATAGTGCAGCCATGAGTCAGCACCAGCACAGTTTTATCCGCATACTCCGGATTATCTGAAAGCTCATCAATAAACTTATTGCTGCGCTCAACGACATTTTTGAGAGGCTCGCCTCCCTCCGGCACAAATGTGCCGTCAGTCCGCAGATAGAAGTCGTCAAAGTCCGCGCGGTTAACCTCGCCATACTCGATACGGCTGTGTAAGCCCTCCCATACACCAAAGCCTATCTCCTTAATACGGCTGTCTATTATCGGACCATTGCCATGCTCTAAGAAATAAGGATTATTTGCTAAAACTATAGCCGCCGTCTCACATGCTCTGGACAACGGACTTGTAAAGCAATAGTCAAATTTGATATCTGACATGCCCTGCCCTGCAAGCTCCGCAAGCCTGATTCCGCTCCTGTTCAAATGTATATCCGTATGCCCCTGGATACGTCTCTGACGATTCCAATCAGTCTCTGAATGTCTCATTATATATAATCTCATCTTTACCCCGTTCATCTTAAAAAGTACGGATTGCTTCGCACTAACGTGCTCTCGCAATCCTCTGCCCTGTAACGAGCAAT
>CAVBGP010000054.1:0-12972 GCA_963595005.1 Acutalibacteraceae bacterium | reverse complement strand
TTCATTACGCTGCTTTTATTGTTTACTTATGTAAACATCGTCATTATTATTCTTGACATTTTTTATTCAAAAATTTTATAATGTAGTGCTTTTTGACAATGCATTACATTGGCATAAATTTTAGAAGCCAGTACATTATATTGGCGTTAATTTTAGAAGGAGGAACTATACTTGACAGCGAGTGAAAGATCAGATTTTACACAGGGAAGTATATTAAGTAAGCTTGTCTACTTCATGCTTCCTATATTGGGAGCCTTGGCTCTGCAATCAGCATACGGAGCAGTTGACCTGTTGGTAGTAGGACGTTTTGGAACAACCGAGGGTCTGTCAGCTGTATCAACCGGAAGCCAGGTGCTTAACCTTGCAACCTTTGTTGTAAGTGCTCTTGCAACGGGTGTTACCATATTGATAGCACGCTATCTCGGTGAAAAGAGACCCCAGTTTATTGCACCGGTTATAGGCGGTGCCGCATTTGTATTTACTATATTATCAATCATATTGGCTATAATCATGGTCTGCCTGTCACGTCAGATATCAGTGCTTATGCAGGCTCCAGCCGAGGCAGTCATCCTTACATCCAGCTATGTACGCATTTGCGGAGGCGGCATATTCTTTATCGTTGCCTACAACCTGCTCTCTGCTATCTTCAGAGGACTCGGTGATTCCAAATCACCTCTGATATTTGTCATGGTTGCCTGTGTCTGCAATGTATTCGGTGATTTACTGCTTGTTGCAGTCTTTAGGATGGATGCTGCCGGCGCTGCCATTGCCACTGTTTTTGCTCAGGCAGTCAGCGTTGTATGCGCAATAATTATACTATTAAAGAAGGATTTGCCTTTTACCATCAAGAAATCTGACATCTGCTTCAATGTGCAGTGCACACGTTTCTTAAAGGTAGGACTTCCGTTAGCGCTTCAGGAGTGCCTCACTCAGATGTCTTTCCTTGCACTTTGTGCATTTGTCAACAGACTCGGACTTGAGGCTTCCTCAGGCTACGGTGTTGCCTGCAAGATTGTAAGCTTTGCTATGCTCATCCCGAGCTCACTTATGCAGTCAATGGCATCCTTCGTTTCTCAAAATGTCGGTGCAGGCAATCAGAAGCGAGCAAAGCACTCAATGATCACCGGCATAGGAGTAGGCCTTATTTTCGGTATAGCCGTATTTATCGGAGTATTTATTAAGGGTGATACACTCTCAGCTGTATTCACAACCGATCCCGCTGTTATAAGCAATGGAGCCGCTTATCTTAAGGGCTTTGCACCTGAGGCTATACTTACTGCCGTACTCTTCAGCATGATAGGTTATTTTAACGGTAATGACAGAGCTATATGGGTTATGATACAGGGCATAGTACAAACTCTGCTTGTACGTCTCCCGCTGGCATATTTCTTTAGCTGCCTGCCGGATACCAACCTTACCATCATAGCTCTTGCAGCCCCTATATCAACCTGTGTCGGTATAGTGATTAACATCCTTTATTATCTGCATTTTAACAGACAGCTTAAGGAACAGACGACAGCCTAATGCATCCGGCCACTGCATACCTTTCGTATTATTTAAATATGCAGCTGTGACATTGCCCGCAATTCATTTTTCTGATAGAATAGGCAAGATTAGCAGTAACACCGTGCAAACGGCGGAATGGAGATTTTATGAGAAGCGGCAATACATATTCTAAAACATCCGGCAACAGAAGGAATAACCGCATCATGTATGATGCGCGCGGCAATCGTATTAAGAGCGATCCTCTGTCCAACAAATATCTCAGAGTTCTGTTGTTCTATATCCTGCCATATCTGGTTATTAACGGCATAGTTCTCCTGCTGGTATGCTCATCACCGCGTATCAGCGTAGAGGTTAAGGATACTGACAATTACATTACAACCGAGGTTAATTTCACAGTCAACTCTCTGCTTCCTATCAAGGAGCTGAACGTTGCACTCGAATCCGAGCCTGTTGAATATACTAAGTCAGGTAATAACTATACCTGCACTGTGGATAAGAACGGTACATTTACAGTGGATGCCAAGTCTATTAACGGCATGACACGTTCACTTTATACTGATATCAATATACTTGATGATGCAGCGCCGTCCATAGATGAGTCATCAATTAACTACTCAAGAGGAGAGCTGAGCTTCATAATAGAGGACACTCTCTCAGGCGTGAATTACGCTGAGCTCTACGGCACTGCTGATGATGGTGAGCAGATTAAGCCGTCAAGCACTGATACAGCTTCAGGTGCCGTTACCATGCTGCTTCCGAAAACTGCTGAACATGTCAATATTCATTATGAGGATATGGTCGGCAATGCAGGTTCAGCTCAGATTTCACTTAGCGCAGCAGGTGCCGTCACCGAAGGCTCATAAATTTTTTTAATAATGCGTTTAAGCAAAAGACACCGGTCAAGCAAAGCTGCCGGTGTCTTTATTTAATTAACTTTATTATACTCAAATCCGCATTCAGGCACACAGTATGCTTACATGTGATTACAGCGTTGCTGCCATAACAGCCTTAATTGTATGAAGTCTGTTCTCTGCCTCATCAAATACGATTGAAGCATCGCTTTCAAATACCTCGTCTGTAACCTCAAGAGCATCAAAGCCGAACTTCTCATTAATCTCTCTTCCTACCGAAGTACCGAGGTCATGGAAGGCCGGAAGGCAATGCATGAACTTACACTGCGGTCCTGCATTATCCATAATAGCCTTGTTAACCTGATAAGGCATAAGATCCTTGATACGCTCCTCCCAGATTTCGGTCGGCTCGCCCATAGATACCCATACATCGGTATAGATAATATCTGCATCCTTCGTTGCCTCCATAGGATCCTCAACAAACTCTATGCTTGCGCCGGTTTCAGCAGCGATAGCACGGCACTTATCAACTAACTCACTGTTTTGCCAATATTTCTTAGGTGCACAGGATACGAAGTGGAGTCCCATCTTAGCACAGCCTATCATCAGAGAATTACCCATGTTGTAGCGGGCATCGCCCATGTATACAAACTTTATGCCCTTAAGTCTTCCGAAATGCTCCCTTATAGTGAGAAAATCTGCAAGTATCTGTGTCGGATGATATTCATTGGTAAGTCCGTTCCATACCGGCACTCCTGCATACTTTGCAAGCTCCTCAACTATTGACTGTCCGTAGCCGCGGTACTCAATTCCGTCAAACATACGTCCAAGCACTCTTGCAGTATCCGCTATAGACTCCTTCTTGCCCATCTGTGAGCTTACAGGATCCAAAAATACCGGATGCATACCAAGATCTGCTGCTGCTATCTCGAAGGAGCAGCGTGTTCTTGTTGAAGTCTTCTCAAAAAGCAGGGCTACATTCTTGCCCTCATGTATCTTATGAAGCTCTCCTGCCTTTTTCTTCGCCTTAAGTGTAGCCGCAAGATCAATAAATTCAGTAATCTCCTCCGGTGTGAAGTCGAGCAGTGTCAAAAAATTTCTTCCCTTAAGTGACATTTTCCTAAATCTCCTAACTGCAAAGGCGGCGCTCCTTTATGGGAGCTGCCGCTTCTGTCGTAAACAACCATGCCTGCATGCTTGCTTGCAGGCGCCACATATTCTAAAAATACGGATTACCACACACTTGCGTGTGCTCACAATCCTGCCTTAACAAGCTGCACATAAGCTTCGCTTGTTGCCGCAGCTTTTATCTGCAGGCTTCAATAATAACCTCTGCAGCTTCCTTAAGCAGCGGCATTGGTATATTAAGAGCCGGAAGAAGTCTGAGCTTATCCTTAGCCGTAAGGCAGAGCACTCCATGCTTCATACACTCACTAAGCACCTCTCCTGCTGGCTTTTTAGTCTTAAGACCTATCATAAGTCCCATACCGCTTACTGCCTCAATGCCCTCTGCCTTAGAGAATACATCAAAGAGATAGGCACTCTTCTCTCTGACCTCTGTGAGAAGCTTGTCATCTATACGTCTAACTATGCTGAGAGCCGCAGCGCAGCTTACCGGATTGCCTCCAAAGGTTGAACCGTGGTCTCCGTAGCTGAATACATCCTTAACCTTCTCGCCTAAGAGCACTGCACCTATAGGCAGACCGCCTGCAAGACCCTTAGCGGTAGATACAACATCCGGACTTATGCCATAGCTCTGATAAGCATACATATATCCGCTTCTGCCGTTTCCGCTCTGTACCTCATCGACGATGAGTACGATATCCTGCTCCTTGCAAAGTGCCTCAGCGCCCTTAACAAAATCAGCGTCAAGAGCCTTGACTCCGCCCTCGCCCTGTATAACCTCCATCATGATACCGGCAACCTTATTAGCTGCTACAGCCTCTTTAAGAGCGTCAAGGTCATTGGCCGGAACATGTATAAAGCCCGGTGTAAGCGGATTAAAAAGCTCATGGAAATGATCCTGGCCCGTTGCTGCAAGAGTAGTGAGTGTTCTTCCGTGGAAGCTGTTCTCTAAGGTTATAATCGTATAATAATCAGAGCCCTTATGATCTGCAGCATACTTTCTTGCTGCCTTGATTGCACCCTCATTAGCCTCTGCACCGGAGTTACCGAAGAAAACCTTCTTCATGCCGGATTTTTGGCACAACTCCTTGGCAAGCAAAGCACATGGCTCTGTATAATATAGATTAGACATATGCTGTACCTTGCTTATCTGCTCTGTTACAGCCTTCTGCCACTCCTCATCAGCTATACCAAAGGCTGTAACACCTATGCCCGAACCCATATCTATATAACGCTTTCCGTCTGTATCATAGACCTCAGAGCCCTTACCGTGATCTATCACTATCGGAAAACGCTTATATGTCGATGCGACATATTCACTGTCTATACTGAAAATATCCATTATCCAATCTGCCTTTCTTTTATTCGCCTTTATAGTATTCAGGCTCATTTTCGCTAAGTATCGCAGTTCCTATTCCTTTGTCTGTAAATATCTCAAGCAGCAGGCAATGCGGAGTGCGTCCGTCCATAATATGCACTCTCTTAACGCCGCTTTCAACTGCATCAATACAGTTATTAATCTTAGGAAGCATGCCGCCTCCCATAACTCCGCTTGCCAGGAGCTTCTTAGCCTCCTCAAGATGCAGCTCGGATATAAGTGAGGACTTATCGTTAAAGTCTCTGTATACTCCCTCAACATCAGTAAGGAAGGCAAGCTTTTCCGCCTTGAGTGCCTTAGCTATGGCACAGGCTGCATCGTCTGCATTGATATTATAGCTGGTATAGTTATCATCATAGCCAATAGGACATATGATAGGCAGAAAATCCTTCTCTAAGAGATCGAAGATAAGCTGCGGATTAACCTCGGTAACATTTCCAACAAAACCGATATCCTGTCCGCCTGAGAGCTTCTTCTCACACTTTAAGAGACCGCCGTCCTTGCCGCTGATGCCGACAGCCCTGACACCAAGCTCTCCTACAAGCTGAACCAGGCTCTTATTGACACGGTTTAACACCATCTCGGCTATCTCCATGGTCTCTGCATCGGTAACACGCAGTCCGTTGACAAATTCCGGAGTCTTGCCTACCTTAGATATCCAACTGCTTATCTCCTTGCCGCCGCCGTGAACTATGACCGGCTTAAAGCCTGCAAGCTTTAAGAATACAGCATCCTGTATAACCGTACGCTTAAGGTTCTCATCTGCCATGGCAGATCCGCCGTACTTGATTACTATTATCTTCCTGTTAAATTTCTGTATATACGGAAGTGCCTCTATAAGCACCTTTGCCTTCTCAAGGCTTGACAGATTCGGCATTTTTTCCTCCTATCGTTCCCTGCATATAATGAACGTCCATCGCAGTTGTTTTATAACGCGGCATTCATCATCATTCATTTCTCATTCTTAAGCTTAGAATAGTCGAACTTACTGTATCATTTCCAACTAAACAAACTGATTGCCTGCGGATCAGCTGCGATAATCTCCGTTAATCTTGACATAATCATAGGTAAGGTCACAGCCCCATGCTGTTGCATGGGCATCACCGATATTCAGTCCTACAAGTATGTCTATATCCTTCTCAAGGAGTATTTCCTTAGCCTTTTCCTCTGAAAATGGCACTCCGGCTCCGTTTTTGCAGACCTCTATAGTGCCCTTAGCTGACTTAAAGCTTACATCAATCTTGTTGACGTCAACTGCTGCCCCGGAATAACCGATAGCACAGAGCACTCTGCCCCAGTTAGCATCAGCACCGAACATAGCTGCCTTAAGCAGTGATGAGCAGATAACGCTCTTAGCTACAGTCTTAGCCATAGCCTCATCCATAGCTCCGCTTACCACACACTCAAGCATCTTGGTTGCGCCCTCGCCGTCACCCGCTATCATGCGGCAAAGCTGCATGGTTACAGTATTAAGAGCCTCCATGAACAGCTTAAAGTCTGCGTCATCCTTGCTTATCTTGGCATTTCCCGCAAGACCGTTAGCCATAACTGATACCATATCATTAGTGGAGGTATCTCCGTCTACGCTTATCATGTTAAAGGTCTTCTGCACATCGCTGCCAAGCGCTTTCTTAAGCATTTCAGGTGATATGCATACATCTGTAGTGATAAATACGAGCATGGTTGCCATATTGGGATGTATCATGCCGCTGCCCTTAGCCATTCCGCCAAGGTGACAGATCTTGCCATCAAGCTCAAACTCAACTGCTGCCTGCTTCATAACTGTATCTGTAGTCATGATAGCCACAGCTGCATCGTCATTGCCCTTGTCGGAGAGTCCCTTGGCAAGCTCCGGTATAAAGTCTGCTATAGGCTTAATGTTAAGCGGCTGACCGATAACACCGGTAGAAGCTACGATAATGTCCTCAGCCTTAATATCAAGCTCCTTAGCTATAAGTGTGCTCATCTCCTCTGCAATCTCTATGCCGTTGGCATTGCAGGTGTTGGCATTGCCGCTGTTGCATATAGCTGCCTGAGCCACACCGTCTGCGATATGACTCTTGGTAACTGTGAGCGGTGCTCCCTTAACAAGATTGGTTGTATATACAGCTGCTGCGCTTGCAGGCACCTCACTTACTACAAGTGAGAGATCCTTCTTAGTTGTGTTCGGACGAATGCCGCAATGCAGTCCGTTCGCCTTAAAGCCCTTTGCGGCACAAACGCCGCCATCTATTATCTTCATATCCGGTCTCCTAATCTGTGAATTTATCAGTCTTTGTTCAAGCTCTTATAATACGTTAATGTAAATGTCTATGCGACTGATTTCTTATCCTGCATAGTTCATACACACACTATTGCGGAACTTGCAGTTCATCCTCTTAGACATTAAGTCCTGTGGTCTCATCTATACCCATAACAATGTTAAGGTTCTGTATGGCTGCTCCTGATGCGCCCTTTCCGAGATTGTCAAATAGTGAGGTCAGCAATATGCGCTCATCATTACCGCTTACGGTCACTATCATATCATCTCTGCCTTGGAGCTTCGCTGCAGAGATAAAGCCTCCGTCATCAGCATTTTCCTCAAAATGAACTATCTTAGAATGATAGCACTCCCTGTAGGCATCCTTGACATCCTGGAGTTTGCCGTTTAAGTCCTTCGCAAATACCGGTACTGTCACCTCCATGCCGCTGTAATAATCAGCAACTATCGGGCAGAAGGCAGGAGCTGTCTCGAGCCCGGTTACAGCCTTCATCTCCTTAAGATGCTTGTGCTGCTGTGTGATACCATACTGTCTCGGTGCATCTAAGAGCACATCTCTGTCTGTACCCTCGTACTCAGCTATCATCTTCTTGCCGCCTCCGGAATATCCGGTAAGCGAGAAGCAGCTGAGCGCTGACTCTGGCTTAAGCAAGCCCTTTCTCACAAGCGGCTCAACAAGTGAGATAAAGCCGCTCGCATGACAGCCGGGATTTGCTATACGCTTAGCCTGCTTAATTGCTTCAAGCTGTGCTCCTCCCTTAAGCTCTGCAAAGCCGTAGGTCCAGCCATCTGCAGTTCTGTGAGCTGTGGATGTATCAATAATAACCGTATCTGAGCCCTCTGCAAGTGCAACTGCCTCTATGGCTGCTGCATCAGGCAGGCACAAAAATGCTGCATCAGCTGCAAATATAGCTTCCTTTCTTGCCTCAGGATCCTTACGTCTGTCATCACTTAAGATGATAAGCTCTATATCCTTCCTCGCTGCGAGTCTGTCATATATCCTAAGTCCGGTTGTTCCGGAGCTTCCGTCTATAAATACCTTGGTCATGTTCTATGTTCCTAACTGCAAGCTTCCAAAAGCCTGCTTTACTCTTAATATTGTTGCAGCTGTACACACAGCAAACACTCAGAACAGCATGTGCTCAAGCCTCAAGCTCTGCCTTTACCCATGCTATCTGCTTCTTAACCGACTCTGAGGATGTACCGCCTGCTGAGATACGTGTCTCTACGCAGTGGTCAATGTTAATCTCGTCGTAAACATCCTTGTCGATCAGCTCGCTGTGTGCCTTATAGTCCTCAAGCGGATAGGTATCAAGCACCAGTCCTCTCTTGATGCAATCCGCAACTATGCTTCCGGATATCTTGTAGGCTGTTCTAAATGGCAGTCCCTTCTTAACCATGTAATCGGCGAGGTCCGTAGCATTGATAAAGCCCTCGTTAGCCGCCTTTCGCATATTTTCAGGAATAATGCGCATAGTGTCTATCATAGGTGCCATAACCTTAAGACACATCTTGACCGTATCTATCGAATCAAACACAGCCTCCTTATCCTCCTGCATATCCTTATTGTATGCAAGTGGAAGTCCCTTTAGTGTGGTAAGCAGCGCCATCAAATCTCCGTATACTCTGCCGGTCTTGCCTCTAATAAGCTCCGCCATGTCGGAATTCTTCTTCTGCGGCATGATTGAGGAGCCTGTAGTGTAGCTATCTGAAAGCTCCACAAACTTGAACTCCCAGCTGGTCCACAGCACTATCTCCTCGGAAAGTCTCGACAGATGCATCATTAGTATGGCAATTGCACTCATGATCTCAAGGCAAAAGTCTCTGTCGGATACACCGTCTATGCTGTTTTGGGAAATGTCATCGAAGCCAAGCTTTGCCGCCTCAAAGGCTCTGTCCGTATGATAGGTCGTACCTGCAAAGGCACAGCTGCCTATCGGGGAGATGTTCATGCGCTTTGCCGCATCCTTAAGGCGAGCTCTGTCTCTTAAGAACATCATTGCGTAAGCCATAATCTGATGTGAGAACAATATGGGCTGTGCTCTCTGCAAATGTGTGTATCCCGGCATTACTGCACCCATATTCTTCTCTGCCACCCGTACAACAACCTCTATAAGCTCTCTTATAAGGCTGTCAAGCTCAGCTGCCTCATCTCTTAGGTACATCCTAAGATCAAGTGCGACCTGATCATTACGGCTGCGTGCTGTATGCAGCTTCTTGCCAACGTCACCGATACGCTCTGTCAGTACCTGCTCAACGAACATATGTATATCCTCGCAGGCCGGATCAAAGCCAAGCCTTCCTGCTTCAAGATCATCAAGTATGCCCTGAAGTCCGTCTATAAGTGCATCGGCATCCTCCTTAGTGATGATGCCTACTGAGCTCAGCATAGCCGCATGTGCCATACTGCCGGTGATGTCCTGCTTGTACATCCTTGAATCAAAGCTGATTGAGGAATTAAAATCATCTGCTATGCTGTCCGTCACACCTTCGGTGCGTCCTGCCCACATTTTTGCCATATATTTCTCCGTAATGTCTTTTCTGACTGCTGCACAGTCAACTGTCTTTATTATTTTGCCTGCCATTGAACACACATCTGCTTCGCACAGTGTATGCTTTTCGTTAAACCTGTTCCGTCTTTGCCAGCTTAACCTCACCCATGCTCGTGATATGATTAAACTAATAAATACACATGGGACCGCATACTGTTACATAAGCGGTCCCTTATTATTTCTGGTAAGAAACGTTTTATTCCGTTAATCTAGCTTCAATCAGCCAAGGCGATTCTGCTCTCTGAGAGCCTGAACCTTAATCGGAAGTCCCCACAGATTGATGAAGCCTGCTGCCTGTCCCTGGTCATAATCTGACTCACCAAAGGTAACAAGATTCTCTGAATAGAGTGAATACGGTGAGGTTGTTCCTGCCGGGATGATGTTGCCCTTGTAAAGCTTAAGCTTAACAGTACCTGTGCAGTACTTGTCTGCCTCATCAGCAAATGCCTGCAGAGCCTCTCTGAGCGGTGAATACCACTTACCATTGTAGATAAGGTCTGCAAAATCAACTGCAAGCTTCTGCTTCTCGTGTAAGGTATCCTTATCTACTGTAAGCATCTCAAGCTGCTCATGAGCAAAGTAGAGAATAGTACCGCCGGGAGTCTCATATACACCGCGGTCCTTCATACCTACAAGACGGTTTTCAACTATATCGATGATTCCGATGCCGTTAGCTCCGCCAACCTCGTTAAGCTTCTCGATAATCTTAGAAGCCTTCATCTTCTCTCCGTTAAATGCAACCGGAGCACCTGCCTCAAAGTCAATTGAGATATAGGTCGGCTCATCCGGTGCCTGAATCGGTGAAACTCCCATCTCAAGGAAGCCTGGCTTCTCATACTGAGGCTCGTTGGAAGGATCCTCGAGATCCAGTCCCTCATGACTTAAGTGCCAAAGGTTCTTGTCCTTAGAATAGTTAGTCTCTCTTGATATCTTAAGCGGAACCTTGTGTGCCTCAGCAAAATCAATCTCCTCGTCACGTGACTTAATATCCCACTCTCTCCAAGGAGCGATAATCGGCATATCCGGAGCAAATCTCTTGATAGCGAGCTCAAAACGAACCTGATCATTACCCTTACCGGTAGCGCCGTGGCAGATAGCATCTGCGCCCTCTGCGATAGCAATCTCTGCAAGCTTCTTACCGATAACCGGTCTTGCAAATGCAGTACCAAGGAGGTAGGTCTCATACTTAGCATCCATCTTAAGTGAAGGGATTATAACCTCATCAACCATCTCATCAACAAGGTCAGCTACGATAAGCTTAGAAGCGCCTGTCTTGATTGCCTTCTCCTCAAGTCCTTCAAGCTCATCAGCCTGTCCGACATTACCTGCAACGGCAATAATCTCAGGATTATTATAATTCTCCTTAAGCCATGGAATAATGATTGATGTATCAAGTCCGCCTGAGTAGGCAAGCACAATCTTTTTAATATTTTCCTTATTCATATCTCAATCCCTCCTGGATATAACGCGAGCTGACCCGCTTGATTCTTTTTTGATTATATGTATTGTTTAATTATGCATCTATCTGATAATTTATACAGTGCACATAATACTCACATACGAAGCGTTTGTCAACAACAAATTTATATACATGCCTTGCTGCCAATTATATCTCAGGTTTCCTGCTATCTCAAGCTATAGAGGTTTAGGATATTCATATTTTTGTAAATATGTGCTGCCTGCAAATATGTTAGTATAGTTGCTATCCAATTTGTAGTTCACAATATCCTTGTCACATTACGAAACATTACTGTACCGCCCCTGCAACGCAGAGACCGCTGCAATCATATTCACTGCTAAAAAAAGGGTGTGCACCATTGACCTGAATCAATAGCGCACAGCCCTTATTTTTGATGTTGATATTGTTTATTTAAAAGATTAGCAAAGGGTCTCTCCGAGTGCCTTGCACTTTGCAAGAGCCTCGTCATCAGGTGCATTGTTAGCAAGTACACTCTCTGCTGCAAGTGAGATATTAGCATCAGAAGCATCAGCCTCCCATGAACGCATCCACTCACCATCTCCCCATCCGTATGAACCAAACAGAGCAACCTGCTTGCCGGCAAGGCTTGACTTAAGCTCATCCCACATAGGCTGGAACTCAGTCTCCTCAAGAACCTCTGCTCCCATAGCCGGGCAGCCAAGTGCAACTGCCTGACAGCTCTTAACTGCTGCTACATCGATGTCAGCCGGTGTGCAAACGATAACCTCTGCTCCCTTAGACTTCATTCCCTCTGCTACTGCATTTGCCATAGCCTCTGTGTTGCCTGTGCCGCTCCAATAAACAACTGCTGCTTTCATAATTCAAAAATACCTGTTCCTTTCGAAAATATATATTATTCAGCACTGCATTTTGATAACCGAACTGTCACATTCAGCGGATACAAAAGCTTGGAGGATGCAGTGCTGATATAATCTTGTAAATGTAGCTGTAGCCTGATTGTCCAACTGCCAGCTTACGGCAAAAGCCGTTGAACCTTCCTCTCCTTATCTTGCTCTAAAAGTGTTGATTGCGAGAGCGCTTAAGCGCGTAGCAATCCGTACTTTTATTAATATGTGATGCCTACGAACATGTAGGCATGGTTGGTAACTATGCAACAATAAGACTTTCTATTCCCAAACCCTTCTTAACCCTGTTGCTGTAATCAAGTGTGCAATGGTCATATTCGTTAAAGGTACGCTTTGCGGCATTTACATCGCTGTAAACCTTCCAGTATCCGACCAGCTTATAATTATCGGCACTGTCAGTCACAAAGCCCTTAACATCTTCAGGCGGATAGCTTAAAAATAAGCCTATCTCATGAGGGAACTCCGTACTGTTTCTAAGCTTCCAGATAAGCTTGGTCAAGCATCTGCGGTAATCATCTGTATCGTAGCCTATGCTACGCAGCATGCTTCCTGCTTCATTACCCTCAAGATCACTCTGCAGCTTATCCCTCCTAAAGAGATAAAGCAAAGCTCGGTTTCCGCTTATCTTAAGAGGGATGAGGAATAGTCCCTTTGGCATAAATATCTGATTATAGCGTCTTAAATCCGACCTAAGCTCCTCCTCATTGCTGTAGAAACAGCTGAACAGGCTTCCGGTCTTAATCCCAGCCATAGTAGGTGCGCAATAATTAACCAAATATTCTTCCGACATCTTAGACTCCGTTGCAGCTATCCTTAAGTCACTTCTTTGCTTATTGCAATATGCTATAAGCCTTAAAAATAAAGGTTATTAAGGTTAGCTATTGTTAACTTTTGTTAGTCTTTGCTAACAAAAGAAATACTATCATAGTTTTCATCACATTGCAAGAACTAATT
>CAVBGP010000053.1:0-13117 GCA_963595005.1 Acutalibacteraceae bacterium | reverse complement strand
ACGCTCACCTGCGGTCTGAATATCTCCATCACTTGTTATTTCAGTACCTCCGTTATTTCTGAAATACACATATGCCTGCTCTCTCGAGTTTCCGGTAACATCTACATAGTAATTTATTCCGTTTTTTTGGAAAATCCATATATGCTTGTCTCCGTTATTAGCGTTACCTTTTCCGGCATCATATGTTACCCACTTCTCAGTAGTTCCTGATGACTCAGACCCTTCCGTCTCTGTGATGACGCAGGTCATGGTCACGCCGCTTAGGTATGATTTGACAAGCTCCGCGGCGGAGTTTACGGCAAGGTAGTTCTGCTCTGCCTTGATGTTTCGTCTTACTCTGCCCGCATTGGAATAGGCAGAGTTAATCATGATAGTTGCAACAATCGTCACAACAATCAGCAGGAAGAGGGCCATCGCAAGTGATGCCCCCTTCTGCTCTCTCAATTTATTTTGTACGTTATTGCAGCTCATATATATCCTGTTTTATTACTGTGTAGTGCTTGTGTCACCGGTAAACACTGCATAGACCGTAAGCTCTGTCGTGTTCTCATCTACACTGCTTAGAGCATTTGAGATAAAGCTGCAGTCCTTATCAGTCACCCTAATGCTGCCGGTTACATCTCCATCTGCAGTCGTCCAGTATCCTGTAAATGTATCACTGCCATGTGTCGCAAGCGGCTGCGGTGCAGCACTCGCCGTAGTACGCAGAGTATTGTCAGTATAGAAGCTTCCGCCGTAATAGTAAAAGCTTCCTCTCTCAGTTCCTTCGTCGGTAAATATCACCTTAGTACACTTCCAGCTTGCATATACCTTGGTTGTGGAGCTGAATGCAGTATCAGCTGTAACACTCTTGCCATCTTCGGTTACCCAGCCTGCAAAGGTCTTGCCACCATTTAATGTGGTGTCGTTTGTGACCTGCGCTGTCCAATATGCAAAGTTTTCCGCACTTGTGCTGTCAGAGCTTATTGCCTTGCCGGAATCCACTGCCACAGGATGGTCGCTGTCCGAATCCAATCTGCTGTCACCGTTATACAGCTGAACCTTGGCTGTCGTTGCCTCAGCCTGAGTTACACTGATATCCATGCTGTAGGTCTGGGAAAGCAATGTTCTGCTCTCTGTTTTGTTTGGCACTTTACCATAGTTCTTAGGCTGGATGCCATTTGCTGTAATGTTAAGCTTTGTCCTTCCTACTTTATTGCCCATAACCGTGATAACTATATTGCCATCATCATCCAGCTTTTTATCCTCTTGAACCTGAGCAATATTCTCATCTGCAGTATCTGCCACCCAGTTAGCTAACGCAAGTGCTTGTATGGGATTAACATTATCATTGGCAGCGTAGACATTAGCTGTGTAGCTTGCCGTACTTCCGACCTTAGGATTGGAATTCGTGCTGTCTGTGCTCCATACCTTGATACTCATATCCGCTGTAACTGCCAGATTGATGACCGTTTTATATGTCTCACCATCGCTATGTGTGTAGTTTATGGTAATAGTCTCGTAGCCCTGCGTCCAGCCGTCAAGTCTCAATACATAATATTGAGGTACTGTACTGCCTCCATCTGTTGTTGATAGCGATAAGTTACCCTTGACTATATTTTCGTCTCCGCTCTTAAAGCTTAAGGATGGCTCAGAGACCATAGCAGCTGCTGTACTGTTATTATAGAACTTAACATCTACGTATGCTGTGCAATCATCACTTCCGCCGGTCGATGACAACAGATCCAAGGTCATCGAGGAGGCATCTGAGTAAAGCGCTGTACCCTTAGGCCACTGTCCGTAATGCACATTAACAGTTTTGCTCGAGTCAAATGGATCCTCCTGCGTAACTATAGTCGGGAATGGATAATTCTGTCCGACAAGCTCCTTGTCACTTCCCGGGAAGCTGTACTTGCCATTGATAGACTGACCGCCGTTCTCGGTTGTGGTAACCTTACCAAAGCCTCCGCCTCCGGCATTAAGCTTATACAGCAATGAACCCGTATCATCCGCAGAGCCTGCCATCGCAGAATAATCCAGTGCCATGATGTTTTTCAGTTGTTCTGCTGTGCAGTCATTATCATTAACCAAGTTGCCGTTATTGTCATAATGGCTATATTCAAAGGTATAATATCTCGTCCAATTATAATTATGTGTGTATTCTCGTTGCGGCTGAGTATTATTCGCTGCGTATTCATTAAAGTAATAGCAGTTTATAATCTTAATCGGTACTCCTGCCGCCGCCGAGCTTGTATTAAGATTACCCTTTGAAGCAAATGGCACTATAGTTATTGCTCCTTTTGACGGAAGTTTGATAAATGAATAGCAGTTCTTGATTGTAGGATCCGGGAGTTTATACTTGCTATAGTTCGTTATATTTGTTCTCTCTAGATCAGCAAAGCCTGTCAGATCCTGAAGTCCACTTGCTCTGAACCACTCGCCTCCCATAAAGCCTCCGATGTACACTTGCACACCTGACTGATTTAAGGATGCTTCAGTTCTCTCTATACTACCTCCGCTATAGCTGCTCTCTATAGTTCCTGGACATATGCCTGCCATACCTCCGACAAAAACAGTATTGGAATTGGTATATCCTGAAGCTTCTCCATAGCTTCTGTTTATAACTATATCATTATTCGAACTGCACTTCATGATATTAGTTGCGCAAAATCCTATAAGACCTCCGACATCCGCATCTCCGGCACCTGAATATACACGATTATCTTTTATAACATAGCCTGAAACCGTACAGTTTGTGATATAGCCCTTAGCTGCCATTCCTACCATGCCGCCTAAACAGTACCAGTTATATCCAGCCTTATTCGTCTGTATTCGGTCCTGCCTGTCAGAATAAATTATTATATTCCTTAGATTTGCACATATTGTGGTTCCGAATAATCCGACTGTCTGTCCGGCATCATTAATCCTTATATTTTTTATCTTATATGCTGCCCCGTTATAATCACCGTTAAAGTATGCGATATAGGGTTTAGCATAAGGATTTCCCCAACTTCCTATTGTCTTTACATCATCATAAAGGCCACCTATCGGTATGAAGGTCTTGCGGTCGGCATCCTCCAGTCCTGCAGCATCATCTAGGCTTTTAGCTTTCGTTCCGTCTACATCATGTGTCTGCTTCCAATGATAGTTATAGTTATCATTGGAAGGAATATCGGTTGAGTCAGGCGTATACCATTTCAGATACGGATATACTGATGCACTTACATTTACTGTGCTTTCATTTATCGAAGTCAGTGCATTGTAGGTGTCGGTCCTCCAGTTTATATTCTGCAGCTGATATACCGAGCGAATCTCAAACGGGATACCATTCTGCTTATAGTCAGGAATCTCGATTGTGTCGCCGATGCCGTCAGTCGTTGCTGCTATACTTGATGTATCGTCTGTTCCGGATGTTGTGGTTCCAGTAGTGCCGCTTGTACCTGAAGACTTAGTCAGCTGGGCATTTTCATACTTCTTTTTTTCACTGTCGTAATCTGCTCCATCAGCACTGCCCGGATATCCGATGCCTGTTGCCGTAGCTGAGCCTGAATCAATGCTATAGCTATGAAGTATCATACTCTTGGCAAAGAACGGGCAGAATACATAGTTAAGAGTTCTTTCCTCTGTGGCACCCTTTTTGACAGTAAGCTTGCAGACTGCATAGGCTGCACCGCCGGTTACATCCTCGCTTCCGCTGCCTGCGTCGATGCTGTATGAGCTGTTGATGAGGAACATACCATTGTCTTTCTTCTCGTGATTAGATGTTCCTGTCGTATCTGCATCCTTAGTTGTCTTATAAAGCACAAAGTTATATTTACCTGCAAACTGTGTGTTCAGTTTATCCTCTGCAGTTTTATACCGCTCTGCATTTGCAAAACCTGTTTTATCGCCTATATTTACATTTTCCCATGATACGCTTGGAGCTGTTGAAGCATCATCACCTGACGACTTACTATAATAATATCCGTAGCCATAATCACTTATGACTCCGCCATCATCATGAGCTGTGCAGAGAGTAGAGTACTCTTTGCCATTAGCATCTATGATATAGAAATGATAGCCTCTGTTTGAGCCTCCCTCCTCATACTCCCAATATACAAAGCCTGCGTTAGAATAATCCGCATCGATAATCCATTCACCATAGTGAACATAATTGCCCTCTGCATCCTTGACAATAGTTGGGTATGGATACTTTCCATCTGTTTGCGCAGCAGTGTTTTGGCAATTATATGCAGCTGCGCCATCAACAGCAGTATTGTACGCACCGTTTCTGACCATATCGTTAAGCTCATCAACTGTGCTGTCCGTGCTTGTTGAAGAGAGCTGACTGCCTGTAACGGCTGTTACTGCAGTGTTGGCATCTTCACTGTTTAATGCATAGATGCTGTCTACATAGTAATAGTTTCCGCCATCGATATAGCAGCTGTCGCTTACATTGCCGCCAACTGATAAGGTGAATCCGTTTCTCTTGTCATCGTCTATATTTTCCGAAACTGTTGCCGTTGCACAGTAAGAGTAGGAGATGCTTGCATTTCCGTTATTTCTTGCTGCAAAGCCTCCGAGATATACCTGACCTATGCTGTCGGATGCAGCTCGGCCGATATTGATATAGCTTAGGCAGTAGCTGCTCTCTATAATGCCTCGGTTTATGCCGGCAAAGCCTGCTGTCGAGGCGCCTGCACCGCCGTTAGTACGTATCATTATAACCGGGAGATCCGCACTTGAAGAGCTTATCCTTCCCTCGTTAAGTCCTACCAGTCCTCCCGCATTTATCTCGGCATTGTTATAGGCATAGCTGTTGATAACAAGTCCTGCCGCTGCGGTATTGTCAATGCTTCCCTCTGAGGTAAGATGACCTGCGATAGCTCCCACATAATACTTACTTCCGTTGTCGCTTATGCTGTAGCCATTGTTGACCGCATAGTTGCTGGCATCGCTCTTTGCTGAGTAGTCTGCTGTATAAACTATATTGCTGAGGGTTCCGCTGACAGTTCCGAACAGTCCGGCACTGACTGTACCTGCATCCTCAGTCTCTTTAGCTGCTATCGACATGCCGCTTATGACATAGCTGTGTCCGTCATACTCTGCTGCAAATGGTGTAGACTCACTGCCTATCGGTGCCTGGGTTCTGCTTGTGTTGATAGTTATGGTCTTGCCGTTTAACTCAAAATCTGTTTTATTATCTACAAACTTTTTATTAAAGTAATCGCCCTGAGCACTCCAATCATATGTTGAATAATCAAGCTTAAGCTCCTGATCAAATACGCATTTTTTAGTTCTTTCAGCATATATTTCATAGAAAATGCTCATGAGATATAGCTGTCTTGGTGTACGCACTGATAGACTTGACTTATCGGACTCATCCTCTGAGAACCTTGGTATACTATCTGTGTCAATTTTGGTTACCGATACTACAGTCTTCGCAAAGTATGGATTGAAGAAATAACGGTCAACCGTATCACCGGTCTTAACTATTATCGGCAGATAAAATGCATCATCTAAGTATCGTGGCGATTCTGTCATAAAAGTGCCATCTGTTTCGACAGAGAGTCCGGTATTATCTATGCTCTTGCCTAACTTTCTAAATATCGCCTTATCCCAGCCTGTAGAGCCTGAATTAGCTATTTCTTCTGCTGCCGGAGCGTCAGAAAGCTGTTCTAAGCTTACGACGATAGCTCCTTCAGTATTATCAGTATTATCAGTATTAAAATAGATATCTACCTTCTGCTTAGCATCCTCCTTGTTGTCCGCACTGTAGATAAGCGCATAGCCGTCATCAACTATATAGCTTGTGTCATCGGTCTTGGCTCTAAGTGTATTTACGCCACCTCCGGCAAAGCCCCACTTCCCGTCATGGTAGGTCTCATAATACACGAGAGTTCCTGGCTTTATCTCGGTTTCTGACCAGTCTCCGTAGTGTCTCAGACCATTGATATGAGGATAGTTATAGGTGGTAAGCTGTATACCTACTCTTACGTTATATGGTGTAGTACTGCTCGACGAATTAAGATTAAATGCATTGCCGTTAACCTTATTCATCACAAGTATAGGGCCATCTGTGGTTGTGCCGTCGGTTTCTGTAACCGTTGACTCCTTAAGCTTTGAGGCCGATGTATACTTTGCGCCTGGGATATCTTCGCTGTGATCTGCTTTGTTGCTGTAATAACAGTCTGTAGCCACAGTTGCTGCATCAAGCTCAGTATTGGTCGTATGCCATCTCGTTGACAACTCCTTTTCTATACCGGTATCAAATATGGTATAGGAGCCATTTAGCGTTGTTGCGTTATTACCTGCAGATAGGAAGCCTGAGCTTGTCTCAGCTATATTAATGTCACTGTTCAATGCAGCAAAGCCTGCAGAGTAGCAGCCCGTTATAATATTGCTGCCTGCGCCGTATCCTGCAAGTCCGCCTATATAGGAGCCTGCAATATAGCAATCAGCATAGGATGAGCTTATAGTGAGATTACCCGCACTATAGCCTACAAGACCTCCTGCATTGCTTACTCCTTCCGTTGGGGATGTCGGTATTGTTGTACCTGCGGTTCCGTCTATGATAGTTGCGGCAAAGCTCTTGCTGATTGTAAGTGCAGTTGCTGTACCAGCGGCTGTATCGCCGGTTCTTCCTATAAGTCCGCCTGCATTGCCGGCTTCAGAGCTGATACGAGCCTCATCGTGAACAGTTTTAGCTGCTGCATCTGCGCTGCTGTCATCAGTTGTAATGGCTATCTTATTTACTATATCTGCATAATCAGTTCTCTGGAGATATACCTGACAGTTCTCAACAGTAAGATTAGCACCGCTTGCCACTGCGGCTATAGCGCCTGCATTGTCAGTGCCCTGTGCCTTAGTTCCTGTAAGAACTATATTGGAGAGCTTGCTACCTGCAAAGTCAGCAAACAGACCTGCATTAGCAGGCTTGATAATTGCTGCACCGGACTTAACCTTACCAATATTATCTCCGGAGTCTATCAAGTCGGACTCTGCAACGCTTCCTGCTGTGAGTCTGTTAATCTTCTTGCTACCTCCGTCGTAGGATGCAAGGCTGGTGTTAGTTATAGGCTTAAATGGTCTTGGTCCGTAGGCATTAACCCAATCTCCGGTCTTGGTGATATCAAGATCTATATCTTCAGTCTGTATAGCCTCAGTAAAGGTAAGCGACTTTCCGGCTGCCGTATCATTGATATTGACATGTGAGGTCTCCGTATCAAGGTTTTGCAGATGTCTGCCGTTTCTGATATATGCCTTGGCATTGTTATTGCTGCCTCCATCGCTTATAGGACCTGCTCCCATACTGTTAGTATGACTGCAGCTAAACAGGCTGTTGATAACCAGCTCTGAGGTAATACTCTTTGCAGCTTCATCATCTCTTACCTTGGATATAAGAGTTACCTTGACATTTTCACCCGGTATAAAGTTGCCGTCATAGCTCTTGCAGGCAATCTTAAAGTTCTCATCTAATGTCAGGTTCGGGAGAGCTGTTATTGATCTGTTGTTATCACAGAAGTTACTATAGAAGGAGCCATATTGCTTGGTGTTAAGGCTGTCTACTATAAGTTCTGTTGACTTACGTGGACCCAAGTAATTAGCCTTATATGTATAGGTCTGAGTGCTTCCGCTCACAAGTCCTGTAAATATAACCTCAAGGTCAACAAATTTCGACTGATATGCCTTAGGTATCAAGGTAATGAAGCTCAGCTTAAGCTCTGCCCCGTCACTTACCTGTATACTGTTGGTAAGATCCTGAACATCGTATTTCTCATTAATGCTTATGGAGCCGCCGTAGTAGCCTACTCCGCCGAGACTATAGAAATTGCTTATACGAGATTCCTTATTGGAGCGCGCTATATCCTTGAGGGTTACTCCCTGATCCGAGAAGTTTGGTGAGGCATCATCACTGTAATACTGGTCAGATGTAAGCTTCTCGCTATAGAAAACCGCATACACATAACCGCTGTTGGGATTGAATTCCACTACCCAGTTATCGTCAAAGAGCTCCTCATTGATGGTTCCGTCCGGAAAGAGCACTCTCCTGGTGTAGTCATCGGCTTGATCAGTTACTATGGCATAGAGGTCTCCTTCTTTAAACTCACTTTCTCCCCAGTCAGATGGCTTCTTAGTGACCTTGACAGCCTTTATCTTGCTGTCTGCCTGAGTACCTTCCTTAGATTCCAAAAAAGCTGCATTCCATTCGGTGTTGCCCGAGGAATACAGCTCTGTAAGTCTATTTTGAGCCGCAACATATATAGTCCGGGCAGTTGTGTCCAGCTTCATCTGTCGGATGCTCTTTATCTGACTGAGTATACCGCCTATGCCTATTGCCGAGATAATCGCGATTATGGCAACCACGATCATTATCTCGGCAAGTGTAAATGCTTTGGAAGTACGTAATTTTCTAAGCATAAATTAATTTATCCCATTATTAAGCTCCTCTGCAAGCCGCTCTGTTTCGGTCTTACCGGTATCCTCTGTATCACCGTCCTTAAGTCCAAGCTCAGCTGCCTGCTCATCCGTTACGAACTCGTAGTTTACGAGTGATATGGACGAGGACCATGTCGATTTATTGTTGTCACTTGTGTTAAAGCCTGTAACCAGATAGGTGTTGCTGCTTGATTCTATCGAATTGACGATAAATTCAGCGGCCTCCTTGGTCTGAGTTGTAAGGCTTATGGTTATCTCACGGCGCATTACATTGTCAGTAAAGCTTACGTCACCGAAGCTTACGTCGAACTCATCTGCCATGTTGAGGATGATGTTAAGCTCCTGCAGCAGCACTCTGTTGTTGCTGTAGTCTGACAGTACTTGTGGCGAGCCGTCGCTTTCTGCATAGATTGCATCAAGCTCTGCCTGCATCTTATTCATAGATGCAACCTTGATACTGGCATCAGTCAGCTGATTCTCTAGTGTAACCTTCTGGCTTGCAAGCTCCTCTGTTTCCCTGGCAACCGGTCCCTGTACCACGAAGTAGTAGGCTGCAAGCACTATAAGTACAGCGAGGAGTGCCAGTTCTCTGATAGATATTATTCTCTTCATTGACCGCCTCCTGCCTGATTAAGCTGTGCCTGTCCTGCTTCCAGGCTGTCAAAACCAAACGCTGATGGGAACTGTCCCTGTTGGTATACGGTTACCTCATCTCCGTTTATAGTCTGTGTGGTTCCGACAGAGCTGCCTTGGCTGCCAGCTGCAGCTGAGCCTGCACTTGAACCGTTTCCGCTTCCTGAGACGGAAGCCGCACTGCTCGCTGAGCTGCCTGTGCTCGCCCTATTTCCTGCAGATGATGCATTGCTCACTGCAGAGCTTATGCCTGATGCCGCCTGATTGGCTGCATTTGTTATTAACTCTCTCGCATCGGCTGCTGCCTGTGAGAACTGCTGCAGTCTTGATGCTCTCTCCTCTGCACTAAGGTCACTGTCTGCGCCATTATCACTGCCACTGTCAGTGTTGCGCTTAACCGTAAAGATGATATTGCCCTCTACCTCGACATTGTTGGTGCCTCTTGCAGTTGAGACCTTAATCTCATCTACATTTTGCAAAGCATTAAGTCTGTCCTGAAGCACCTCAATATCATTGAGTGAGACCAGGTCAACTACGAGTCCCACCTGATTATTCTCTATGCTGATGCTCTTGACTGTTGCGAGGTTAGTCGTGCACTCATCTATCATATCAAATATGCGTGAGCGCTTTAACAGTCCCTGCTCATCCTCTCTTAGGTACCCGGTAGTAAATCTGCGGTACTCCTCCTCAAGCTCAGGGTACTTTGCTATCTGCTCATTAAGAGTATTAAGCTGTGCCTCCAATTGAGAGTTCTGCTGCTGGAGATCATTAAGCTTATTAAGTCTGTCTACAACGCCCAGTCTGTATATGCACAGCACTACCAATGCCAGGAATATGGCAAGCGGCACAAATACCTGCCAGCTGTTGCCGTCCTTAACCTTGATATACAGGTTCATAGTGCGCTTTGACGGGAGCTTACCGGGCTTTTTTACGCCTCTCTTCCTTGTAAATATGGCTAGTATCTTATTCATATCTGCTTATCGCTCCTATCGCAAGCGCACAATGTGCACAAAGTGCCTCATCTGCAGCTCCTGTTAAGAGCCAGTCGGTAATGCTTCTGCTCTTAAAATCAGCATAGCCTATGGCATTATCAAGCCTGTCACCTATCCACTCGCAGTCTCCTATAAATGTTATGTGCGAAATATCTGAATCTGCATTTTCATAACGATAGAAGTTAATGGTCTTCATAATCTCAAGACCAAGCTTATCGTATACATTGTGGCAGGTCTTGCTGTCGAGCACCGACTCATAGTTTTTGTTGCGGTAATCCGCCGCAAGATGCCTGTCTATGTTATACTGCTCGGCAATAGCATCATCTACCTGAGCGCTGCCTATATCAATAATCTTGAAGGCGACAAGCCTGCCCTCCTTTATGATGCTGAATATCGTATGGTCATAGCCTAGTCTGCATATGCATTCCTCATTGTCAAGCTCAGCTCCGTTTTGCATGGCACTGCGGGCGATATTGACAAGAGACATCTCTGTAGGTATGGCAACCTTAAGCCTAAGCCCTGCCTTCCTAAGTGTCTGTGCGTACCTCTCAATCATATCCTTAGGTGCTGCAGCTGCCATGAGATTCATGGTTTCATGCTCGCCGGCTTCATTGTCCTCGAAGCCGTCAAAGGCATAATCAAAGTTATACCTGAAGCTCTCGGTACCGATGAAGTCTCTGAATTCATACGGCAGGTTTAGCTTAAGCTGCTCCTCGGTCATAACCGGCATAGATAAGGTTCTGAAATAAGCAACCGAAAAAGGCAGAACCACGGAGCAGGCACTGCCGGTAAAGCCACCGTTGCGCTTAAAGGTCTTGAGAAATGCTGCAAATGTCTCCTGCGATACTATCTGATCGTTTTGAATCAGATTGTCCGGCAGTCGCTCTGTATGGCAGCGCAGCGTACCTCCCGCATACTGAGCCATTGTCACCTCAGCACCGTCAAATTGTAATCCTATCATACTACCCACGTAATCACCCTTAATTCAGCCTTATATTTGATATGCATAGTATGTGCATTAGATATCCATAGCTGTTATTCTCTGCAGCCTTTGCCGCATGATGTTATGTATTTTGTATCTCTTGTGTGTGCTTTATATCAGGCTGACTGCTTTATCCGCAGTTAATATAACTGCCTGCTACAGTCCCAGCAGCCCCAGATACCATACTGCGACACTGTCTCCGATAAGCATGACTATCCATGCCGCTATCGCTATCGAAGGTCCAAACGGAAATTCACTTCCTTTAAGTCTGCCGGATATGGCAGCTCCAATCAGCCCGACTATACAGGCTATAATAAGTATAAGCAGCGTCTTAAGTGCCCCGAAATGAAGCCCCAGCACAGCTATAAGCTTGATATCTCCTCCGCCCATGGCAGGACGCTTGAGTATCCTCTCTGCTATGAGTACTAATATAAGGAGCGGCACTGATACTGCCGCAAAGCCTATAAGCATGTCCGGTAATACGCTAAGCCCATGAGTCAGTCTCAGGAGCGAAGCTAAAGACGCCAAAACCAGCATCCTGTCCGGTATCTCCATAATATCGAGGTCTACAAGTGATGCTGTAAATAACAAACTACTTAAGATTATAAATTGAATTGTGTCGATAGTAAAGCCATACCTCAAAAATATGGTCACATATATCACCATAGATACGGCTTCTGTTATGGGATAGCGCGCTGATATAGGTGCATGGCAGTAGCGGCAGCGCCCTTTTAGCATAAGCCAGCTAAGGAGCGGGAACAAATCCAGGGCATTAAGCACATGTCCGCATGACGGACAATGGCTCCTGCCTCTGGATATGCGTTCATTATGCACTATGCGCCAGGCCCATGCATTGCAGAAGCTCCCCATAACAAGTCCAAGCAGTGCTGCTATACAGATAAAATATATGATTGCCCCTATGGGGAAGTCGCTAAGACTCATCAAAGCTCAGCCAGTATGGCATCTCCCATACCCTTGCAGCCTACAAGTGTGCAGCCCTCGCTCATGATGTCTGCTGTACGTATGCCCTTATCAAGCACTGCGCCTACTGCACGCTCGATATCATCAGCCTCCTCTGCCATATCAAAGCTGTAGCGAAGCATCATGCCTGCAGCAAGTATGGTAGCTATAGGATTAATCTTGTCCTCTCCTGCGATATCCGGTGCAGAGCCGTGTATAGGCTCATAAAGTCCTCTTGTTCCGTCTCCAAGGCTTGAGGACGGTATCATGCCGATGCTGCCTGTAATCTGGCTGGCCTCATCTGAAAGTATGTCGCCAAAGAGATTCTCAGTTACGATAACATCAAACTGAGCAGGATTCTTGACTATCTGCATAGCACAGTTATCTACAAACATCTCACTGTACTCAACCTCCGGATACTCCTTCTGCAGTCTGTGCATAACCTCTCTCCAGAGACGGCTTGTGTCTAAGACATTAGCCTTATCAACACAGCAAAGCTTCTTGCGGCGCTTCATGGCTGTCTCAAAGCCTATGCGTGCTATACGCTCTATCTCATGCTCGCTGTAGGGCATAAGATCGAGTGCCTGCTTCTCGCCGGCCTCATTGGTTGTAGTAGTATGCTCTCCGAAATAAGCTCCGCCTATAAGCTCTCTGACTATGATGAAGTCTATGCCCTTATCTACTATTGATGACTTAAGCGGTGAAGCTTCCTTAAGCTGTGGCCAGATCTTGGCAGGACGGTTGTTGCTGTATAAGCCCATGCCTGCACGAAGTCTAAGGAGTCCGCGCTCTGCTCTCTTCTCGCCCGGAAGTCCCTCCCACTTAGGTCCTCCTACCGAGCCCATGAGTACAGAATCGCTTGCAAGGCACTTATCAAGCTCTGACTGCGGAAGCGGATCTCCAAACTTATCTATGGCAGAGCCGCCCATATAGGTCTCTGTGTAATTAAAGGTATGTCCGTACTTTGCCGCAATCTTGTCGAGCACTCTTACTGCCTGCTCAACAAATTCCGGGCTTGCACAATCTCCTCTGATTAAAGCTATATTCTTGACCATAATATAATCTCCGTTCTGCCGCCGTAGGAGCGGCTCAATTCCATATTTATTCTAAAAGTGTTGACGGATAACACAGCAGACTACGTGCTTGCACGTAA
>CAVBGP010000052.1:0-13122 GCA_963595005.1 Acutalibacteraceae bacterium | reverse complement strand
CCATATAATAATCAAAATTCATTACACCTTTTCTATCGAATTTTAACAGATAAATCCCGCAAGTTCTATAGGCTTTTGTTATAAATGTCATAAAACAAAACTGTTAATTGTAGGAAAATAACAAAAACAATAAAAGTACACCATTTAATATTGATATTAATTAACAAAAATGCTATTTTACAAAGCGTAAGGTATGTAAATACATACCGGGTACGTATATACGAACTAGCAGGGAGTCACAGTTAATATTTAGGAGGAATAGCAATGATTTTAAATTTCTTAAAAAAGTTTCCAGCAGGAATGATGATAGTACCTCTTCTTATCGGTGCGTGTATAAACACCTTCTGTCCCGACCTTGTTCAGATAGGCGGACTTACAACAGCAACATTTTCAAATGCAGGAGCGGCCACTGCCATGGGTATTCAGCTTTTCTGTCTTGGCACCACGCTTCAAGTTAATGAGATAGGAAGCGTATTTAAACGTGGAGGAGTATTGCTTTTGTCTAAGTTTGCGATTGGAGCGGCTATAGGCATTCTGGTTGGCAAGGTGTTTGGAGCAGAAGGCTTCTTAGGACTTTCAGCACTAGCAATTATTTGCGCAGTTACTAATAGTAATGGTTCTGTATATCTCTCACTTATGCAGACATATGGAGATGAGGTTGATTGTGGAGCTATGGCTCTTCTTGCACTTAATGATGGTCCCTTTTTTACATTAGTAGCTATGGGTGCATCAGGACTTGCAAATGTTCCGATTTTATCTATTATCGCAGCAATTTGTCCTATTGTTATTGGTATGATTTTAGGAAATCTCGATAAGTCATTTTCTGATTTTGTTGCTCCGGCAGGCCCGATAATGATTCCTTTTGTTGGACTTACCCTCGGTGCAGGAATTAATCTTACAAATGTTATTACTGGTGGTCTTTCGGGTATTGCTTTAGGCCTTATTACATGCATCATTGGTGGTTTATTTATCGTCCTTTGTGATAGAGTTATCTCAAAACGACCAGGCTATGCAGGTTGGGCAGTTGCTACAACAGCAGGCAATGCTGTGGCAGTTCCTGCAGTTTTGGGTCTGGCTGATCCGACATTAGAGCCTTTTGTCTCTTCTGCTACGGTACAGGTTGCAGCATCAGTAGTTATCACTGCTATTCTTGTTCCGTTTATTACAAACTGGTGGGCTCATAAGTATGGTTGTCCCAAGTTTCCGCTTGATGAAAAGAATTGATTTTATTAATTATAATATTAGGTATATGTTTAGGAGGTTATACACATGGAAGTTACTTATAATGCAGCTGCTATAGATCCGAAGGATACTGTTGTCGTGGCTATTGAATTAATAAAGGCTGGAGACCAGATTTACTGGAGAGATGCAGCAGGAGAGACTAAACAGATTACAGCTAAAACAGATATTCCGATTTTTCATAAGGTTGCAATCACAGAGATGCCTAAGGGCGTTCCGGTTGTAAAGTATGGCGAGCATATAGGCCTTGCTGCATGTGACATTCACGTTGGTGAACATGTTCATGTACATAATGTTGAGAACCACAGAGAAGCACTTTGATTATTATTGAGTTATATCGTAGATAGGAGAGATATATAAAATGGATAAGATGACATTTATGGGATATAGAAGACCAGATGGCAGAGTTGGCATAAGAAATAAGATATTAATTCTTCCAGCCAGTGTCTGTGCATCAGATACTACTAGAATTATAGCATCTCAGGTTGAATCAGCTGTAACATTTAATAATCAGAATGGATGTTCACAGGTTCCTAATGATCAGCAGCTTACTATGGATGTTATGGCTGGTTATGCAGCTAACCCTAATATATACGGAACTGTAGTGATTTCTCTTGGATGTGAAAATTGCCAGATGGATCTTGTTCTTGAGGCTATAAAGGAAAGAACCAATAAGCCTATTGAACACTTTATTATTCAGAAAAATGGCGGAACCATATCGACGATTGAAAAGGCAGTGCGTGCGGCCAAGAAGATGGCTCAGGAGGCTTCGCTGCTTCAGAAGGAGCAATTTGATTTTTCTGAGCTTATTATCGGAACCGAATGTGGTGGATCAGATCCGACCTCAGGACTTGCTGCTAATGTGCTTATAGGTGAGATGAGTGACCGTATGGTGGAACAAGGCGGAACATCTATTCTTTCAGAAACCACTGAGTTTATCGGAGCTGAGCATATACTTGCAAGACGAGGAAAGAATAAGGAAGTAAGCGACAGAATTTATGAGATTGTCCATAACTATGAAAATGCAATAAAGCTTGTAGGTCATGATATAAGAGAAGGCAATCCATCTCCAGGAAATAAAGAGGGTGGACTTACAACTCTTGAGGAAAAATCACTTGGCTGCATACACAAGGGTGGACATACGGTTGTAAATGCTGTTTATGATTATGCTAAACAGGTTGATTCAAAGCAGGGCCTTGTTATCATGGATACTCCAGGTAATGATCCTTCATCAGTTGCAGCTATGGTTGCCGGAGGCTGTCAGATAGTTGTATTCTCAACCGGAAGAGGAACTCCTACAGGTAATCCGATAGTGCCGGTAATTAAGATAACTGGAAATAAGATTACCTTTAAGAATATGGAAGATAATATTGATATTGATGCGAGTCCATATATCTATGGCACAAAAACCATGAAGGAGCTTGGCGACGAGCTTATGAAGGAAATTAAGGAAGTAGCAGATGGTAAATATACTAAGGCCGAATCACTTGGATATACCGAGATGGCTATAGCCAGAGTATGTAACTATATGTAAGCGGAGTTTAATTGCATTATATAGGATTAAAAGAGGTGTGATAATATGTGCGAAATTGTAGTACCGGTAATTACGGTTTTTGATGAAAATGAGAAACCGGATTATGAGGCAAATAAAAAGGTAATAGATTTTTTGATTGATGGAGGAGTAGACGGCATATTGGTGCTGGGTTCCTCGGGTGAGTTTACAGGACTTACAAAACAGGAAAAACATGATTTCTTTAAATTTTATGCGGATTATACTGCCGGAAGAGTAAAGCTATACGCAGGCAGCGGAAGCCTTAATTATGAGGATACGGCTGCGCTCTCAAATGAAGCTATTGAAATGGGATATGAGGGAGCTATGGTTATAGGACCTTCTTATTATGGGCTTGATCAGGAAAAGATATTTGTTTATTATGATAAGCTTGCAACGGATGTAAAGGGTAATGTTTATATTTACAACTTTCCGGCAAGAAGTGGCCATTCTATAGCACCCGAAACACTTAAGAAGCTTGTGGAAAAGCATCCTAATATCAAGGGATTAAAGGATTCGGTTGCAGAACCTAATCATACAAACTTATTGCTTCTTGCTGTAAAGGGACATGAGTTTGAGATGTATTCAGGTTTTGATGATCAGTTCCTTTATAATCTTACGTCAGGTGGTGCCGGCTGTATAGGTGCACTTGCTAATTTGGTTCCGGAGCTTTGGAGCGATCTTGTAAAATCTGTAAAGGAAAAACAGTTTGACAGAGCTATGAAGCTATCGGGACTTACACACGAGCTTATGCCGCTTTATGGAATGGATACGAACTTCTCACATCTGTTTAAGAAACTTATGATACACAGAGGTCTTGAGATTTCAGACCGCGCTATCTTCCCATTCAATCAGATGTCAGAGGAAACTTATAAGAAGGCAGAGGTATTGCTCGACAAAGTTCTTGAAGAGTATCATAAAATGTAATGTATTTCGCACTTCACTGAATGGTATTATGTGCGGAGATAATAAGGTATAAATTCACCAATATGACACAATAAAACATAGCCGTGTCTTGGGCAATATAACAAAATTGCACAAAGAGACACGGCTATTTTGTACATAAGTATTGAATTAAGTTACTATTATACCTATAATATTTTGCATACGAAAAGCATGATACCTTTAGAGTATCATGAAGTGACTGAACCTGATTAATAGGTATATTGATTGGGCTTCAGGGGAGAAATAACAGGGAGGCAAATTATGAAGAAATTTATTAGCTTAGCACTTGTTGCAGCTATGACAGCTTCACTCGCAGCATGCGGAAGCTCATCAGCCACAACAGAGACCAGCGCAGCTTCTGATTCATCAGCAGAGACAGAGGCAGCTGCAGAGAGCACAGAGGCTGATTCAGCATCAGCTGAGGGCGAGTTTGTTATCGGTGGTTCAGGCCCGCTTACAGGCGGCGCAGCAATCTATGGTATCGCAGTACAGCGCGGCGGACAGATTGCAGTAGATGAGATCAACGCAGAGGGCGGCATCAACGGACATCAGATCAAGTGGGTATTTGAGGATGATGAGCATGATGCAGAGAAGGCTCTTAATGCTTACAACACACTTAAGGATCAGGGACTTCAGATGATGGTTGGTACAGTTACCTCAGGTCCTTGCCTTGCAGTAGTTCAGGAGACAGCTGATGACAACATGTTTGAGATCACTCCTTCAGGAACCACTCAGGATATCACAGCTAATCCTAACGTATTCCGTATGTGCTTCTCAGATCCTGCACAGGGAGCTAAGTCAGCACAGTATATCGGAGAGCATAAGCTTGCAACCAAGGTTGGCGTTATCTATGACAGCTCAGATCCGTATTCACAGGGTATCTATGAGTCATTTGATGCAGATGCAGCTAACTACGGTATCGAGATCGTAGCAGCAGAGGCATTTACAGCAGACTCTAAGACAGACTTCAAGACTCAGATCCAGAAGATGAAGGATGCAGGAGCAGAGCTCGTATTCCTTCCTTTCTATTACACTGAGGCAGCTCTGGTTCTTCAGCAGGCTAAGGAGCTTAACTATTCACCGATATTCTTCGGATGCGATGGTATGGACGGTATCCTTAATCTTGAGAACTTTGACACCTCACTTGCAGAGGGTCTGATGCTTCTTACACCGTTCTCAGCTGATGCAACTGATGACCTTACCGTTAACTTTGTTACAAAGTATAATGAGCAGTATGGTGAGACTCCTATTCAGTTCGCAGCAGACGCTTATGACTGCGTATATGCAATTAAGTATGCAGCTGAGAAGGCTGGCATCACACCTGATATGAGCGTAAGCGATATCTGCGATGCACTTGAGCCGGCTATGACCGAGATTGAGTTTGACGGTCTTACAGGTGAGGCTATCAAGTTTGACGAGCAGGGTGAGCCTGATAAGGCACCTAAGGCTGTTGTTATCGAGAACGGAGCATATGTTCTTGCTGACTGATAGTCACATTTATCACAGGTAATTTAATTAATTTTAGGACGCAAGGCTGCATTTTATAAATGCAGCCATTGTCCGTATTTAAGGGGAGCTAATAATGTCCAGTTTTCTGAGCTATCTAATCAGTGGCATAAGCTTGGGTTCGGTATATGCAATCATAGCCTTGGGCTATACCATGGTATACGGAATCGCCAAGATGCTGAACTTCGCACATGGTGATGTTATCATGGTCGGAGCCTACATGGCATACGTAACCTTCACAAGTCTTGGACTTCCGCCGATTGTGGCGATAGCTGTTGCAACAGTAGGCTGTACAGTATTAGGCGTACTCGTTGAGGCTATAGCGTACAAGCCGCTTAGAGGCGCTTCATCACTTAGCGTACTTATCACGGCTATCGGTGTCAGCTATTTTCTGCAGAATGCTGCACTCCATGTGTTCGGTGCTGATTCTAAGACATTTACATCGCTTGTAAATATCCCGTCTGTAAGTCTTATGGACGGCGAGCTTATCATATCAGGCGTAACTATCGCATCAATTGTGACCTGTATCATAGTTATGATTGCGCTGACGCTCTTTATTAACAAGACCAAGACCGGTCAGGCTATGCTTGCAGTATCAGAGGATACAGGTGCTGCAACTCTTATGGGTATCAGTGTTAACCGTACCATCACAGTTACCTTTGCTATCGGTTCAGCACTTGCAGGTATTGCAGGTGTGCTGCTTTGCTCAGCATATCCGACTCTGTCATCACAGACAGGCGCAATGCCCGGTATCAAGGCATTTACCGCAGCTGTATTCGGAGGCATAGGTTCGATTCCTGGTGCTATGATAGGCGGTATGGTCATGGGTATCGTTGAGAACCTGTCTAAGGCTTATATAAGCTCACAGCTCTCAGATGCCATAGTTTTTGCTTTGCTCATCATTATCCTGCTTGTTAAGCCGACAGGACTCATGGGCAAGAAGATTCAGGAAAAGGTCTGATCGGAGGTATACTTATGAATTTTAAATCAAAGAAGATCAGATCAAATGCAATAACCTTCGGACTTGTCATAGTTTTCTATGCAGCCATGGAGGCGTGGCTTATGTCAGGCAACATGAGTTCTCTTATGAAGGGACTCTTAGTGCCGGTATGCTACTATATGATACTTGCGGTATCGCTTAACCTGGTTGTTGGTATCTCAGGCGAGCTAAGCCTCGGACATGCAGGCTTCATGTGTGTCGGAGCCTTCAGCTCAGCTATATTTGCCCGCTTGGTCGGGGACAGCATACCGGGTATGGCAGAGCTTGTAATCGCTGTTTTAATCGGAGCTGCAGTTGCTGCAGTATTCGGCTTCCTTATCGGTATACCGGTACTGAGACTTCGCGGCGATTACCTTGCTATCGTTACTCTTGCCTTCGGCGAGATTATTAAAAATGTAATTAATGCAGTGTATTTGGGAGTGGATGCCAATGGCTTCCATGTGTCACTCAAGGATGTTAAGAGCCTCGGACTCGATGAAGCGGGTGAGGTTATCATCAAGGGTGCACAGGGCATAGGAAACCTGCCGCGTAATGCAACATTTACAGTAGGCATAATCCTGCTGCTTATAACACTGTTTATCATAACTAATCTGATTAATTCCAGACAGGGACGTGCTATCATGTCAAGCCGTGATAATCGTATTGCGGCAGAGTCTGTAGGCCTGACGGTGTCTAAGTACAAGCTGACTGCATTTGTCATATCGGCAGCTCTTGCAGGTGTTGCAGGAGTGCTCTACAGCCACAACCTAGCTAACCTGCAGGCTACAAGCAAGAACTTCGGATACAATCAGTCGATACTTATATTGGTATTTGTTGTACTTGGCGGTATCGGTAATATACGCGGTTCGCTTATCGCAGCGGTTATACTTACGATACTTCCTGAGAAGCTCAGATTCTTCAGTGATTATCGTATGCTTATATATGCCATAGTTCTTATCGTGATGATGATTATGACCTCGGCACCTAAGGTGGTTGAGTGGCGTAAGGTTATATCAGAGAAGTATCTGAAGAAGCACGGCAAGACTGCGGACAGTACGAAGGAGGTATGATGATGGCTGACAATAATGAGAAGTATCTGCTTGATGTGAGCAATATCAGTATTACCTTCGGCGGACTTAAGGCTGTTGATGATTTTAGTATCAAGATTAAGAAAAATGAGCTCTATGGTTTGATTGGACCTAACGGAGCCGGCAAGACTACAGTATTTAATCTGCTTACCGGTGTTTATAAGGCAGATGCAGGCTTTATCCGTCTTGACGGTGTTGATCTCACAGGCAAGAAGACCACAGAGATTAATAAGGATGGAATTGCACGTACCTTCCAGAACATCAGACTGTTCTCCAATCTGTCTGTTATTGATAATGTTAAGGTGGGACTTCATGAGAAGCATACCTACAGCTTGTTTGAGGGTGTTACGCATCTTGGAAGCTACAGAAGAGTTGAGAAGGAGATAACCGAGAAGGCTTACGAGCTTATAAAGGTATTTGACCTGCAGGACTTTGCAGACTTCAAGGCCAGTCAGCTTCCATACGGAAAGCAGCGTAAGCTTGAGATAGCGCGTGCGCTTGCAACAGATCCAAAGCTATTGCTTTTGGATGAGCCGGCTGCCGGCATGAACCCGCAGGAGACGCAGGAGCTTATGGATACCATCCGCTTTGTGCGTGATAAGTTTGATATGACCGTGCTGCTCATAGAGCATGATATGAAGCTTGTAAGCGGTATCTGTGACAGACTGACAGTGCTTAACTTTGGACATATGCTTGCAGAGGGCGACACCAAGGAGGTTCTTAATAACCCCGAGGTTATCAAGGCCTATCTCGGAGATTAATGCTATGAATAATATACTTGAAGTTAAAAATCTTAATGTGTTCTACGGTGTAATCCATGCAATCAAGGATGTGTCATTTACCGTAGGAGAGGGCGAGATAGTTACACTTATCGGTGCAAACGGAGCGGGCAAGACAACTACCCTGCAGACTATCACAGGACTTATCAAGTCCCGCAGCGGAGAGGTTATCTATAAGGGAGATAATATTGCTAATACTCCGGGCTTTAAGCTTGTCGGACGTGGTCTTGCACATGTTCCGGAGGGAAGAAGAGTGTTTGCTGACCTTAGTGTATATCAGAATCTTAAGCTTGGTGCTTATACCAGAAATGATGCTGACGGCATAGCTCGCGATCTTGATATGGTATATGAGCGCTTCCCGAGACTTAAAGAGCGTGTTAATCAGGCGGCGGGTACACTTTCGGGTGGAGAGCAGCAGATGCTTGCTATGGGCAGAGCACTGATGTCAAAGCCTAAGATGATACTTATGGATGAGCCGTCCATGGGACTTTCACCTATCTATGTTAATGAGATATTTGATATCATCAAGCAGATAAATGATGACGGTGTTACAGTTCTCTTGGTTGAGCAGAATGCTAACAAGGCACTTAATATTGCGCACAGAGCATACGTACTTGAGACAGGTAAGATAGTTCTGGAAGGTAAGGCTCAGGATCTGCTCACTAATCCGCAGGTTAAGGCTGCATATCTGTCGGAATAATGGCAACCGTACTTTTAGTATATGTGGTGCCTTCTGACAGGCAGACATAGGCGTAAAAAATAAGGGATGTCACTGTAATTGGTGTCCTGCCATAGGGCAGTATATCAATTGGGTGATGTCCTATTTTTTTATGCAAAAAAAGGACAATTTACGGCCTTGTATATTCATAAATTTGCATATATTATGTTACTAAAGTGTTCTGATACATCAAACATAGCTTGGTTATTCGGTGATCATGGGATGTATATGCAGATTGCATAATTTATCAGAATCACTTTTGTACAATTTGACATGGATAGCATGATTGTCTGTTGCAGTCAGATGATTTTTGCGGGAGGCGATGTGGCAAGGTGCAAGACACGGCGGTGCAGCGTTCTCAAGTGTGTTATCTGTTTGTTGAGTAGAGTAGGAACCTATGCGTTAAGTTACGGGGGATGGGAAGTTGTCCCCGGCCGAAGGAATCTAAGATTGATTCTGCGATGTAGTTTCCGCGTCCGCTGCCGACAAGGGACGACTGGGGATCTCCTTTGTGGCAACACAATTTGAAAGGAGATTTTTTTATGTCACAAACCAAGAAAATTGCAGTAGTAGGTATGCTGTCGGCAATGTGCGCTATATTAGGCTACATTTCCATTGATTTTGCTAACCTCAGATTCACCTTTGTAAGCTTTCCGATATATGTCGGAGCCTTCCTGCTTGGAGGCCCGAGCGGATTTTTAATCGGCTTTATCGGTAATTTTATATATCAGGTACTGAAGTTTGGCATAACAGCTACAACAGTGCTGTGGATAATCCCTTATGCCGCTGCCGGCTATGTGGCAGGTATTTATGCTAAGTCCAAGAACTTTAACATGAGTGCCAGACAGACCATGCTCATAATAGCAGTCTGTGCCTTTATGATATCCACACTTAATACTATCTCGTTTTTTATTGATGCCAAGATATATGGCTATTACAATCCGGTAACGATGTTTGGGGCTATACCGATGAGATATGTCAAGACAGTGATTGAGGTAATCATATACTCAGCAGTAGTTCCAACGGTGCTTCATGCGGTTAGACGTGTTGTACAGATTTCTGTCAGAGAGAGCGTATAATAAGACACACCAGGGCTAATGCCAGTCATGGAAAACATATAAATTAAGACGGAGCAGGACTAATGAAAAACAGCCTAGATGCGTATCAGACATTTTATCAGGTTGCACGATATCACGGCTTCACCCAAGCAGCGGCGGCCACGCATACCAGTCAGCCTAATCTGACAAGAACTGTTAAGAATCTTGAAGCAGAATTAGGCTGTACCTTGTTTGTGCGCAGCAAAAAGGGTGTAAAGCTTACACCGGAGGGCGAGAAGCTCTATGTGCATGCAGCAGCTGCGGTTGAACATCTTGAGTCCGCAGAGGCAGAGATAGCTGCAGACAGGGGCCTTGCGGCAGGATATGTCAATATTGCGGCAACTGAGGTTGCGCTTCGCTGTTCCTTGCTGCCGGTTCTTAGAGCCTTCCGTCAGAGATATCCTGGTGCTCATGTGCGCGTCATCAACAGCAATACCCCACAGGCTGTTGAGACACTTAGAGATGGTCTTGCGGATTTGGCTATAGTCACGACCCCGCTTGAGGAAAACAAGGCTATAGTTTCTAAAGAGCTTCGACGTATGCAGGAGGTACCTGTATGCAGTGATGCATTTGCAGGAAGCTTCGGAGATATTGTAACGGTAGAGGAGCTCTCGCATTATCCGATTATAGGGCTTGGTGCACATACCGGCTCATTTGAGTTCTTTGCCAATGTATTTGCAGACCGCGGCATCGAATTCAAGCCTGAGATAGAGGCTTCAACAGCAGACCAGATACTGCCTATGATAGAAAGCGACCTGGGAGTGGGCTTCATCCCGACAGAGTTTCTTGAGCACAGTACAGACCGAGACAGGCTGCATGTTCTTAAGCTTGATAAGCCTATGCCGTCACGTGCTGTATGCATGCTTAAGCGCAGGCACGACACTCTGAGCCTTGCGGCTAAGACTCTGGAGGATATGCTTATGGAGACAGCGGAGCTTAAGTAATACAAGAATCGATATTTAATGAGGAATGATAACGATGTAATCTCTTTCAGCGAGACAGCTGTGGCTGTCTCGCTGTTATATTATGTGATGCAGTCTGCTTTTGCATCGTCAACACTTTTAAAGTACTCCCATGCCTGCGTGTTTGCGAGTACCACATAGTTATAAAAGTACGGATTGCATCATGCTTTAAGCGCTCTCGCACTTTTACAATAAATCTTACAAAAAAAGAACATGGATTTGACATAAGCATGTTGAAGAATACTGAAAGTTTATGGTAGTATAAAAATGTGTTTGTGTGCGCATAAAGTACCTTTATCAAAAGGAAAAATTGACTGAATGTGTACACCCGAATCCGAACCATTCGGCTATCAAGGCTGCTGATCGGAACGAATATATAGAAATGGAATTTTCGCTCCTGCCCGAAAAAAACAGCGTTTTCAGGGCGGGGGGGGGGTACTTAGATGAACCTTGGACACAATAGAGAAACGCCGGAGCAGGGCACGGTAGAAATGAAGAAAAACGGCAGGCGCAAGATACTGGTTGTTGAGGATGTTGAGATTAATCGTGAGATACTTAAGAACATACTCTGCAAGGAGTACGATGTCGTGACAGCAGAAAACGGAGAGGTTGGACTGAATATACTCAAAAAGTATTACAGAGAGCTGTCTATAGTGATACTTGATATGTATATGCCAATCTGTGATGGCTTTGAATTCTTGAAGCAATGGCATCAGGATGCGTTGCTTCAAAGTGTTCCGGTTATGGTTACAACAGGCAGTACTGTTGAGGAGGATGAGGTTAAGTGTCTGGAGCTTGGAGCATCGGATTTCATTACTAAGCCGTACAATAATCAGGTAGTACTCAGCAGAGTTAAGAGCATTATAAGGCTGCGCGAGTCAGATGCAACCTTGGCAGCTGTCGAATACGATGAGGTTACAGGGTTGTATACCAGACCGGCGTTTAATCATTATGCCGAGGAGCTGCTTAGTTCGTCCGAGGATAAGGATTATTCAATGGTTGTAGCAGAGCTGGACAATCTTAATCAGCTTGAAAGCATACTCGGAGAGCGTTACAGTGAGGAAGCAATAAGATTTTATGCTGACAAATTTGAAAAGGTTTCCGGCGTAATGTTTGGATTCCGTAAGGACAATCAATTTTATTTTCTTATTGAACATCATTCGGATGATCCCAGGGAGTGCATGAAGCACACGAATGATTTGGGAAAGGACAGCCCTTACGCCAATGTGATAATCAAGTATGGTATTTATTATAAAGTTGATAAAAGCCTTACTGTAAATGATATATGTGAGAGAGCAAGACTTGCTGTTAACAGCATAAGGGGCAATTTCATCAACAATTATGCTGTATATGATGATCAAATAGCTAAAGATGAGCAGGAGCGTTACCTTATTGAAACCAGCTTTGATCAGGCTATTGCCAATGAGGAATTTGTAATCTGGCTGCAGCCTAAGTATAGCTCTGCTAATGAGAAGATACACGGTTCAGAGGCTTTGGTAAGATGGAGGAAATCTGACGGCAGTGTTGTACCTCCGGGAGTATTTATACCGACATATGAGTCAGACGGCTTGATTACGAGATTGGATGAATATGTATTCGGTAAGGTATGCGCCATGCAGAAGGAACGTCTTGATAAGGGACTTCCAATCGTGCGTACGTCAATCAATCTTTCACGTTTGACTCTCTTTAATGAAAATGTTGCTGAAAAGTATGCTGCAATAGTGAGAAGCTATGGTATACCATTTGACAGTATATCGATAGAACTTACGGAATCATTTGCAATAGAGAATGATCAGGTTGAGAAGCTGTGTGTGGATTTGGTTAATGCTGGCTTCAGACTCGATATGGATGATTTTGGATCTGGATATTCCTCTATGTCGGGGCTTGTGACTCTGCCATTTAGCGTTGTCAAGCTTGATAAAGCACTTGTGGACAGGATAGGAGAGCCTAAGGGAGAGATACTGATAGAGTATGCCATAATCCTGGCGCATAAGCTTGGTATGAGTGTTGTAGCTGAGGGTGTAGAGAATGATTGGCAGACCAAATTCCTTGAAAATATGGGCTGCGATTTGATACAGGGCTACTATTTCAGTAAGCCGGTACCAAAGGAAGAGTTTTTCGAGATGCTTGACAGTGAGCGAATTGGAGCCTAAACAGCTCTAAGAGTGTTGCCATATTTACAATACATTTCAGATATCACAAGGCAATATAAGATGTATTTCAATATAATAAAAATATCTGATATTATACAACCATCAGA
>CAVBGP010000051.1:0-13515 GCA_963595005.1 Acutalibacteraceae bacterium | reverse complement strand
GCTCAAGCACAGCAACAACTGCAGCAGCAGGCAGCGATTCAAGCGCAGCTTCAGAAGAAACAGCAAGTGCTGGTTCTGCAGCAACAGGAGATGCTCAGTATACAATAAAGCTTTGTCACGAGCAGGTTGACGGAGATCCGATTGATGACGGATGTGATAAGTGGGCAGAGCTTATCGCAGAGAAAACAAATGGCGCAGTTAAGATGGAGGTTTATCCTTCAAGCCAGCTCGGTGCAAAGGCAGATCTTATAGAGATGATGCTCATGGGACAGAACGTATGCACTATAGCTGATGGTTCTTATCTTATGGATTATGTACCGGACTTTGGTGTTGTTATGGGACCATTCCTCTTCAATGACTGGAGCGCAATGTACAAGATAACAGGCAGTGATTGGTGGGCTGAACAGGAGTCTAAGCTTGCTGATGAGGGACTGCAGATTATCTCTACTAACTGGATTTATGGTGAGCGTCAGCTTATGACAAAGTCTCCGGTTCAGTCAGTTGCAGATCTTAAGGGACTTAAGATTCGTGTGCCTAACAATGATATATCAGTTACAATGTTCAACAACCTCGGAGCAGCAGCTACTCCTATGGCTCTTGGTGATGTATATACCTCACTTCAGCAGGGTGTAGTAGACGGAGTAGAGAACCCGCTTACAACACTTTATAACAATGCTTTCCAGGAGGTTTGCAAGAACATTACCATGACTAATCACCAGATGACATTCTCTAACTTTATTGTTGGTGAGGATTTCTGGTCAACATTACCTGAGGAATATCAGACAGCAATCATTGAGGCAGGAGAGGAAGCAGCTCAGTACAATAATGATCTCTATCAGCAGGTAAGTGAAGAGATGCAGAAGAATATGACTGATGCAGGAGTTACTATCTACGAGCTTGATGATGCAGCATTCAAAGAGTTCCAGGATGCTAGCGTTAAGCTTTACACAGACTATGAGGAAAATGGTACATGGACCAAGGGAGTCTATGAGAAGATTCAGTCAATTATTAACGGCTGATAAAGGTAAAGCTAATATTATAAGGTAGTTATGTATGGGCTTCGGGACGTGAAAAATCACCGCCCGAGGCTCATTTTGTATTAAAAAGGAGTGTTCAGGTTTGAAACAGATTCAGAAAATAATTACCAGTCTGGACTCTATTATTTCAGGCATATCCCTTCTGCTTATTATTTTCATGACAGTTGCAGGTGTTGTAATGCGTAAGTGCTTTGGACATCCGCTTGCATGGCTTGAGGAAATGCAGATATTCTTCTTTGTATGGACCATATTTCTTGGAGGCAGTATTGCTTTTCGTAAGGGAGGACAGGTGAGTATAGACCTTATTGCTGCAAGACTTAATCCAAAGGCACGTAAGGCACTTGATGTGTTCTGCTATATTGTAGCAATGCTTGTTCTTATATATCTTTGCAAGGGTGGATTTGAACTGGCTGCATCAGTAACAAAAAAGGTTACACCATACTTCAAGATTAGCTATAAGTATATTGATATCGCAGCGCCAATCGGATGCATAATCATGATGGTACAGTATACATTCATTATACTAGATCAGTTATTTGGAGTATTAGGCGGACAGTTTATACGTAAGGATGATTCAGAGGAAGGAGGAGCACAATAATGTCACCAATAGCATTAAGCGCAATATCTTTATTGGTACTGTTATTCTTAAATGTACCTGTATTTGCAGCAATCTTAGGAGCATGTGTAGCTTATGGACTTGCAAATCCAAGCAGCGGAATAAATGCAATGATGGCTATGCAGCGTGTTATCTCAGGTATGCAGAGTGTAACTATGCTTGCAATTCCTTTCTTTGTTGCAACAGGTGCTCTTATGAACTATTGCGGAATCACCGAACGTATGCTCAAGTTCTGTAAGATTCTTACACAGCATATGTACGGAGGTCTTGGACAGGTTAACATAGTTCTTTCAACGCTAATGGGCGGCATGTCTGGTTCTTCACTTGCGGATGCAGCAATGGAGGCAAAACTTCTTGTTCCTGATATGAGAAAGGCTGGATATTCAAATGGATTCGCAAGTGCAATCACTGCAGCTTCATCCATGATTACTCCGCTTATTCCGCCGGGAATTGCAGCTATTATTTATGGCTCAATCACAGGTACATCAATAGGTAAACTTTTTGTAGCAGGTATTGGACCAGCGTTCATTCTTTGCGTAGCAATGATGATTATAGTAAGCAAGTTCTCAAAGAAGAATGGCATACCGAGACTTAGCGAGCGGAGACCTACTAAAGCAGAGCTTTGGGAAAGCTTTAAGCCAGCCATACTACCTCTTTGTCTTCCTATTATAATTATTGGTGGTATTCGTTTTGGCATATTCACTCCAACCGAAGCTGGAGCAATAGCTATCTTTTATGCTTTGTTGCTTGGAATTATTTATAGAGAGATAAGACTTGATAACATATGGCAGTGTATTACTGATACTGTTAGTACTACAGCCGGAATTATGCTTATAGTTGGTGCAGCTACTTGCTTTAGCTGGATTCTTACCTGGGAAAATGTTCCACAGAATATGACCACATTCCTTATTGGTCTTTGCCATAACAAGTATTTGTTCCTACTTCTTGTGAATGTGTTCCTGCTGTGTGTTGGAATGTTTATAGAAGCTACAGCTGCACAAATTGTACTTGCTCCTATGCTTGCACCTGTTGCTGTTGCATTCGGAATCGATCCTGTACAGTTTGGTATGGTATTTATATTCAACATGGCAATTGGATCACTTACACCACCTATGGGTAACCTTATGTTTGTTACCTGTGCTGCTACAAACTGTAAGACAGAGGATTTCATCAAGGATTGCCGTGTGTTCTATGTATTGCTTTTTGCGATGCTGATGCTTATGAGCTACATACCATTCGTTACAGTTGCATTACCTAATATGATTTATGGGGCGTAATTATGGGTAAAATTGTCAGAACAGTATTAGGAGATATACCAGCTGATGAAATTGGAGTCACAGATGCTCACGATCATTTGATTAGGAGTGGTGGCCCGGAAATCAAAGTTGATATTAATTTCTTAATGGATGATGTTGATGCGGGAAAGAAGGAATTTAATAGCTTTCTTGATGCTGGCGGAAAAACCATGGTTTGTATGGATCCGATAGGCTGTGGCAGAAATGTGCCGAAGATGCTTGAAATAGCAGAGGCGTTTCGAGGAAAAGGTCACATAATGATGACCACAGGATTTCAAAAGGGAAGCAACTATGACCCACGTACAAGTTTCCTTGCAACTGTAAGTGTTGAAAAAGTTGCAGAGATGATGGCTCTCGAAATAGAAGAAGGCATGGACATCCATAGCTATAACGGCCCGGTTGTAGAAAGAACAAAAGCTAAGGCTGGTCTGATTAAGGCCGGCACAAGCTACAGACTTATATCTAAGCTTGAGGAAAAGGCTATAAAGGTAGCTGCGCTTACTCAGAAGATGACAGGCTGTCCGATAAGCTTCCATACAGATTACGGAACCATGGGTCTTGAGATTGTTAAGATTCTCAAAGAAAATGGCGCGGATTTAACACATACCGTGCTGTGCCATGTTCAGCGTAATCCAGACAGACGTTATTATGAGCGCCTGTTGGATACAGGAATTAATCTTTGCTTTGAAGAAAGCAATAAAGCTCAGTACCGTCCGGATACAGAGATAGCAGAAAATATGACTTGGCTTATTGATAAGGGATATGGATCACAGATATTGCTGGGTGTGGATGGCGGAAGAAAGGAAGCACTTACAGCATATATGGAACCGCAAGGCAGAGCATATGGATTGGATTACATGCTTACTGATTTTGTTCCTACACTAGAGTATTGTGGTGCATCGAAGGCTGCTATTAATGACATACTGGTGAAGAATCCTGCACGAGTTTTCTCAATATGGAAGTGAAATTAAACCCATATCATTAAATCTATATTTGTAAAACACACTTACTTAAGATTAAGCATGTTACAATGTAGATAATAATTCTAATAAAAGGCATGAAGTGTCCCAGAACTATAACCAATAGTCTGCGCACATCATGCCTTTTATAGTACAGCCGGAATCCTGACACTACGTCGGCTCTTTATTAGTACTTAATATGAGTACCGGATAATAGGCACTTGTTTACAAAATGTTTACTAAAAAACTCCATATTGTTAAACGTAAAGTTGGTTAAAAAATTGTCTATTTATGAAACAGCATAATTGCTCATGTGTTATCAATCTAAACAAGCGTTCAAATGTGAAAAACTTGTTTCAGAGTGTATTATTTTATATACTTTACAGCTATATGGAAGACTATTAGGATAGCATTTTTGATTGAGAACGACGGTTTAAGCTTGTGTGTCTAAGATGCACAGCAATAAAAACGTCAGGGGCATTAAACCAATGCCTCAGTATCTTTATGTAGGGATGAGATATATGGAGAGATTTAGTTCCGACATAAGCAAGGGCACAAAGCAAGAGGAGCTCAAGGGACTGCAGAAGCAAAGAGTAATAATCCTGCTTACCAATATTGCTTATTTCACTGCAATGCTGATAGTTGCATTAGTGATGCTGTTTAAGAATGCAGGACAATGGATATATCTTCCGGTTGCGGCACTTGTTCTGTTCTATATATTTGTAGACAGACCGATGCTAAGTGGATTTAAGCAGGCTATCAGAACAGCTATATTAAGATATGGAACCTTGGATTGCTTAGATAGCTGGAGCTATGAGCCAAAGTCAGGACTTACACCTGACATCATAGCTAATGCCGGATTTATCAATGTTATTAAGGCAGAGAGCTTCCTAAGCAGAGAGCTTATAAGAGGAAGCAAAGCTTTGGCAAATGTTGAGATAGCTGATGTGACATTTCCGATACATGAGGGCGGATTCAACAAGATGTTCAGCGGATGTCTGCTGCATATAAGCGTTCCGGGTGCTGATATGAAGGAGCTTGATGTCAGGGCAGGAGATGTGAGCGAGCTTAAAGCAGGAAGAGAGAAGAAGCTGGTAACAAAGCTTGGAGAGTTTATCCCTGGTAGTTTGTATCTGCATAGAAAGGGAGAACACATGGATGTTCTCTTAAGAGGCAGATTTGTAGGCTTTCAGATTAATCCGCTGGGAGAGATTCACGAGTCAACCTTAAACAGTGATCCGCTACCGGAGCTTAAGACTGCATTGCAGCTGCTTGATGAGAGCCTGAAGCAGTGATGCGGGAGCACGTTAGCGAAAAGCATTTCGTGACTTTTATTTTATGCAAATGCTTTGCGCCGTATGCATTTACATAATTACACTTATCATAACGGTACTTATATTGTTAACAAGAGCATTATGCTTTAGTTATCTTATATCTTAGAAGGGTTTTATGAAAGGAGTGGAATGAATGAAAAAGCATTCTAATTACAGGGTCGATATCATTCCGGGTATAGTCATTGCAGTGTTTGCAATAGCTTATATGGCTATGGTTCCCGGTATACAGACATTCGTCGGTATAGGTTCGACACCTCTCACTAATCACTTTGTTCCTTATCTGTGGGGAGGCGCATTGCTGGTATTGGGCTTGTATGTTACAGTACGTGGCTTCAGAAAGCGTGCAGCATTTATCAAGGCAGGCGGAAAGCTTGATCCGTTTGACTTCAAGAAGGGCATCAACGATAAGGCAGAGGTTATCGCAAGCTTTGTGGCTTTGACAATCTATGTTGCATTGATGAATGCACTTGGATTTGTGCCGATGACCATTGTTTATCTGATTGCTCAGATATTAATCCTTACACCTAAGCATGATTGGAAGAAGACAATTGTTCCGGCAATAATTGTTTCTGTGATTTGCTCAGTATTCTTCTTCTATATCTTCAGGACTAAGCTTAATGTGCTGCTTCCTGTAGGTATATTGTCAGCATTAGGATTTTAAGAGAGGAGCAGGTACATGGCTTTAGAAGGAATTCAGGCTGTTATTCAGCCTATGACTATATTGCTTATTGCAATAGGAACCGCAGTGGGCATCATATTCGGTTCAATCCCGGGACTTACAGCTACTATGGCTATAGTAATGTTTCTTCCGGTTACGTATTCAATGGCAGCAAGCCAGGGTATAAGTATGTTGGTTGCCCTCTATATCGGAGGTATATCAGGCGGACTTATCTCTGCTATATTGCTTAATATACCGGGAACTCCGTCATCAGTTGCAACCTGCTTTGACGGTAAGCCTCTGGCTGACAAGGGTCAGGCAGGTAAGGCTCTCGGAACCGGAGTTGTATTCAGCTTTATCGGAACAATCATTGGTATAGCTATCCTTGTTGTTCTTACTCCGGTGCTTTGTGATTTTGCACTTAAGTTCCAGGCTTATGAGTACTGTGCACTTGCAGTATTCTCACTGTCAATGGTTATAGCACTTACAGGTCACGATATGCCTAAGGGTCTTATATCAGCTGTACTTGGTGCTTTGCTTGCAACAGTAGGACTTGCACCTATTGACTCAAAGCCAAGATTCACATTTGGATTCTATCAGTTAAATAACGGCTTTGCTCTGCTTGTACTTCTTATCGGATTGTTTGCAATCAGTGAGGTTATGAAGTACGCAGAAGAGGTTCGTAAGGAACAGAAGTTTATAGTAAATGAGACAGCCAAGATTAAGGGCTGCGGATTCACTCTTAAGGAAGGACTTTCTCAGACTGTTAACTGTATAGTTTCAGCACTTATAGGTGTTGCTATCGGTATACTTCCTGGTATCGGCGGCGGCGTAAGCTGTATGATAAGCTACACAGTCAGCAAGAATACCTCAAAGCATCCTGAGCTTTATGGTACAGGTATCATGGATGGTGTCGTTGCATCAGAGGCTGCCAATAATGCTACTATCGGAGGAGCTATGATTCCGCTGCTTGCACTTGGTATCCCTGGTGATGCAGTTACAGCTATGCTTCTTGGAGGCTTACAGGTTCACAATGTTGCACCTGGTCCGCTTATTTATACCAAGAATGGTGCAGTAGTTTATGCAATCTTCTGTGCGATGGTTGTATCAGCTATATTCATGATGATATTCATGCTTATAGGTATGAGATTCTTCGTAGCAGTACTTAAGGTTCCGAAGAACTACCTGCTTCCGATAGTTATAGTGCTTTGCGGCATAGGTGCTGTCGGCAATGCTAACATGGTATTTGATACCTATGTTATGGTTGGCTTCGGTCTGATGAGCTATCTGCTGATTAAGGCTAAGGTTCCGACTGTTCCGATGATACTCGGATTCATACTTGGTCCTACCTTCGAGGAGAACTTAAGAAGAGTAAGCCAGCTTACATCCAGTGACTATTTCTATAATCATCCGATATTTATAGTGTTGATGATTGCTACAGTGCTGGTAGTTATCTTCTCTGTTCGTTCCAATATGAAGGCAGCTAAGCAGGCCGAGCTTGCAGCAGAGAAAGCTGAACAGTAAGCTTTTAAGCTGATAATTTATAAGTCTGTATCTTTGCAGGCAGACATAGCCATATGCAATCAATTTTGTTTGCATATGGCGGCTGGTTTTAATATAATGAACAATACTGGATATGCTGCTTTTGCAATGTATCCGGTAAGTTAATATTAACCATTATGGGAGGTAAAAAATGAAAAAAGTTTTAGCTATGACAATGGCTGCAGCTATGGTTATGGGACTCACAGCATGCGGCAGCTCATCAAGCACAGAAACAACTGCTGCTGCAGCAGAGACTGAGGCAGCTGCTGAGGCTTCTGATTCATCAGAGGCAGCTGAGGTAGGAGATTTCACCTTTGATAAGACTATCAACTTCTACATCACACATTCTGCAGGCGGAGATACTGACTACATGGCTCGTATGCTTGGTCAGGCTCTTGAGTCAAAGCTTGGAGTTTCAGTTGTTTGCTCAAATGTAACCGGTTCTAACGGTGCTACCTGCATGCAGCAGTACAAGGACGGCGATACTGATGGATATACTTATATCCTTACCAACACCGCTGCTCTTAATGGTAATGAGGCTACAGGTATGGTTGATTTCGGTTATGATGCTTTCGAGCCGGTAGCTGTATACGGTATCCAGTCAGGTGAGAACCTCGTTGTTTCAGCTGATTCACCATACAACAACCTTCAGGAGCTTATCGATGCTACTAAGGCTAATCCGGGACAGATTAAGCTTGGTATCTCAACAGGCGGCGGAGTTTATATCGAGGCTTGCGTACTTACAAACCTTGGTGGCGCTGAGTTCAATATCATCGATGCCGGTGATGCTTCTAACCGTCTTACTGCTCTTCTTGGCGGTGAGGTTGATGTTACATCACTTCCTTACTCAACAGCAGCTGATTACATTGAGAATGGCCAGATGAAGTCACTTTGCACACTTCTCAGCAAGGCTCCTACACTTCTTCCTGACCAGGAGACTGCATCAGCAACAATTCCTGAGCTTCAGATAGATACAGAGTATGCTATCCTTGCTCCTAAGGGAACTGATGCTGCAGCTGTTAAGGCTCTCAATGATGCTATCCTTGAGGTTACATCTACTGATGATTGGAAGCAGAAGGTTAATGATTACAGCTTCCAGGATCCTTATGTATTAAACGTTGAGGAGACTAAGCAGAATCTTCAGGAGCAGAGAGACCTTTTCGCAAGCTTCAAGGAGTTCCTGTAATCCGGAAGTCTGCAATTGTCAGATTTGATTTAGAATATAGTGCATAAGTCCGGGACGGTCTTGTCACGGACAGACAGCCTAAATAGTAAGAGGGCGGTTACGCGATATGCGCAGCTGCCCTCTTTTGATATATATGTAAATGTTTAAATATAACACATATGTTTCAAACAAGTACAGTGTAAATAAAAAAGGTTAACAATATCTTTACAGAAAGGGTTTACATATTAGCATTGAGTTAATCGAAAATCGGGCATAATTAGACTACATTTAGTTGAAAGGAGAGGGGTTCTTTTATGAAGAAAAATTCCAACTACAGGTTAGATATTGTACCCGGTATAGTTATAGCTCTTTTTGCCCTGGCATATCTGTTGATGGTGCCGACTATACAGACCTTTACAGGTCTTGGCTCTACACCGCTTACTAACCATTTTGTACCATATCTTTGGGGAGGCTTTTTGCTTTTTCTTGGCCTTTATGTTGCATTTAGAGGATTTAGAAAGAGGGCAGCATTTATCAAAGCAGGAGGAAAGGTGACTCCTTTTGATCTCCGTAAGGCAATTGATGAGAAGAGAGAGGTAATAGGCAGCTTTGTTATTCTCACCATCTATGTTGCACTTATGGATGCGGTCGGTTTTGTACCGATGACGATTATATATCTGTTCTTCCAGATATTGGTGCTTACTCCTAAGCATGAGTGGAAGAAGGCATATGTACCGGCGCTTATAGTAGGAGTTGTCTGCGCTGTAGTACTGTATTACATATTCAGGTATCATCTGAATGTTTTGCTGCCGTCAGGTATACTGAAGGCATTTAACTGGTAAGGAGGTAATAGCTATATGTTCTTAGAAGGATTTACAGCGGTCTTTCAGCCGTTAACAATTGCACTTATAGCTGTTGGAACCATTGTCGGTATTATATTCGGTTCTATCCCAGGACTTACCGCAACCATGGCTATAGTAATGTTCCTGCCGGTTACTTACTCAATGGCAGCAAGTCAGGGTATAAGCATGCTGATGGCTCTGTACATCGGAGGTATATCAGGAGGACTTATCTCTGCTATATTGCTTAACATCCCCGGCACACCATCATCTGTTGCTACCTGCTTTGATGGTAAGCCGTTAGCTGATAAGGGTGAGGCAGGCAAGGCTCTCGGAACCGGAGTGGTATTCAGCTTTCTCGGTACAATGATAGGCGTTTTGCTTCTTATGCTCCTTACACCGGTGCTTTGTAATGTAGCGCTTAAGTTCCAGGCATATGAGTACTGCGCACTTGCGGTATTCTCATTATCAATGGTTATCGCTCTTACAGGTCATGATATGCCTAAGGGACTTATATCTGCTGTAATCGGTGCCTTGCTTGCAACTGTAGGACTTGCGCCTATTGATTCAAAGCCAAGATTCACCTTTGGTATGTACCAGTTGAATAACGGCTTTGCTCTGCTTGTACTTCTTATCGGATTGTTTGCAATCAGTGAGGTTATGAAGTACGCAGAAGAGGTTCGTAAGGAACAGAAGTTTATAGTAAATGAGACAGCCAAGATTAAGGGCTGCGGATTCACTCTTAAGGAAGGACTTTCTCAGACTGTTAACTGTATAGTTTCAGCACTTATAGGTGTTGCTATCGGTATACTTCCTGGTATCGGCGGCGGCGTAAGCTGTATGATAAGCTACACAGTCAGCAAGAATACCTCAAAGCATCCTGAGCTCTATGGTACAGGTATCATGGATGGTGTCGTTGCATCAGAGACAGCAAACAATGCAACCATCGGAGGAGCTATGATTCCGCTGCTTGCACTTGGTATCCCGGGTGATGCCTGCACAGCCATGCTTCTTGGAGGCTTACAGGTTCATAATGTTGCACCTGGTCCGCTTATCTACACCAAGAACGGCGCCGTAGTATATGCTATATTCTGTGCAATGATGGTCTCTGCATTGTTTATGATGATATTCATGCTTATCGGTATGAGACTCTTTGTTGCAGTGCTTAAGGTACCAAAGAACTTCCTGCTTCCTGTAGTTATAGTGCTTTGCGGTATCGGTGCCATTGGTAATGCAAACATGGTATTTGATACCTACTGCATGGTTGCATTTGGACTTATGAGCTATCTCCTGATTAAATCAAGGGTACCAACAGTTCCAATGATACTTGGATTTATACTTGGACCGATGTTCGAGGAGAATTTAAGACGTGTAAGTCAGCTTGCATCAAGTGATCATTTCTATACTCATCCTATATTCATGGTGCTTATCATAGCTACCGTAATAGTTGTTATATTCTCTGTACGTGCTAATAAGCGCGAGGCTGAGAGAGTAGCTGCAGGTGAGAAGGAAGAGGAAGAGGTAGAGTAACCCTCTGTCTGGATTGCAGATTTGACAATTAGATAATTCCTATATATAAAAGCTGCCGGGGGTGAAAGCTTGCTTTCATCCCGGCAGTAGGTGTTTATGTGATTATTAGCATATCGTCTAAATGATGACTTTAGTCAGCAAATCTGCCACCTTGATAATCGCAATCCGTGGCTTTTATATCATGTGGTGCCCGCGAAAGCGCAGGCATGGGTGTTTATTTAAGAGCTATATTATTATCCTCGGCAATCTTCTTAATATAATCTATAGGTTCTGCTAGAGAAGATGCAACCAACACTGCATCGTGGGTGTTGTTTAAGAATATCTTAATGGTATCAAGTTTGCCCTGGGATATTCCTTCTGCTAGGCCTTGTGCTATACCTTGTTCAATACCTCGTTCAATCCCCTGTTCAATCCCCTGCGCCATACCTTCAGCATAGCTTTCATTTCTAAGTTCTTCCATAGCCTTACACATCTCGTTCACTCCCTTCTGATTCTCCTTTAGATATCGTGTCTTATCTGCAAGTATCCTGTAATTCATGTCATTGGCATCAGGCGAAATCCAGCAGATTGCCTTTATCATCAAAGTTAAGTGGTCTTGGGGCTTCGAGTATCTCCATATCAGTATGAGTGCGTACCTCATCAAGCTGAGCCTCGGATACAAGTATATGCTCAAGGCTCAGGGTGTTCTTGAGATATACCATGCGAGGATTCTCACGGTCACCTTCATTCATAAGCTTGACAGCGGTTCTGAGCGCGAGCTCATCATCCTCAAGCACCATCGGTATCTTGCCGACCTTAAGAACTGTGCTTGTGAGCATGTTTGCGTAGCAGCCGTTAGTGCGTATCTTGTTAAAGGCTCTGAGTGAGGTTACATCAGCGTTGCCAAGACCTAGGTAATTGCCATGGCTCTCGTCACTGATATCAAGGACAACTGTCCTTTGCTTCTTTATGCCGCCGGATGCAAATGGTGTTGCAAAGGTTCCGGTAACATTAGGATCCATACCTGAACCTGAGAAATTCTTGCCTATCTCACGCACTATAAGCACATCGGTCTCCGGAAGCATGAGGCGCGGCATGCGTGACTTGGCATAAAGCAGCAGCTCGGGCTCCTTATCAAAAATGTCTTCAGCCTTGATAAGTTCAATACGGCAGGTCTTGTCGCTCTCATTTTCTATAGGAGCTACACCAAATACAACATTGCAGTGATCATACACAACCTTGGCAAACTTGGGTATACGCTCACCAAGGCGTCCAAATCCGTATTTGTGCAGACTGTCAGCTCCCTCACGCTTGCCAAGACCGATAGCCATCATCTTGGCCATGCCGCTCTCATAGGTTCCTCGAAATGCAGTATGCCCCTTGATGCGTCCGACCAGGATGATTGCATCAGCATCATGCGCAAATTTATCCATGCGCACCTCATCATCGTCGACGTAACCGACTCTGACGGTCTCCATGCTTGAATGTATAGGGCATTCACAAAACTCCTCGGTTATGCCATAGCCCTCAAGCAATTCCCTCTGTCCTTCATCAGTTGCACCGCCGTGACTGCCCATAGCGGGCACTATATACGGATTAGCTCCCTGCGCCTTAATGAAGCGAGCGAGCTCTCTAAGTATGACAGGCATGTTGTCAATCTCACGGCTCGAACCTGTAAGCACAACAGTCATGCCGGGCTTAATCCTGGACTTGATCTCCGGATCAGCAAGCTTATCATTAAGATACTTTGGTACATCCTTAATTGCATCATCCGGGAAATGCTGCTTAACCAGAGCAAACCGCGGTAATTTTGTATTAGCTAATATCTTACGTATCTCAGACTGCTCTTCTAAAATCATCTGTTTTTCTCCTTCTCGCGCGCGATATCCTCAGGTCTGATATTATCTACCTGCCCATATATACACAGAGCATCAAGGAAGCCTCCCTCCTCGTAACCAAACATATGCCACTCAAGCTCAGGAAAATGCATAGTATCGCCGGGATGCAGCTCACGCTTTTCTGTAAGCTTGTCCTTGGCCTCTCCGTATTTTACAAAGCATTTTTCTCCGGCGAGGACGACTACGGTTTCTTCGGCATGATTGTGTGGCTCCATCGGTCCGCTTTCAGCTGAATAATGTGCAAAGCATATGGTCATCTTGCCGCTTTGCACAGGATAGTTTTCACCCTTTCCTACTGTATTTGTTATAATTCTGCCGGGAAGCTTATTTTCATTAAGCTCAGCTCTTTTAAGTAATTCCATTTAAATCCCCTTTCAAAACAGCATATATGTTGTGTATTGGCGATAGGTTTTTGCCATCTGTATTATGCTGAATTTATATATTGTATTGGGTTTAATTATAGAGGTAAAACTTGATTAAGTATTTACATTTTTTTGTTTACAATGTGACAAAATACGACATGTCATTATCACAATTGAAACAGACTTGGCAGATGTTTAGTAAATGTCATCATTGTGTCAAGGTGGTATTATATATACACTAAAGTGTTGCGAGAGCACGTTAGTGCGAAGCAATCCGTACTTTTATTAATATGTGGTGCCT
>CAVBGP010000050.1:0-13545 GCA_963595005.1 Acutalibacteraceae bacterium | reverse complement strand
TGCAAAACCATCCACGCATGCAAGCACGCGGTCTGGTTTTGCATCCGTCAACACTTTTAGAATATATTGAGATACGACAACGAAACAATTGAAAAGGTACGTAATGCCAATGACATAGTCGATGTTATAGGACGACACGTCAGGCTTACCAAGAAGGGCGCGAATTATTTCGGGCTCTGCCCTTTTCATGGAGAAAAGACGGCTTCATTTTCCGTAAATCAGCGTAAGCAGTTCTATCATTGCTTTGGCTGCGGTGTCGGAGGAAGCGTCATTGACTTCGTCATGCAATATGAAAATATGGGCTTCCAGGAGGCTGTAAGAGCTCTTGCAGATAATGCTCATATTGAGCTTCCTGAGAGTTCCGGAGGAGAGGACAGGCAGACTAACGAGCTTCGTCAGAAGCTGCTCGACATAAATCGCGAGGCTGCAATCTATTATAACAGCGTGCTTAAAGGCCCTGACGGTAAGATAGGACTTGAGTACTTTATGGATAAGCGCAAGCTTAAGCCGTCTACAATTACTCACTTTGGACTTGGCTTTACATCTAAGGGGACAGATTCTCTATATAAGCATCTTAAGAGCAAGGGCTATGATGATGCAGTTTTAAGCAAATCCGGACTTGTGACATTTTCAGAAAAGGGCACAAGAGACAAGTTTTGGAACAGAGTGATGTTTCCGATTATGGATACAAACAACCGTGTCATCGGATTTGGCGGGCGCGTCATGGGAGACGGAGAGCCGAAGTATCTCAACTCGCCTGAGACCCTTATATTTGACAAATCATCACAGCTATACGGGCTTAACTTTGCCAAGAAATCAAGGCAGAAGTATCTGCTGCTTTGCGAGGGCTACATGGATGTCATCGCATTGCATCAGGCTGGCTTTACCAATGCTGTAGCAAGCCTTGGCACTGCATTTACGGATAAGCACGCAAGACTTCTTAAGCGTTATACTGACAATGTCATCCTTACTCAGGACAGTGATAAGGCGGGTATAAACGCCAAGCTCAAGGCATTTCCAATACTTTATGCGGCCGGACTTAACGTCAAGGTGCTCGATACAGGACGATACAAGGACCCTGATGAGTTTATTAAGGCCGAGGGCGCCGAAGGGTATGAGCGCTGCATCAAGAACGCACGCAATGCCTTTCTATATGTGATTGATGTGCTTAAGGACAGCTTCAATCTTGCAGATCCTGCCGAGAAAACTGAATTTGTAAGGGAGACTGTGGACAGGCTCTGTCTATTCAAGGAACCGATGGAGCGTGATAATTATATTGATGCGGTGAGCCGCGAATTCATGCTTGACCGTGATGAGCTAAAGCGCATGACTGAGCGCAGGATAGAAAACGGCGGAAGCTATGTCTACCGTGATATTACAGAGCCAAAGCCAAGGACATCTAAATCCATGAATTACGGAGCAGGTACCGTAAATGCATCCGGAGCAGGTGATTTTGAAGGCACAGGTAGTTTTTCTGGCGCAGATATTGCAAATAGTGCATTTAATGCAGGCTACAATGCAGGTGCAGGCAATTCTTTATCGCCCAATGACAGCGATACTGCTGCGGCTTATAGTCAAGGCGCATTGACCGCTGGGCCAAATGTTAATAACAAAGCAGCTGGAACAGTAAGCGCTCGCAGTTACAATGATAACTTTACAGCAAGCTATGAGATGCTTGTTATATCCTGGCTTACCGAACGTCCGGATCTCTGCCCAGTGGTATTCAACTACATCAGGCCGGAGGAGTTTAATCTTAGCAGCTGCAGACTGTTAGCGCAGGCAATAGAGAGACACAAGGACAACTTTGAGCCGGCTGCATTTTTAGACAATGCAGACCTCTCTGAGGAGGAAAGACGTGCGGCAGCAGCTATGTTTGCTGAGCCGGAGCACAGCGGCAGCATACTTAACATGTCTCAGCCTGAGATTGAAAAGGGGCTGACTGAGGCAATTCGTGCGATAATTAATGTACATATAGACAGGGAGATTGCAGCCTGCGGCAGTGATATGAGACGCTTTCAGGAGCTTCTTAAAAGTAAGTCTAAGCTGCGTGAGTTCAGTGTTAAGCTGCCGTCGTAGTTTGCGTCCGTCATATATCATAAAAGGTAAATGTTCAGCACCACATCGCCACATCGCATAAGCGATGCGCTTGTGTAGCGGTTCAGAGGTGCGATGCGCCTTGCCCGCCACCGGAATAATTACCATAAAAGTAGGAAACTTCATTTGAATATATCAACAAGATTACAGAAAATAATAGAAACAATAGAACCTTGCGATACTGTAGCTGATATAGGCTGTGACCACGGATATGTTGCCATATCAGCATTGCAGGATGGCAGGGCCAGGAGGGCGGTTGCTGCGGATGTGGCGAAGGGACCGCTCGATATCGCTCGTAAAAACTGCGAGGAGGAGCAGGTTGGTGACAGACTTAAGCTTATCCTTTCGGATGGCTTTGCTTCAATACCGGATACTGAGGATATCAGCTGTGCTGTTATAGCAGGTATGGGCGGCCTCTTGATGGAGCGCATACTGCGTGACGGAAGGCTGGACAGATTTACTCATCTAAAACAGCTGGTTTTAAGTCCTCAGTCAGACCTTGATGCAGTCAGAAGACTCCTTATTGACGAGCTCTCATATACGATAAGAACAGAATATATGGTCTTGGATGAGGGCAAATATTATTATATAATGGATGTGCGTATACCAGATAAGCTTGGTATTAATGTTTCCGCTAATGGACCTAAGACAAAGAGCAAAACATATAACAACGAAGCATATAATGCTGCCACCGAGGATGATATATTGCGGGAGCAGTATACAGAAGCAGAGTATATGTTCGGCAAGCATATTGCAGCCAGGTCAAGAGACATTTACCTTGATTTTCTCCGCCACAGAGAGAAAATAGTAAATGAGGCCTTAAGCTTTGCCTCATCAAGCAAGAGTGACAGTGCAAAATCAAAAGCTGCTGCACTTAGCAAGGAGCTTAAGCTTATAGAAGAGGCAAAAGCAAACTGCATTTCCATGCAAACTTAATGTATGTATTAATCTGTTATCTACGGCATCAGCGATACTTTTGATTCCGAGATTGTATTATCAGCAGCATAGTCACAACATCTTGCTTAGTGCAGGAGTCTGATCAAAAGGAGACTAGGGAAATGATTGACTATTTTAAGAATGAGTATGCACGTAAGACCTATGCCAGAACAGCTCAGGTTATAATGCTTAAGAGCTTTGATGATGTTGTTGGTCATGCCAATATCGGTAAGATTGTATTTGAATTCTCAATGAACGGTAATTATTTCATTTACCCTAAATACACTAAGGAATTCAAGGCAACTCTTACCGAGGAAAAATGCAGGGATATAATCAAGAAGGTTTGGATGAAGATGCATGATTACATCGAGGCAGACCTTCCAATAACCAAGAAGATTATGTCTGTTCAGGCTGCTATTGATATGTTTAAGGACAATGCCATGTCCGATACGGCAAAGCTTCTTAGCTTCAGACGTACCTCTAAGGTTACGCTTACCTGCTTTGAAGGATATACTACATATCTTTATGGCTCTGTGTTTAACAGCTCCGGCAAGATTCGATCCTTTGACCTGCATCCTTACGGCAACGGCTTCTTTTTGATGCTCCCTGAGCCTACAGATCCGGATGCTAAGCTTGATATCAATCTTATCGAGAATCTGTTTAATGCGCAGGCAGATGCGTACAGACTTGCTCATATGCTTGAAGCAGAGACTGTTGCAGACGTTAATCAGGCGGTTGTTGAGGGCAAGACTACAGAGCTTATACTTAGCTGCGAAGCCATTTTCAATAATATATTGGGCAGGGTAAGCTATGAGATTATAAACTCAGGCAAGAAGTTTATCTTCCTTGCAGGTCCGTCAAGCTCAGGTAAGACCAGCACGGCCTATAGGCTAGCTTATTCCCTCAGAACCTATGGTATCAAGCCTCGTGTTATATCAGCTGATGACTATTATCTTGATTATGCCGACAGACGTTTAGACGAGGATGGCAATCCTGACTTTGAGTCTATCTATGCGCTTGATCTTGATCAGTTTAATGAGGATATGACTGCTCTTATGAACGGCGAAACCATAGAGCTTCCGTCATATAATTTCAAGACAGGCAAGCGAGAGTACAGGGGCAATAAGATGCATCTTGGTGAAAAGGATATGCTTATCATCGAGGGCATACACTGCCTTAATGAGCAGTTTTCCTACGCAATACCTTCGGAGAAGAAGTACAAGGTATGTGTATCGGCACTGCCGCCGCTTAACATTGATGAGCACAACCGCATCACAAGCTCTGATCTTAGACTCATAAGACGTCTCGTCAGAGATGACAGGTCAAGAGCTCACAGTGCACAGCTTACTCTTGCCAAATGGCCTGACGTAAGAAAGGGTGAGGAGGAAAATATCTTCCCTTATACCAAGGATGCGGATGCAGTTATCAATACTGCAATAGTTTATGAGCTCTCGGCAGTTAAGCCTTATGCAGAGCGTATATTGTTCGGAGTACCGAGAGATTCGGATGAGTATTTCAAGGCTAAGGAGCTTTTAAAGATACTTGACTTTGTTATACCGATTTCCACAGAATTGATTCCGGCCTACTCCATAGTCAGAGAATTTATCGGAGGCTCCTGCCTCGATGTAGGATAATATCTAAATGGGTCTTTATACATATGACGATAATGTGCTGATGCGCAAGCTTATCAGGTGCATCGTCTATTTGATTACGCTAATATCATTTGCATGGTTTTTGGTATTCAGCTTTATGGGGCAGACTATAATCACCGGTCAGAGCATGGCTCCCATGCTCAATGCCGAGGATGTCTGCCTCGTCAACAGATTAGTTTATGATCTTGGTAATCCGCATCGCTTTGATGTGGTTCTTTTTGAGCGTGCAGATACAGGCAAATCCAATGTAAAACGCATTATTGGACTTCCCGGAGAGACAGTTCGCATAGCAGACGGACACGTATATATAGACGGAGAGGTGCTCGACTCTGAATACACCCGCAATGTCGCACTTAGCGGTATTGCGGAAAATGATGTCGTGCTTACAGATGATGAATACTTTGTTATAGGTGACAATAACAGCTCATCTGAGGACAGCCGTTTCTCAAATATCGGCAATGTTAAACGTAAAGCAATCAGGGGTAAGCTGTGGTTTAAGATAGTACCGATGCAGGAAATGGCATTTATCAAGTAGACAACTATGCCTGCGTATTTGCAGGCTCAGCACTGTTAGAGGACAGGGAAAGGCGGAAGCATTTGAATATACAATGGTACCCGGGTCATATGACCAAAGCAAAACGCAAGATGGAGAACGATATCAAGCTTGTCGATATGGTGATAGAGCTTCTTGATGCACGTTGCCCGCTTGCTACAGAAAATCCTGATATCGGACGTATTACCGGCAAGAAGCAGCGCCTCGTGCTGCTCAACAAATCCGATCTCGCAGATGAGCTTGTGACTAAGGAATGGATTAAATATTTTAAGGCGCAGGGCATTATCGCAATCGCCTTAGACAGCCGCGGCAGGGATTCCATAGACAGGATAAGGAAGGCCGCAGCTACTCTTATAGAGGAAAAACGTGAAAAGGAGCGTGCGCGCGGCATCGTGGGAGAACGTGCATTAAAGGCTATGATATGCGGTATACCAAATGTCGGTAAGTCAACCTTTATAAATTCCATGCTTGGCAAGGCTTCAACCAAGACCGGCAACAAGCCGGGCGTAACCAAGGGAACGCAGTGGATTAATATCAATGACGGACTGCTGCTGATGGATACACCGGGTGTGCTATGGCCTAAGTTCGATGATGAGGAGACCGCAGTCTGCCTTGCTGAGATTGGTTCCATCAATGATCAGGTTATAAATATTGAGGATTTATCCATTAAGCTTATAGATTTCATGCTTGAATTCTACAGAGATAAGCTCTTTGACAGATACGGTATAACCGAGGAGGAGTTCCAGGCTAAGCTCTCTAATATGGATGTGCAGGTGCTTGGTGTATCGATAGAGGCTCTTGCGGCTCTTGACCTGATAAGCGTTAAGCGAGGCTGTATCAAGAAGGGTGCCGAGCCTGATTATGCAAGAAGCTCTAAGCTCCTAGTTGATGAATTCAGAAGCGGAAGACTTGGCAGAATCTCATTGCAGAGACCCAAGGAAACATAAATTAATAACTTTTTGGACATTTTCCATCGCAGAGCATTGCTGCATCATTTCGCGGTGAATGTATCTGAGATTCAAGATTGGCTGTGCGTATATATAGCTTTTGCCATGTCCATCAAAAAAAACAAAAGTATATGCTGATGCCTTAAGATATATGGAAGAGGATACAGATGACCAAGGAAGAAAGGCTTTGCGCTGAGCGAGATAGGCTCAAGGCCATGTATGACAATCAAAGAGAGATATCTGATAGCGCAGAGCTTGTATTTGGCATAGATGAGGCAGGACGAGGACCCTTATGCGGACCGGTGGTTGCAGGATGCTGCGTGTTGGATGAGGAGACAGAGATACTTTATCTCAATGACTCCAAGAAGATAAGCGAGAAGAAGAGAGAGCTTATCTATGAGGATATCATATCCAAGGCTCTTGCCTACGGTATAGGCAGTGCCTCACCTGAGCGAATAGATGAGATTAATATACTTAATGCAACTTATGAGGCTATGAAGGAAGCCTATGATAATTGCCGCAGGATGCTCGAAGAGAGAGCAGCTGTCTTAGCAGCAGAGAATGCTGAGTCAGAAAAATGCGGAAGCAATTGCAACTGCACTTTTTATGGTGGTGCTGATGGTGATACTGATATTGATATTGATATTGATATTGATACTGCCGGTGCAACTGACACTACTGGTGCAGCTGACATAGAGAAAACGGACTTAGCGAAGAATTTGCAAGCTCAGCGGAAGCTAAGGCAGTATGCCGAATGGATGAAGTACAGAACCGAGCAATGCGTGTTGGTGGACGGCAACAAGACGATTCCCGGTATAAACGAGCCTCAGACAGCAGTTGTTAAGGGAGACGCCAAGTGCCCTGCCATATCCGCTGCGTCCATACTTGCTAAGGTCACCAGAGACCGGCTTATGACTGAATATGACAAGCTTCATCCGGAGTATGGCTTCGCAAAGCATAAAGGCTACGGCACAAAGGAGCATATAGAGGCAATCAAGAAATATGGTATCACAGATATCTACCGTAAGTCATTTCTCAGAAACATACTATAAAAGTGTTGGCGAATACAAAAGCAGACTGCACGCTTGCGTGCAAGAATGATTTTGTATTTGGCAATCTGCCATGATAGAGCTCGTAGGGCGATAGCCCGGAATGCGAATATGCGCGAGCAATCCGTACTTTTATAATATGTGGTGCCTGCGAAATCGCAGGCATGGGTGTTTACCTTAAAGGTGTTCGCGGCAGCATAACAGGTTTAAGCTGCTCTACAAATATGGAGAATAAGAAGGAGCATTTGCAGGCAAAAAAAAATAATACCAAGCAGAACAAGCGTGCAACCGGAAGCCGATATGAGCGCATAGCTGCACGCTTTTTATGTATGCAGGGGTACACGCTTACAGAGCTTAATTACCGCGTGAGGGATGCTGAGATTGATATCATCGCAAGAGATGGTGATACACTGTGCTTTGTTGAGGTAAAATACCGCAAGAATCTGGATTACGGCTACCCTTCCGAAGCAGTAGATAGACATAAGCGTCTTAAGATAGCAGAAGCTGCAAGATGCTATTGCAGAGATAAGCATCTGTATAACACAGAGCTAAGATTTGACATAGTAGAGATTGCAGGCGACAAGATACGTATACTAAAGGATGCTTTTGCAGTATGAAGATATAGTTTTTTTGTGAGTATGTAGGTATATGGAGCAATGCTTAGTGTTACGCCGCAACATAGAATAAACACATTACGAATGTTGCGGCGATAACAAGGTCGCATTGCCCTCATATACCTACATTTGCATCTGCAGTTTGACACATAAAAAAAACCAAATTTTACAATGTTCATCTTGTATAATTAATGTATATTCGTTTATAATTCTTAGAAAGTTTCGTGAACAATCAGCTGTAAAATTATAGATAAACGGCTGAATATGTATATATGTATTAGAGGTTTTGTATGAAAATCAACAGATTATGTAAACGCTTTGCGGCAGTTTTGCTAAGCTTAAGCATGATTGCCTCACCGCTGTACTCGTCAGGCTTAAACCTGACTTCTTTTGCAGCATCAGAAGCTCAGACTGAGTCTGATGCCAATATCACTGTGGTTGAAGATGCAAACCAACTGGCTTCTGCATTGGAAGGCGATGGCAGTGATAATAACGGAAGCGCTGAGCTTAGCCAAAGTACTGAAGTCTCTCAAAGCTCTGAGGATAATCAGCAGCAGGGAGGTTCTGGCAATCAGGCTTTAGCTGAAGATTCAACAGCTGCCGATTCATCACAGTCAGCTGCTGCAGGTTCTGAGACATCCGGTGCAGAAAGTACAGCTAATGGTTCTGAAGATGCTGTTAACAATTCCTCGGATTCTAATTCAACATCCGACATAGCCGGTGATGCGTCAGGCAATACTGATTCAACATCCGCCGGAACTGATTCCGACAGTGCTAATACCGGAGACAGCGCTAATACCGGAGACAATACTAACGGAACAGCTAATGGTATAACTTCTGACATATCTAAAACCTTTGACAGTCAGACTGCCCTTGATAATGCAGAGCTAAAGCAGCAGGAGGAGCATAAATTTGAGAAGAGCACTAATCCTTTCGAGCTTGCTGATGAGGATATGCCATATGATCCTGAAGAGCTGATTGCTGAATATATGGCAGCTTACGCTGAGTCAGCTTCAATCAATCTTGCAGATAACGATGACTTAGACAGCGATGCCTCTTATTCGGAGACACAGCCAAGGCTCCTATACGTAAATGAGGATGATTCATTTACCCTCAATAATAATGCTTCAATCAATCTTGCAGCTGACAATACTTCCAACAGCAATGCCACAGAAGCAGAGCCGGAGATACAGGTAAGCTACAGAAGCGTATATTATAAGGATGCATTTACAATCAAATATAAGTCTGTTGCCAATAAGACAAAGGAATTCAAGGTTACAAAAGCCATGGATCCTGAGATTGGTATACTTTATGTACCATACGGTAATGCTACATATTTTGGATTCCGTGTGCTGTCCATAACTGTAAATGTTAAGGATGCAAATGGTGATGAGCTGACCTTTTTTGCTGATGACATAGTTAACAACAGCTTGTACTTAACCATGGATATGCAGCTTAGTAACGGTGACAGACTTAAAGATTTGATTTATAGTTATACACCTGATGCTAAGGATCCTGGTTGGAAGAGCTATACTGATGCAACGCTCACGAACGGTAAATACAGCATCAAGGTTAAGAAGCCTTACGGCGCATACATTGCTGAAAAGGATGCATCGGCTAAGGATAAGACCGGCAAGGCTCTCCTTATAGCAGTAGATGGAGACAGCTCACTTGGTCATACTCCGGTAGAGGATGCTGAGGCTCTTAAGGCTACACTTACCAGAACCAAGCAATTCAAGGAATCTGATATTGAGCTGATGATAATTCCTGACGGAACCGGTGAGAATTACAAGACTAAGGTATGGGAATGGCTAGCAAATACGGCTGCGGCTTCAAGCAACGAACTTACATTTATCGCATATTCAGGTCATGGCAATTATCACAATGACGGCACCTCAGAGCTTAGCATCGGAGGAGATAATACTATATCAGGAACCGAGCTTAAGCAGCATATAATAAGCAGCAAGCTTCACGGTAAGGTTGTTATGCTCTTTGACTGCTGTTTTTCAGGCGGCATGATTATGCCTACTCAGGAGCTTGGAGAGCTTGGAGAACTTGAAGGCGAAGATGGTCTTGATGATACCACAGAGTACTCCAAGGAGGATTACGAGGCGTATCAGAACAAGCTTTATGAACAAGCACAGGATTATGCAGATACAGCTCTTGATTCATTTATAAGTGATTTTAATAAGACAAAGAGTGCCGGAAATGCAGATGATTCTTCTTCTGAGGCTAAAGCAGCTTCTGAAACAGAGGAGACCGCAAGTAAAGCAGGAGGCTCTTCATTAAAGGCTTCTAATGGAGCTTCAGCAAATACTGCAGCTAAGGCTTCAAGCAGCGGACTTAAGTATTATATCTTCTCTGCAGCGTCAGCTTACGAGACAGGCCTGCAGAATGACTCATTAGGCGGTCAGATTACATCTTTATTTGGTTATGCCTTAGGTTATTACAGAAATGACACTGCATACAATATATATGCAGCTGATACGAATGCTGACTATAAGGTTAGCGGCAAGGAGCTTGCCGATTACATCAAGTCAACCAGTGTTGAATCAAAGCCGTCAGTTTATTATCCGACAAATGGTAGCGACGAGGCCTTGTTCACCTATGAGACAGAATCAGGCGTTCCGGCTATACTCTCAATCACAACCGATAAAACTGATAGCAATATAATAGCTGATGCAGACGGAAGGGTATCTGTAAAGGTGACTGTTACAAATCACAGCAAGAGTCCGGTTACCTTTGATGCGGGTGCGGTTTATGCAAGCAATACCATAGAGCTTCGCCCGGGTGCTGTTAATCCAGACAACTATCTGGCATCTGACAGAGCACAGATATTCTATACGGCAAACGTAAATAAGAATAAGATAGCCGCAGGTAAGACTAAAAAGTACACATTTACATTTACCGATACCACCAAGAAGTATTTCTCTGCAGGCGGCAGATTTGTAGTCAAGATATGGGGCACCGGTGCCGCTGATTCAGAGAGCTTTGCTATTACTGACTTCTATACAGGTAAGGCTAAGACTGCGGATGCAGCTAATGAGGACGCACTTACGCTTAAGGAGCCGGCACAGGTTTGGTCAGCTTCAAGCACTAACAGCTCTAACCAGGTGTCAGCTATAGTTCCTATCAATGTTGTCTTTGATACGGAGCCTACTGATAAGACCGGTTATGCTGCGCTTAAGCTTACGGCTAAGGCTTATTATCTCGGAACTACAGACGGAACTGATATTACTCCGGCGTCAGGGACAACTCCTAAAATCAAAGGATATGGCGTTAATACTAACGGCGATTTACTCCTGAATGATGCAGTAGTAACAGATTTAAATAAATTAAAGTCAACTACTATATACGAAAATATTCGCCCAACCTATGTCAGAGATGATGTATACAGCGTTGGCGGAACAGGAAGTAACTACAACTATGCCTGGGATGTATCAGGACTTGCTAAGGGCTATTATGCACTGCAGATAGTCTGCACATATGATGACAAAACAGTTAAGAAGAAGACCACATTTATCAAGGTGACCGATAAGACTACAGCTGATGGTTCAATCAAGACTATAGGCGAAAGCGTTATCGGAATGGAATATTATGCTAAGAATTGGTATGGAATCAAACTTGGCAAGACCTGGGAGAGTTATGACGGAGGAAGAACAGTCGCTAAGATTGCAACGGATCTTGCAGACTATCTTAATAAAAATGCAAGCTATAAGTATGATGGTAAGACTGCAGATATTCTTTATACTGTAGCTGATGAATCTCCAGCAGACGGTAATCCTACAGGCTGGTTTGAGCTTGACACTAAGAAGAATACTCTTAGGGCTATGTCTGCTAATGAAAGTTTTACGTCAGGACATAGCTATGTCAATCGTATAACGCTTACCATAGATAAGGACTATAAGGCAAAATTTGCCTACGGCTGCGCATTTACCGTAACAGGTCATAAGCTGTACAGCGGTGATGAAAAATATAAGTCTGGTGTAATACAAGGAACCAATCAGAAGCAGGCAGTATTATACGTAGTACATAATAATATCCAGGCAGATGAGGCTAATATCGTGGTTAAACGTGTCGGAAACGGAACCGAGACTGAGATTAAACCATCAGATACAATCCATATCGGAGACATCTTAGACGTATATGTGCCGGAAGGATACAAGGTTACTGCAAGCGAGCAATATGATTCTCTCAAGGAGTTAGACACTAAGGATAGCTCGTATACCAGATATGAGGTTATTCAGTCTGAGGGCGATGAGATTAAGCTTATGCTGTACAAGGAGTTTGACGCAGCAAGTGACGATGACTGCTGTGCTACAGCCTTCTATACACATGCTATAAGTGGCCTTACGGATAGTGTAAATAGCGTCACTGCACCAAACAAGACCTTCTATGAGTATGGCAGCAAGGCAAAGCTTGATCTTACCGGTGGTAAGGTAGATTATTACACTTACGACAAGACGAAGAACAGCTATGTGAGCAAGACTGTTGATCTTAGCACCTTTATCAAGAACAATAAGGCTAAGCTCCTTGTTAAGAGCGGTGATGAATACTATGATTGGAAGGATGAGTATATTAAGGACTTCGGCTCATACGACATTTACCTCTCCTATAAAGGAGAATATGCTCATGCATTTGATATAGAGGTTGGATACTCACAGGGAAGCAAATTCAGCATAAACGGCAGCCTTACCTATAACAAGGAAGGTTCAGTATCATATGTATCCAAGGATGACCTTAAGAATGTTGTGTTGAGTATGTATCTTGACTCTGATATTAAGAGTAATTGTCAGGGAAGCATCAGGGTTAGTCAGTATATCAAGATGAAGAACAACAATGTCAGCGCTTCAGGCTATGATCATATTTACTTTACTCAGGGTGCCAAGATAAAGTTCCTTGTTCCTTATCCTCAGGGTATCAGCTACAGCGAGTTCCTGATAGCTAATGCAGTGGATGAGAATAATAACGTCCCTGTAACACTTGAGGTTAAGAAGGACGGAATATGGGTTACTGCCTACAGAAGCGGTGAATTTACTATCAATATCGATACAGGCGGAAAGGGCGGTCCGGATGAGCCGGATGCACCTGACTCAAACACAAACAATAATTCCGGCGCTAGAAACAGCTCAGGCAGAATTGCAAATGGAGGCTCTGGAAGCGGCACTAACAGTAAGGTATATGGCTCATGGCAGACTGATACTCTGAGAGTCGGCAGTGCCGGCGCAAGCGGCGTTATCAATGTTAACGGTCAGTATGTGGTTCCGAGCATCGGAGTTATTGAGCCTAACGGAAGCAGCAGTGCAGCAAGTGCTGTGGGTACAGAAACAGTAACACTCTACAGATTCAAGATGAATAACGGAGAGTATGCTACAGGCTGGAAGCAGATAAACTACAATGGCTCTGATAAGTGGTTCTTCTTCGGCAATGACAGCTACATGAGAGTTGGCTGGGCTCATGATAATAACTCTTGGTATTATCTGCACTCAGACGGAAGCATGGCTACCGGCTGGATACAGAATAAGGGCGCTTGGTATTATCTTGGCTCTGACGGTAAGATGACTACCGGCTGGCAGCAGATAGGCGGCAAGTGGTACTATCTTGATACTGACGGACACATGCTCACAGGTCAGCAGACAATTGATGGCAAGAGCTACAGCTTCAGTGATGACGGAAGCTGGGTACAGAACTAAAGAAGGC
>CAVBGP010000049.1:0-13595 GCA_963595005.1 Acutalibacteraceae bacterium | reverse complement strand
TCAACGTATTTTTTGTTTTTATTTTTGCATATTTAGAACATCCAAATTTATTAAGGCTCAAAGCAATGATTCCTGCGATAATCATCGCTATTGTCACACTGCTTCTGCGTCAAGCAGAAGCTTCCATATTAGGGTGGGAAACGGCAGCAAATGCTGCCGTGGGCGGGTTTTAAATGAAATCCTAAAAAAACAAGCGTGAGGTTCCATACAACATGAACTTCACGCTTGTTTATTATCAACTATTTTACACTTAACTATATTCGACACTCGCGTTGCAAAAGTGTCTGCATTGCATGCGGATATATCAGTTCTGCGTAATCATACCCTCGCGATAAGCTGTAAGCAGGAGCTTAAGATCCTCAATTTGCTTGCGCATCTCCTTGCCGTTATCGGTATCGCGATTGTAGAGGCGGTCTACAACGCCTTCCTTGGCTACGGTTGTTGAATGTATATCTATCTCATCAACAATAGCCTTGTCCTTAGATACAAACGGCTCGTGAGCTGCAAGCACGAAGCCTAAGGAATTAAGTATCAGGCTGTAGCCTGCAATACCTGTCTCCTTCTGATACGCCTTGGCAAAGCCGCCATCTATAACAAAAGCACGTCCTCCGGCATGAACCGGATCCGAGCCTGCCTTAACAGGCATATGACCGTTAACTATATGACCTGTCTCTCTGTCAAGTCCGAACTCCTCTAATATATCCATTATAACCTTAGGATCATCCATAAGCTTATAGTATGGATTCTTAGCCTCCTTCCAGGTCTCCTTGTCATCGATAAAGAGACGCTCAAAGGTAGTAATCTTCTTCTTGCCAAAGAGCGGTGACTTGTATCCGCACCACAGATACCAGAAGAAATCAATGTCTCTGTTATTTTCAAGCTTATGACGCTTTGACGCAACATAGCCTCTGCGGACTACCTGCTCGGCATAATCAAACCACTCCTTGCCCTTCTTAGGACCCTCTGCAGTCATAATCGGCATAAATGAGCCATTTTCATTAAGAGGCATACAGCCGTGATAGAGCAGATTGCCGTTATAGCACTTATACATACTGCCCTTTGCAAACAGGAACGCAATATGCTGCTGCAGGTTCTTACTCTCGATAAACTCCTCCTGAAGCTGCTCTATAACTGCTGCCTCCTCAGGACTAAGCTTATACGGATCCTTAGGATCTATAGTAGGAAAGCTGCAGTCATTCATAGCATATTCCTTGCCGTCAATCTTGACTGTATGCTTCTCAAAGTCGATGTTATGCAAATGCCTCATCGAGTTCATCTCATAATGAGGATGCGACTCAATGAGCTGTCCCTCAAGCTTGAACTGGATAATAGCTATGGCCTTGCTGACTCTTGCAAGTGCCTCATAGTCCGAAGCACTCATATCACCATCTGCTGCCACAACCGGCGTAAAGCCCTTGCAAGGATCATTTCCATACATCTGCATTGCAAATGTAAGCAGCGGGCGCAGACTTATGCCGTAGCCAACCTCAAGGGTATGAAGATTATCATATCTTGTGCAGATACGTATGACATTGGCTATGCATGATTTATTACCGCAGGCAGCACCCATCCAGAGTATATCGTGATTGCCCCATTGTATGTCTATGCTGTGATACTTCATAAGCATATCCAGCACAAGATCAGCACTCGGACCTCTGTCGAACACATCTCCAAGCACGTGGAGCCTGTATACACTTATACGTGTGATAAGGTCGCACATCTTGATGATAAAATCATCGGCAACACCGGTCTCAATGATAGTCTGTATAATCTTATCCTTGTACTCTCCCTTAGCCTGAGCAACCGTATCACCGAACAGAAGCTCTTCTATGATATAGCTGAACTCCTTAGGAATCTGCTTTCTGACATAGGAACGCGTGTACTTAACAGTGACTACACTAAGCAGAGTAATAAGCCTGTGCAGAGTCTTCTTGTAGAAGGCATCCATATCCGGCTCCTGCCTCTTGATATAATCAAGCTTCTCCTCCGGATAATATATAAGAGTCGCAAGCGTAGAACGCTCCTCCGGGCTCACATAGCCTCCGAAGGTATGGTCTATCTTGGTCTTGATAAGTCCTGAAGCATTCCTCAGAATATGGTAAAATGCAAGAAATTCTCCGTGAATATCACTTACAAAATGCTCCGTTCCCTTAGGAAGATTAAGTATAGCCTCCAGATTAATAATCTCTGTCGAGGCCTCCTGAATGTTCTTATAGGTCTTGCTCAGAAGCTTAAGATACTCAAACTTCTGCTCGTCAATCTTCACGGAATTGCTCTCCATTTTATGCCTCCCTGCTCTCCAGATACTGAATAAGCTGCTGTGCTGCACGACCCGAATATCCGCCGTGACGTATCTCCCAGATATTGGCTACACGTCTAAGCTCCTCTTCATCTATGCTGAGATTGTTTCTCTTCGCAAGAGTACGTACAATCTCCATATATTCCTTCGGTGTCGGTGCGCTGTAATTGATTGTAACACCAAATCTTGCGGCAAGCGAGGTCTTCTCCTCAATGGTATCAGAGCGGTGGATATCGCCGTCATGCTCCATATCACTGCGGTCCTTCCAGGTCTCCTTAACCAGGTGTCTTCTGTTGGAGGTTGCGTAGATTAAGACATTTTCAGGCTTAGTCTCAACGCCTCCCTCAATAACAGCCTTGAGGAATTTGTATTCAAGCTCGCTCTCTTCAAATGAAAGATCATCTATAAATATGATAAAGCGGTAGTTGCGGTTCTTGATTGCACTGATAACCGCAGACAACTTGCCGAACTGATGCTTATAAATCTCTATCATTCTTAAGCCGCTGTCAAAATACTCATTGATCAGAGCCTTAACGCTTGTAGACTTACCTGTGCCTGCATCACCGTAAAGCAGAACATTGTTAGCCTTTCTGCCCTTCAGGAATGCAACCGTATTGTCTCTAAGCTCCTGCTTCTGCTGCTCATAGCCAAGGAGGTCATCGAGCATAACATTATCGACGTTGCTGATAGGAAGAAACTTAAGCTCATCCTCGTCATCGCTTATACGGAAGGCTCTGCTCATGGCAAATGCACCATATCCGTATCTTCTGTAATAATCAGTTATGATATCAAACATCTCCTGTGCACTTTCAGCCCTGTCAAGCAGATGCCTAAGTGCCGATACCTGAGTACTTATATCATGATTATACAATCTTTTTCGTTTTGGGATAGCCCTATAATTGCAAATTGTCGAAAAACAGTCAATTTTAAGGCTCTTTTCAAGTTCAGAAAAGTCGTAATGCATGAGCTTTCTGAACACTTCAAAGTCACCCAACGCAAAATGATTAACTGAGCCGTCTACGCTTCCTACTCTCTCACAGGTTCTTGTAAATGAATTCTCATTTGTAATGAGTATATAGGTGAGATAAGACTGCCACAGATTCTCATCAAATCCGCAGTCAGTAGAGAGGTCAAGTATACGCTTAACTTCTCTGTAGCATCTCTTTATAAGCTCGTCCTCATCCGCATCCTGATGCTCAAAATCACGGATGATTCCGGCTACATTTTCAAGTATACTGCTGCCCCCGAGATTACTAAACAGCAGCAGCTTTGATAATTCTCTGTACATAGCTTCTATAATTAAAGGTATTGCCAAATGACTGCGCGGACAGCATTTTCATATGCTAAGACACACAGACACTTGGCAACATGTCCTTGTTTTTGCAAAGTAAAGTTTTATTAATTAAGTACTGCGCCCTTGTCAGCTGACATAACAAGCTTAGCATAACGGGCAAGATAGCCTGTCTTGATACGTGGCTCAGGGCAAACCCACTTTGCCTTGCGCTCTGCCAGAACCTCGTCAGATACCTTGAGTTCTATAGTATACTGAGGGATATTGATTGAGATAATATCTCCTTCTTCAACCAGACCTATAGGTCCGCCTGAAGCTGCCTCAGGTGAAACATGACCGATTGAGGCTCCTCTGGTAGCTCCTGAGAAACGTCCGTCAGTTATAAGAGCAACCTCCTTATCAAGACCCATGCCTGCAATAGCAGAGGTCGGATTAAGCATCTCTCTCATACCCGGTCCGCCCTTAGGACCCTCATAGCGGATAACTACCACATCTCCTGCCTTAATCTTGCCGGCATAAATAGCTGCAATAGCCTCATCCTCAGAGTTAAATACGCGTGCCGGACCCTCGTGTACCATCATCTCAGGTGCAACTGCTGACTGCTTAACTACACATCCGTCCGGTGCAATATTGCCCTTAAGCACTGCAATTCCGCCGGTCTTGGAATAAGGATTGTCAAGCGGTCTTATTATCTCAGGATTAAGGTTCCTGGCATGAGCTATGTTCTCTCCTACAGTCTTGCCTGTGCAGGTAATAAGGCTGGTATCAAGCAATCCGGCATCTGCAAGCTCCTTCATAACTGCATATACACCGCCTGCTCTGTAGAGATCCTCCATAAAGGTTGGTCCAGCCGGAGCAAGATGACATACATTAGGAGTATGAGCTGATATCTCATTTGCCATATCAAAGTCAATCTCTATACCGCACTCATGAGCTATTGCCGGTAAATGCAGCATAGTGTTGGTTGAGCATCCGAGTGCCATATCAACAGTCTCTGCGTTATGGAAGGCTGCCGGAGTCATGATGTCACGCGGACGTATATTCTTCTCAACGAGCTCCATAATCTTCATGCCTGCATGCTTTGCAAGGCGAAGACGTGCAGAATAAACTGCAGGGATAGTACCATTGCCCTCCAAGCCCATACCAATGGCCTCTGTAAGGCAGTTCATGGAGTTTGCGGTAAACATGCCTGAGCATGAACCGCAGGTCGGACATGCATTTTCCTCATAATCAAGCAGACCCTCTTCGTCAAGCTTGCCTGCAATATTGGCACCTACCGCCTCAAACATGCTGCTTAGAGAGGTACGGCTTCCGTCCCTAAGTACTCCTGCAAGCATAGGACCGCCTGAGCAGAATATGGTCGGGATATTAAGTCTTGCGGCTGCCATCAAGAGTCCCGGTACATTCTTATCACAGTTGGGTATCATGACAAGACCGTCAAACTGATGTGCAGAAACCATGGCCTCGGTCGAATCTGTGATAAGCTCTCTTGTTACAAGGGAGTACTTCATGCCGGTGTGTCCCATGGCAATACCATCACATACTGCAATGGCCGGAAACTCTATAGGTGTGCCTCCGGCTGCTCTGACTCCTGCCTTGACAGCCTCTGCTATCTTGTCAAGATTCATATGACCGGGAACAATCTCATTGTAAGAGCATACAACACCAATAAGCGGTCGCTCTATCTCCTCCTTGGTTAACCCAAGCGCATACAATAATGAGCGATTAGGTGCGGCAGGAGTGCCGTTCTTAATTACATCACTTCTCATCAGGTTCCTCCCTACGTGTGAAATGTTAAACTTATTTTATAAAGATACGTACTATGTCTGTGAAGATAGGCAAGCCTGCTTGTCAAACTTCACAGGCATAGTGATGAGGAGCGTATAACGGATACGGGTACTTAGCTCCTTTGTTTCCAAAGCGCTCTTCGGCTTACGCTTGGCAGTCCCGTGCAACACGAGTGAAATTTCTGATAAATTTCCCTCGTGTGCACGTGGAGCCCGGGACCTGTATTCCCGGCTCCACTGCCGGCGCTTTAAGCCTTATCACGCAGGAAACAATAGTCGCTCAAGTAATGTATCCGCTATATCGCTCCGAATCACTTAGTTTGAAGCGGTATCCGGATCGTCATCGTTGCCCCAGAGCATGTTCTTACGAAGCTCTGCACCTACAACCTCCATCTGATGATGAGCGAGGATGTCACGATGTCTGTTGAAGTAGGTACGTCCGTTGTTGTTCTCAGCTATCCATCTCTCTGCAAAGGTTCCGTCCTGGATGTCAGTAAGAACAGCCTTCATTCTAGCCTTAGTCTCATCGTGAGGAATTACACGAGGACCTGACCAGTACTCACCAAACTCAGCAGTATCTGAGATTGAGTAGTTCATCATAGCTACGCCGCCCTTGTTGATAAGGTCGATGATAAGCTTCATCTCGTGAATTGTCTCGAAGTAAGCATTTTCCGGAGCGTATCCAGCCTCAACAAGAGTCTCGAATGCGCATCTCATAAGCTCAACTACGCCGCCGCAAAGAGTTGTCTGCTCACCGAAGAGGTCGGTCTCAGTCTCATCCTTGAAGGTAGTCTCCATAACACCGGCTCTTGCTCCGCCGATACCTGCAGCATAAGCAAGTCCAAGGTCATAAGCCTTGCCTGTAGGATTCTGCTCAACACAGATAAGGCACGGAACACCCTTGCCTGCAACATACTGTGAACGAACTGTATGTCCCGGTCCCTTAGGCGCAATCATGATTACATCAACATCTGCAGGAGGAACGATCTGCTTGAAATGAATATTGAAGCCGTGTGCAAACATGAGTGCATTGCCCGGCTCAAGGTTAGCTGCGATATCGCTCTTGTAAACCTTTGCCTGAACCTCATCGTTAACAAGGAGCATAACGATATCTCCCCACTTAGCAGCCTCAGCGATAGACTTTACTGCAAGACCGGCCTCTTCAGCCTTCTTCCAGCTCTTAGAACCCTCTCTAAGTCCTACGCATACCTCGCAGCCTGAATCCTTAAGATTAAGTGCATGGGCATGTCCCTGTGAACCATAGCCGATAATAGCAATCTTCTTGCCATACAGCTTTGTGATATCACAATCCTTCTCATAATACATTTTTGCCATAATTGAATTCCTCCTGTAACTTATTATCATCGTATATTGTACCATGCCCTCTCTCGATGGCAATAGTTCCTGTTTTAGCTATCTCAAGTATACCGTAATCCTTGAGAAGTCGTATCAGGGCGTCATTTTTATCATTATTACCGAACACTGATATGGTCAGTGAATCATGATCTATATCTATGACCTTGCCCTTAAAGATATTGGAAATCTGCAGTATCTCGTCTCTTACAGTACGGTCATCTGCCTTAACCTTGATAAATGCTATCTCCCTGCGTATGCTGGTCTTCTCATCAAGCACCTTCACTGCCTTAACGCCTATAAGCTTGCGGCACTGTGCTGCTATCTGGTCAATCATCAGCTCGTCTGCAAGTATCTCTATGGATATACGGGTAATGCCCTCCCTGTCAGTAGCTCCCGAAACTATAGACTCAATGTTATAGCCCTTTCTTGAGAACAGTCTTGCAACCTGACTCAATATGCCCGGGATATCCTCAACTATCACGGCAAGCGTGTATATCTTTTTCTCTGAATTAAACTCTCTTCTCATCCTACGCTGCCTCCTTCCTTAAGCAGGAAATCTGTAATATCGTGTCCTGCAGCAACCATCGGGCTTACCATCTCATCTATATCTATAATGCAGTCAATGATGCATGCCTTGCCCTCTGCTAAAGCAGCGTTAAGCGCAGACTCCATCTCCGACACATTAGTAACCCTGTAGCCCTTGATTCCGTAAGCATCCGCAAGCTTAAGGAAATCCGGTCCTCTGTCCATCGTGGTCTCCGAATATCTCTTATCATATAAGAGATCCTGCCACTGTCTCACCATGCCCAAGGTTCCGTTGTTAAATACTATGGTGATAATCGGGAAATCATAATGCTCAACCGTAGCCAGCTCATTGCAGTTCATCCTGAGGCATCCGTCTCCTGTGATATTGAGCACGGTCTTGTCCGGACATCCTGCTGCTGCACCTATTGCAGCTCCCATACCAAAGCCCATCGTTCCGAAGCCTCCGCTTGTAAGCAGCTGACCCGGATACTGGAAATGCAGATATTTGATAGCCCACATCTGGTGCTGTCCTACATCTGTAGAAACAACTGCGTCATGCGGTGCTACATTACGTATAGTCTCTAATATCTGCTGAGGCGTGAATCTGCCAAGATCCGGTGCCTTTGAAGGCTCTCTGAGCGGAAGTATATGCTCCTTCCACTCCTTATGTGAATACTGAGGGAGCTTGGCATTAAGCAGCTCAAGCACCTTGCCTGCAGAGCCTATGATATGATGATCTGTCAAAACATTTTTATCAATCTCAGCTCTGTCGATATCTATCTGAACAATCTTGGCCTGTTTTGCAAAGGTCTTAGGATTAAGTGCAACTCTGTCCGAGAAACGGCTGCCTACTGCAATAAGCAGGTCACACTCATCGCAGGCAATATTGGAAGCCTCTGAACCATGCATACCTATCATACCTGAGGTAAGCGGATGATCTCCCGGGAAGCCGCCGCCGCCCATAAGCGTTATAGCAACCGGAGCGTCAAGCTTTTCTGCAAATGTCTTAAACTGCTTATCAGCGCGGTCTCTTACTACACCGCCGCCGCAGATAATGAACGGTCTCTTAGCCTCAGCTATCATCTCAAGCAGCTTATCAACATCATCCTGATCAATCTCCGGAGTGCTGAGTGCGGTATCAGTGCTTAATTTCTTGAGAGAATCAGAGCCGCGATGCTTTTCTGCAGGCATAAACTCATAATCTATCATTACATCCGCATTTGTGACATTTTTAAGGAAATCCACAAGCACCGGACCCGGTCTTCCGCTCTGAGCTATGGCAAAGGCCTGCCTCATAGCATCCGGAATCTCATTAGCATCTCTTACTAAAAATGTTGCCTTGGTTACAGGCATTGCTATACCTGTGATATCAACCTCCTGGAAGGCATCCTTACCGAGCAGAGTCTCTCCAACATTGCAGGTAATGAAAACAACCGGTGATGAATCAAGATAAGCTGTAGCTATGCCTGTTGTAATATTGGTTGCACCCGGACCTGAGGTTGCAAAGCATACTCCAACCTTGCCGGTAGCCCTTGCATAGCCGTCAGCCGCATGTGACGCTCCCTGCTCGTGCGATGTAAGTATATGTCTGATTTTATCCTTGTAGCGATAGAGCTCATCATAGAGATTGATAATGGTTCCGCCGGGATAACCAAATATCGTATCGACTCCCTGCTCAAGGAGACATTCCATAATTGCCTGTGTTCCTCTTACCTTCAAATTATTCTCCCCCGTTATGGATTGTTTTATATCTTGGATGCGCCCTTCTGCAGCGCTATCATGCCTGTTCGTGCTGTCTCAAGTATGCCGAACGGACGCATCATTTCCTCAAAGGACTCTATCCTGTCGCTTTCAGCCGACAGCTCTATGGTGAGCGTATTGGCCGTAATATCCACAACCTTAGCTCCGCATATATCGCATATAGTCATAATGTCGGGACGTGTGGTTGAAGTAGCATTTACCTTGATAAGCAGCAGCTCTCTGCCTATCATTGAACGCTCATTAAGCACCCTGACCTTGACTACATCTACCAGCTTATTGAGCTGCTTTTCAACCTGCTCAACCACGCTGTTTCCGCTGTCAACTATAATTGTGATTCGAGACAGCGTGGGATCATCTGTTACACCAACTGCCAGGGAATCAATATTAAATGCTCTCTTTGAAAAGAGCGCCGTTATCTTATTAAGTACACCCGGACTGTTTTCAACTATTACCGAGATTGTCTGCTTCATATGTAATCTCCGCCAAACTTTGATAAAACAAATCTTTTTCCTGCAGCCGTTATCGACCGATTAATGGTAAGGTCTCTTATTCTGAGGTCAGGCAATCAGGATCAACATTAACTATCAGAACCTGCGCACCCTCAGCATTAAGAAATCCTTCTACAACCTCATCCATATTGGATTCATTATCCAATACAGTGCTTGGTATGCCGTAGGCTGCAATAAGCGCCTCAAAATCCGGATCACCATCCAAATCAACGCCGTAGGCTCCGTGAAGCGGTGCCTGAATCTGTGACTGATGTACCAGTCCCAGCACGTGGTTTCTAACTATAACTATCTTTAAATCAAGCTTGTTGGCTTTGACTGCGGCCAGCTCATTCATACTCATCTGGAAGGAGCCGTCTCCGTTAATAACAACAGTTTTGCGCTCAGGCTGTGCAATCTTAACACCTATGCCGCACGGAAGTCCGTAGCCCATGGTGCCGAGTCCTCCGGAGGTCATGAATCTGATGCCGTGCATATACAGATGCTGACATGCCCACAGCTGATTCTGTCCGACATCAACGCATACGGCAGTTCCCTCACTTAGGTGTCTGCCAAGGCAGCGCATAAATCTCTGCGGTGAAACAAACGGATGCTTAGGGAAGTCTCTCGTAAGCTCTTCATCTCTGAATTGCTTAAGAAAATCAAGCCATTCGCTTGTATCAACAGGCTTGCATTGATCCTTCAGCTGGTCAAGTATCAGACCTGCATCACCTACTAACGGTATGTTAGACTCCATATTCTTGCCTATCTCTGCTGAGTCCACATCTATATGGATGGTCACCATGCGGCGTTTAACCTCATCAGGCTCCATTATGGCTCTGTCTGCCACCCTCATGCCGAGCATGATGAGCAGGTCTGACTTAACCATAGCCTTGTTGGCCGAACGATTGCCAAACTTACCTATCATACCCATATTTAACGGGTCATCGGTATCAAAGAGTGAGAGGCCCATCATGGTAGTTACAACCGGTATATGCATCGTATGAGCGAAATCCTTAAGCTGTTCCTCAGCATGTGAGAGGAATACTCCTCCTCCGGCACATATGACCGGTCTGTGTGATTGTGCCACAGCTTTAACCACATGAGCTAGCTGTCTGCTGTTGCCCTTGATGCTTGGATTATAGCCTCTGATATGTGCCTGCTCCGGAAATCTCGGAGACTCAACCTCCTGCTCCTGAACATTTTGAGGAAAATCAATAAGAACCGGACCGGGACGACCTGTGGATGCTATGTAGAAGGCTTCCTTAATAATACGAGGCAGCTCCTTAGCGTCCTTAACCAGATAGCTGTGCTTGATAAAGGGCGTAACTGCGCCTATAATATCAACCTCCTGAAATATATCCCTGCCGATAAGATGTGAAGGTACCTGTCCGGTTACTGCAACCATGGGTATTGAATCCATATACGCCGTAGCTATACCGGTGATAAGATTGGTTGCACCCGGGCCGCTTGTAACCATGCATACGCCGGTCTTGCCTGTAACCCTTGCATAGCCTGAAGCCATATGTCCGGCGTTTTGTTCCTGACGCACAAGCGTGTACGCAATCTTATCCGAGGCAGCAAGCATCTCATCCATAATTGGACATATAGTTGCACCGGCATAACCGAATACACGATCAACGCCTTCATTGATTAAACCTTGTATTAAAATCTGCGCGCCTGTCATGGCTGTCGGCACCTCCCTGTACCTTTTTAATGAATATGTCTGTTCTTTGAAGCTTCTATTGAATTATGACTTTTATTGGTTCCTGACAAATGTTGAAATTTAACCTTTGTCTTATACTGTTCAAAATATAACTGTAATCATTGCCACATTTATAAGAAAAAGCCCGTGGCACCTGGTCACGAGCTTAACATAAAATCATAGCAAAAACTTATATCCCTTATATCCCCTACGGGTATTAATTATGCGCACAACCAAGAGCACTATTGAATTGTCTGTTGTTAATTATAATCACGACAATGCCAATAATGACAAGTAGAGCTATAAGGCTGTCAATAAGTGCTAAAAACACGCTTAAATCTCCTGCACATAAAATCCGTAAGTACCTGCACAAATAATTTGCAAGCAAATCTTTTCCATCATTATAAACCCTAATGAGAAAAAATCAAGGGGTTTATTTCGTAATCACAGACAGAAGCTCATCTATCTCGGCTTCTGTCATGCCGCCGTCAATAAGATACTGCTTTGCGTAGTCAGTGTAGTCTAAATCGTGTAACTTAGCTGCATCAGTCTCACCTGACAGATATTCCATAAATGCGTCAAAATACACTGTAACTATGGCATTGTACTTATCCGGTGTGCCGTCAAGGGTTATATTATAGTAGTTTGCGTAGGTGGTCATATAATCATCACGCATCTCTTCATAGCTTGCACCTGCAAGTGCCTCTATCAGCATGCATACAAAGCCTGTGCGGTCCTTACCCTCAAGACAATGAATGTACGCCGGTCCTCCGACCTCTAAAAGCTTGCGAAGCCCCTTAACTACACTCTGCTTATATTTATCCTTAGAGTAGGATGCATTCATACTAAGCGTAACAGTTTTGCCTTCTTCATAGAGCTTCTTGGCATAATCCGAGCTAAAGTCCTCCTTTTCAAAATATCCAAGCATCTCCTCGTCTGAATCAGCAAGGTCAATAACACATGCAATATTATACTGCTCTAATAATTCATTAGCATATGCTGCTCGATTTCTTCTGTTATCTACCGGTGAAGCTCCGCGATAGAGGAAATCATCTTTAAGATTTCCGCCCTTTAATGCTCTGAAATTAGCGAATACTATATCTGAGGCAAAATCTGCTCTCTCCGTAGAATAACTCTGTCCGATAGCTTCCTGAGTTACAAGATATTTGGCTTTGGTATTAAGTGTAATGTCCACAGTCATACCGTCTTCAAGCTCATACGGAGTCCAAAAGTCACCGTTGCTGCAAGCTATCAATACATAAGCATTTCCAGGATATGCTACCACAACCGGATTTCCTGTTTTGACATAATATCCATTAAAATACGGAATATCGGTCAAGGTTACACCGTTACTGAAGGCTACATCCACGCTGTCGCCCAAGGCAAAGCCTGCAGCAGTTAAATCATCAGCATTAATACTAAGATCCGCACTATCGAACTTAACATCCTTGTGTATTTCAGCGGTGATAAGCACCTTATCATGAGCTGCAGCAGCATTTTCAGCTGACACTGAAGCATCAGACGACTCCGAAGCACCGGATAGCTCTGACTCATCAACTGTCGATTCCTCGACTGCAGCAGCACTAGTTTCCGCAGTATCAGTGCTTGGCTTCTGGCATGCACATAATGCAGCTGCTGCGATAAACACTGCTACTGATGGATAAACAGTTCTAATTAACTTTTTCAAAAACATATTTCCTTCTCCCGTTATTATTTATGACCATACTCCATATCTCCCTCTGCCACCATCTGCTCTGTAACCTCAAATGTATCTAAGATATGTATAGCAGGCTTTATATCAAAACCACCGCTAAGTATAAACTCACGCAGCAGATTATCAACTTTTATATTTACCTTCGGCGGACTGAGCCTGACAAACTCAGTGTTTTCAAAATACGCTTTGGCTTTAGCCTTGTCAACTGTCTTTTTAAGTTCCTCATATCTGCCGAACTCGTTGATATTTGCTTCATTAAGCCGCAGGCTCATAATATTACGGAGTTTATCTTCGTCAACACCTACTGCAAGTGATAGCCGATGAATCTGATCATCCTTTGCCCTTGACATATATTCATTGATATAATCTCTCAAGGTTTTGCCATCGGCAACCTTAACATCGACATTTTCCATTTATCAGGTACTGCCGAAGATCATCGAGTTGTGGGGACTGAATGTACAGACGCAGGTGGAGTCTTAAAAAACTCCGAGCAACTGACCGTGAAATGACAACGCCGCTCCTCTTGTTAAGGGCGGTACAGCTTGGTGTGCATATCAGCGAGATGGATTTGCTTACGATAGGGACACTGCTTGATATGTACAGCGAGATGAAGAATTATGAAGCACCAGAGGCATATAACCGTATTCCAACACAGCAGGATTTTGATAGGTT
>CAVBGP010000048.1:0-13841 GCA_963595005.1 Acutalibacteraceae bacterium | reverse complement strand
TTGAAACTGATGATATCGATCAGGGTCTGGTTATCGAGATAAAGAGCGCAGATAAGATTACTGAGCTTGACCGCGCCAGTGAGCGTGCCATGGCACAGATCCATGACCGCAGATATGATGAGAGCTTACGTAACGATGGCCGCAATGATATCTGGGCGTACGGCATTGCTTTCTATAAGAAACGCTGTAAGGTAGTATCTGAGAGGATGAGTACATGCCCTTAATGAACTATGTAGGATGACAGCCTATAATGTGAATATGCGCGAGCAATGAGGAAGAAGCCGAGCTTGCTCAGGCTTCTGACGAACGCCGTGGCAACAAGCGGAACGGAGAGTAGCTTGTTTAGCGAGCAATGAGGAAGAAGCCAAGCTTGCTCAGGTTTCTGACGAATGCCACGGCAATAAGCGGAACGAAGGAGTAGCTTGTTTGGAAGGATTGTGAGAACGCGCAAGAGCGAAGCAATCTGTACTTTATTATGTGTGGTGACTGCAAATACGCGGACACAGGTGTTTACTGTTAAAGGGAGAAAAGTTTTGAAGTTTAGATTGATTGCAATAGGAATATCAGTGGCAGTGATGCTGTCGGCTGTGGCATGTGATAAGAAGGATGCGAACCTTGCTGCGTCTGTGCCGGAGACATTTGCCGAGAGTGTGTCAGAAGATGTATCGGAGGCAGGAACAAAAACTGTATCCGAGGGCGTGACAGAGGCTGATGCAGCTGCAAATGCAGCAGGTGTGTCAGAGATAGAGCCTGCAGGAGGCAGTACCGAGACTGGCACCGCAGGGGAAGTCACAATTGAGATAGTCACAGGCAGGAATACCCCGCAAAAACTTGCAGCGAACGAAACTGTAGACAGTTTCGCTTCGACGGCAATAGTACAGGAGCCAACAGCCTTAACGGAGACTGTAGCGACGGAACAGACAACTGCGGCAGAGACTAAGACTCTGGGGACTGCGGCAGCAGCTGTGGCACCGAAGACTGAGGCAGCAGCGGTGACACAGAGCAAGAACGGCTACGCTGACGGTGCCAAGATAGGACTCAATTCTGCATGGAAATATGCAGATTTCTCAGTGATAAACTCAGGCACTGCGACTATGTATCTTGCCAAGTCCAATCGTAAGGATAAGATAATCGGCATCAATGCAGGGCACGGAACCTCGGGTGGTACGAGTGTCAAGACCTGGTGTCATCCGGATAAGACTCCAAAGGTGACGGGTGGTACAACCTATGCCGGAGCAACACAGGCAGTAGCGGTATCCACTGGTATGAGCTTTAGTGACGGCACGAAGGAGGCCGCAGTCACTCTCAAGGAATCACAGCTGGTTAAGGACCTCCTGCTTGAGAGAGGCTACGACGTACTGATGATAAGAGATGGAGAGGATGTACAGCTTGATAATGTAGCAAGAACGGTTATATGCAATAATGTTGCTGACTGCCATATAGCTATACATTGGGACGGTGATGGTCTTGGATATGACAAGGGCTGCTTCTATATGTCTGTTCCGGACGGAATCAAATATCTTGACAGCGTTGCTGCCACATGGCAGTCAAGCGAGGCATTAGGTGCTTCACTTATCGCGGGACTCAAGGGCAGAGGCTGCAAGATATTCGGCGACGGTACTATGGACATGGATCTTACACAGACCTCATACAGCACTGTTCCGTCCATTGATATAGAGCTTGGTAATCAGAGCTCAGACCACAGTGATGCGGCACTTCAGACACTTGCACTCGGCATTGCCGACGGAGTGGAGAGCTTTTTTGGATGATAAAACGTTATCAATAGTTATCTGTTATTCTTCAAACAGTGAATCATCAGCTATCTGCTTAATTGCAAAGATTGCATCATTATAGCTCACTTTTTCATTAAGCAAGACTGAAGTCACTGATTCATAGTCGACCTTAAAATAATCGTTTTCAACAATCTCATGTAGTATTTTAGGTACTGATACACCGGGGTGCGCAGAGACACATGTTTTGTTTAGTTTTCTCTCACTGCGCACCTCGTACACCAGCTCAGATAAATCTCTCCATTGTATAACAGTCATCAGCTTTTTGAGATCATAAATATGCCTTGACTGGCTAACAACTTCGTTTCGAATGTAATAATCACACAGTGCAAATACCTTATCGACAAAAGTTCTTTCCAGTGATTGTACATTCATTTCAAATGCTTCAAGCTGAAACGCTGGAAGCATCTTAGCTTGGCCCATTTCAATCAAATACTCGCCAATAATCGGTGTGATTTGTCTAAGTGTTATCGGATAGGCCTTTTGAATAAACGTCATCTCCAATTTGATATATGGCTTTATCCCATAGTCATTAAACATAACTGGGTATTCTATATTATAGCAATTGTAATTTCCGTGGGTATGCAGTTCAACTTGCTCCCTATTCTGTATATTAAAGCATAGTTCGTCACATACTGTTATAACAGCCTTATTTGCTTTTCTTTTATTACCTTGAGAGAAATGCGTCTCATCCAAGGTAAGGTCTATATCCTCTGAAAAACGTTCTATAAGCTTAAAACATTTTGATAGGCTTGTGCCACCCTTAAATAAGATTCCAGGAATGTGATCTTTAAGCCTATTTAGCACGACCGTTACGAAATAATCCTTCTCAACAATTGAAGGACTCAGGTGATAATAATTAGATGCTGCAATTATTGCATCTCGAAATTGCTGCTCATTTTTATATAGCTGCACTCAATACACCACTTTCTACCATTTTTTTTAGTGTTGCCGCTGGAAATGACTTGGATATATAGAAGAGATCGTCAGCTTTTATTTTGTTAATGCTCATATAATCATTTATCTGTGACTTGGAGAAATTATCCAGATTATATTCATTGCTCATATCGCTGAACAACTGCAAAATAGTATAAACTGGAAAGTTTTCCTTGTTTATCTCACATCTGGCTCTGCGCAAAATGAATTTTCTTCCATTTATGCTCACATTACGTTTTCGTGTAGTTTCATTGTTAGTCACAATCTCCATCGTATTTGGCACTTGTGTTGTTATTCCAAATTGATTCAAGAGATTGAGTCCTGCATAGATCCCATAGACCGACTGATTATTCTTTAAATACTTCTTTTCTGCAACCATCTCAGAACAAATTGTAGATTGACCGAAGAAAGTCTTTTGGGGAATAAAATAAACTCCTCTAGAAAAAGACACAAGTTCTTCAGCATCTTCTGCCTTTTTTATCAAACGAAATACATAGGCTCTTGTGTAATTGCTGAATAATGTAACTATCTCGTCCGCAAAAATCGGGGTATTTACGCCATAAGCTTTTTTGATATCTTCAATAAACATATTCAAACCTCATGTTCTTGCAAATAGTATACTAATATCTACACTTGACGTCAAGAATGGTGATTACTTTTAGAGTTAAACCAGACATTGTGAGGTTGTGGCAGAGATGGATAAATGACGTAATCAAGATGTGAATTTATCAGTTGACACTTCAATGGAATAATATAAACCTATTGACTTTATAGGGAATTCGCGTTATATTGCTATCGGTTAATAAACCTACTTGTAAGGTAGGTTGAAATCAGGGATATTTACAGAGCATTTTCAACAGTCTGATTTATAAGGGCATGTCCGTGGAAATATACTTTTGCGCTTGAATCTGTGGACTAGGTTCGGACAATTATAATAGTGAAGTCATTCGGACCGGCTGTTGAAGAGAATAATCAAACTTATTACCGAGGTGATAGACGTGGAAGAGAAGCGTATAATTTATCTGGATAATGCAGCTACGACGAGAGTTAAGCCTGAGGTATTCGAGGCTATGGCGCCTTACTTTACCGAGCAGTACGGCAACCCGTCAAGCGCATATACATTTGCAGGAAAGATTGCACAGAAGGTAGATGAGAGCAGACAGCTGATTGCTGATTTTATCGGAGCTAAGCCAAACGAGATATACTTTACGGGCGGCGGAAGCGAGTCAGATAACTGGGCACTCAAGGGCTTGGCCTGTTCACTCAAGGCTAAGGGCAAGCATATAATTACAACCAAGATTGAGCATCATGCCATATTGCATACAGGCGAATTCCTGGAGAAGCAGGGCTATGACGTGACCTATCTCGGTGTTGATGAGTTCGGCAAGATAGACTTAAAGGAGCTTGAGTCAGCTATACGTCCGGACACCATCCTTATCTCTGTTATGTTTGCAAATAACGAGATCGGAACCATAGAGCCAATCAAGGAGATAGGTGAGATTGCTCATAAGCATGGCATATTGTTCCATACTGATGCAGTTCAGGCGTTTGGTCATGTGAAGATTGATGTAAATGAGCTTGGCATCGACCTTATGAGTACCAGCGGTCACAAGATTAATGCACCTAAGGGTATAGGCTTTTTATACATTCGCAAGGGCATCAAGATTGAGCAGCTTATCCATGGCGGTGCTCAGGAGCGTGGCATGCGTGCGGGAACAACCAATGCTGCAGGTATCATAGGCTTTGCTGCTGCAGTTAAGCTTGCCAAGGAGACACTTGAAGAGAGAACAGCATACGAGATTAAGCTCAGAGACCACCTTATTGACAGAGTTCTTAACGAGATTCCTTATTCAAGAGTCAACGGTCACAGAACTGACAGACTTCCTAACAATGCGAACTTCTGCTTCAGATTTATTGAGGGAGAGTCATTGCTTATCCTGCTTGACAGAGCGGGCATCTGCGGTTCAAGCGGCTCAGCATGCACATCCGGTTCACTTGATCCGTCACATGTATTGCTTGCTATCGGACTTCCTCACGAGATTGCACATGGTTCACTCAGACTCACACTCTCTGAGGAGACTACTATGGAGGATATCGATTATACAGTAGATAAGCTTAAGGACATAGTTGAGAAGCTTCGCAACATGTCACCTCTTTATGAGGATTTTGTTAAGAAACAGAAGGAGGCCAAGTAATGAGCCAGGTTACAGAATACAGCGATAAGGTTATAGATCATTTTACTAATCCGAGAAATGTCGGAGAGATAGAGAATGCCAGCGGTGTCGGCACAGTCGGTAATGCCAAGTGCGGAGACATCATGAGGATGTATCTTGATGTAGACGATAACGGAGTTATCAGAGACTGCAAGTTCAAGACCTTCGGCTGCGGCGCAGCAGTTGCGACCAGCAGCATGGCGACAGAGATGGTTATAGGCAAGACCGTGCAGGAAGCTCTGCAGGTTACCAATAAGGCAGTTATGGAGGCGCTTGATGGACTTCCGAAGGTTAAGATTCATTGCTCCTTGCTTGCTGAGCAGGCTATCCATGCAGCTCTCTGGGACTATGCCAAGAAGCACAATCTTGTGATAGAAGGGCTCAAGGAGCCGGTCAACGACATTGACGAGACCGAAGAGTTCTACAAGATGGAAGAGGATTAAGGCGGGCAGAGTCTCGAAAATGAACAACCATGCCTGCGAATCCACAGGTGTCACATAATATAAAAGTGACAGATTGCTCCGCGCTTAAAGCGCTCTCGCAACACTTTTTAAAGTATAGAACCCGTTGTGGGCGGCTGATGCAGTCACCTGCAGCGGGTTTTGTTAAAAGAAACGGAGACTGACATGGATCTCTTTGATTATATGAGAGAACAGAAAACTGCAAATGAGGGACCCTTGGCATCGAGACTCAGACCAGAGAGCCTTGACGAGATAGTGGGGCAGGAGCACATATTAGCTAAGGATAAGCTCCTCTATCGTGCTATCAAGGCGGATAAGCTAGGCTCAGTCATACTCTTTGGCCCTCCTGGAACAGGCAAGACAACTATAGCCAAGGTTATAGCGCATACCACCCATGCTGAATTCAGACAGCTGAATGCCACTACATCCGGCAAGAAGGATATGGAAGAGGTTGTAGAGACTGCTAAGAACAATCTCGCTGCCTACGGCGGCAAAACCATATTATTTATCGACGAGATACACCGCTTTAATAAGGCTCAGCAGGACTATCTGCTTCCCTTTGTGGAGGACGGAACGCTGACGCTTATAGGCGCTACAACCGAGAATCCATACTTTGAGGTCAATCGCGCGCTGCTATCGCGTTCGCGTCTCTTTGAGCTTAAGCCTCTCTCCAAGGACAATATACGCACTCTGATTATGCGTGCAGTCTCGGATGACAAGAAGGGCATGGGCATGTATCATGCCTATATTGATGATGCCGCAGCTGATTTCTTAAGTGATATATCAGAGGGCGATGCCCGCTCTGCCCTAAATGCAGTCGAGCTTGCAATTCTCACCACAGACCCTGACACAGACGGACGCATACATCTTACTCTGGATATAATGCAGGAATGCATACAGAAGCGCGCCATAGGCTATGATAAGGACGGCAATAATCATTATGATACTATATCGGCATTTATCAAGAGCATGAGAGGCTCGGACCCGGATGCTGCAGCCTACTATGTTGCGCGAATGCTTGAGGCAGGAGAGGATATCAAGTTTATAGCACGCCGCATTATGATATGTGCATCGGAGGATGTAGGCAATGCAGACCCGATGGCGCTGGTGCTTGCTGCTAATGCCTCGCTGGCAGTCGAACGCATAGGGCTTCCGGAGGCTCGCATCATACTGACACAGGCAGCTACCTATGTTGCTTCAGCACCTAAGTCCAACGCTGCAGTGCGTGCCATAGATACGGCAGAGGCTATAGTTCGGCGTACCGGCAACCTGCCTATACCAAGCTACTTAAGAGATGTGCACTACGAGGAGGGAAGAGACCAAGGCAACGGCTCAGGTACCTTTAAGGGCAATGGAACCGGCTACAAATATGCACATAATTATCCGTATCACTATGTAGACCAGCAATATCTTCCGGAGGCAGTTAAGGATGAGCATATATACATACCTACTGATAACGGCTATGAGAAAAACATATGCGCATACTTTGATGCTATAGGCAGAAGCTACGAGCGTGATACGCAGCCAGGCTATACTCCAGAACACTTCGACCACGACGCACAGTCAGGATATACCCGGTAACACTTCGAGCATGAGACATAGCTTTGCTACACCCCGGAGCACTTCGACCACTAGTGATTTTTCACTAAAACTTAATAGTTTTTATATGGAATATGACTAAAATATGTTGTATTATCCTAAGACGCATGGAATGAGTTACACAAGAAACGGAGAAAGATAATTATGAAGAAAGCAGCATTGATATTGGCGATTGCAGGAGCTTTGGCTCTTACAGCCTGCGGAGGCAAGAATACTGAGAATACTCAGACAGAGGCAGCTAGTGAACAGGCAAGTGATACACAAGAGGCAGGAGATTATACCGAAGCTAAGCTTCCGGAGGAATATGACCAGGAGGTATACTCAGGAATAGTTACTGATTATACCGGCAGTTTCATTACGGTAGCAGGCGAGGATGATGAGAAGAAGTTTGACTTAAGTCAGGCAGAAGTGACTTATGATCAGGAGGAGCCGATAGTAAGAGGCTGCAGCGTTGAGCTTACATATGCAGATGCAGCAGCAAACGGCACCTATCCGGCAGACAGTATCTCTCTTCTTAATGACAATGAACAGCTGGCACAGGATGAGAACTGCGATCCGGTTATATATGGCAAGCTTCAGGTAATGGATACCAATGAGCTTGAGATAATTGATGATGCCGGCAGAACAATTGATTTTGATAATTCAATATCAAGAACGGTGTCATTTTCAGACCTCAAGGAAGGCGATAATGTAGTCATCACCTACGCAGGCACCATTAACAAGAGTGAAGACGCGGATGATGAGTTAATAGGTGTGTTCAGCAGCATACCTGTAGCTATCAAGATTGTGGCTCTGGATGCACTTAAGACAGAGGAAGCTGAGGCTAATTATATCGACGGAACCGTATCAGGCATTGACGGCAATATTATAACACTTTCAACAGAGCTTGCAGATTTTGAATGCAACGCAGATGAGTCTATGGTAAATGATGTTTCAGAGGAAACTCATATCAGAGTTTACTATACAGGAGCACTTTCAGATATAGTGCTTGGTGTTGACAAGATAGAGCAGCTTGATTGATTGACTTGATAGGCTTGAGCTTGATAAGAGCAGTGTCTGATGAGTTATTATGATGCCATATATCAGGAATAAAGCATAATATTAATTTATTGAAGGGGAAGAGTGGATTAATCTGCTCTTCCCTTGCTGATTTTTGCCCATTAGTTGATGCCATGGTGAGCTTAGAACAGTATCATGGTTAAGGAGGCTGACACAATACCATAGTGGTTACATAATATTCGGCGAGTTGTATTTTGGTATACAGAAACACAAAAGTACTTGCAAAACGAAGTATACATGTATACAATACAAATCAATAAAGCTAACTGAATGAATCCATATGAATGAGAGGATTATGCGTATGAATAAGATTGCCATGACTACACCGCTTGTAGAGATGGACGGAGATGAGATGACCAGAGTACTCTGGAGGATGATCAAGGATGAGCTTATACTTCCTTTTGTAGATCTTAAGACAGAGTATTATGACTTAGGTCTTGAGCACAGAGATGAAACTGATGACAAGGTAACTGTGGACGCTGCAGAGGCAACCAAACGTCTTGGAGTTGCAGTTAAGTGTGCAACCATTACGCCTAATGCACAGAGAGTCGAGGAGTATCATCTTAAGGAGATGTGGAAGAGCCCTAACGGCACTATCCGCTCGGCACTTGACGGCACTGTGTTCAGAACTCCGATAGTTGTCAAGGGCATTGAACCAAGTGTACGCAGCTGGAAGAAGCCGATAGTCATGGCAAGACACGCCTATGGCGATGTGTATAAGGCAGCCGAGATGGCTATACCGGGCGCAGGAAGCTGTGAGCTTGTATACACAGCGGAGGACGGAACTGTAACAAAGGAGCTTATACATAAGTTCAACGGTCCGGGCGTGGTACAGGGTATGCATAATATGGATTCATCTATATATGCATTTGCAAGAAGCTGCTTTGCCTATGCTCTTGAGATGAAGATGGACCTCTGGTTTGCATCCAAGGACACCATATCCAAGAAATACGACCAGCACTTTAAGCTTGTATTCCAGGAAATATACGACAATGAGTACAAGGATAAGTTTGAAGCTGCAGGCATTACATATTTCTATACGCTGATTGATGATGCCGTAGCAAGAGTGGTTAAGTCTGAGGGCGGCTTTGTATGGGCACTCAAGAATTATGACGGAGATGTGCTGTCAGATCTTGTTGCATCAGCATTCGGCTCACTTGCCATGATGAGCTCAGTTCTGGTTTCACCGCATGGCTATTATGAGTATGAGGCGGCACACGGTACTGTTCAGAGACATTACTACAGGTATCTTAAGGGTGAGCAGACCTCAACTAACCCTATTGCTACTATATTTGCATGGTCAGGAGCCTTGAGAAAGAGAGGCGAGCTTGATGCAAATGCAGAGCTTATGAGTTTTGCAGACAAGCTTGAGGAGGCTTCACTTGCTACTATTGAGAGCGGTAAGATGACAGGAGACCTTGCAGCTATTACCTCGCTTCCAAATCCGGAAAAGCTTAACAGCGAGGAATTTATCAAGGCCATAGCAGCTAAGCTTGAAGAGCTGCTGGGCTGATACAAAGCTGATAAAGTAAACAATCATGCCTGCATATTCGCGGGCACCACATGATATAAAAGTTACGGATTGCCAGGCACAAAAGCAAACTTACATGCAAACAAGAAGTCTGCTTTTGTGCCGGTCAACACTTTTAGCATTTAATCGGAGAAAGCATCATGATTAAGTTATACGATACTGGAGTATATATAGTAGACGGCAAGGATATTTGCGAGACTGAGGCAGAGGTTACTGCCAAGACCGGGGCATGTCCTGACAAGGAGACAGCTAAGCAGGGAACTATAGCGTATGGCATTATCAAGGCACACAACAAGTCGGACAGCATGAAGCATCTTAAGCTTAAGTTCGACAGCCTTACGAGCCATGACATTACCTATGTAGGTATTATCCAGACGGCAAGAGCCTCGGGACTTGAGAGATTCCCTATACCTTATGTTATGACAAACTGTCACAACAGTCTCTGTGCCGTAGGCGGTACTATTAATGAAGACGATCACAAGTTCGCATTGTCAGCTGCGCATAAGTTCGGCGGCATATATGTTCCGGCCAATATGGCTAACATCCACAGCTACAACAGAGAGATGATGGCAGGCTGCGGCAAGATGATACTTGGCTCAGACTCTCATACGAGATACGGTGCTCTCGGCTGCATGGCAGTAGGAGAGGGCGGAGGAGAGCTTGCAAAGCAGCTTCTAGAACGCACATATGACTTTGATTATCCCGATACCATAGCCATCTATCTTACAGGTGAGCCAAAGCCCGGTGTTGGTCCACACGATGTTGCTGTATCAATCTGCGGGGCTGTATATAACAATGGCTATGTTAAGAACAAGATTATGGAGTTCGTCGGTCCTGGCATAGCAAAGCTTCCGATAGAGTACCGCAATGCCATAGATGTCATGACCACTGAGACTACCTGCTGGAGCTCGGTATGGGAGACTGATGAGGAGACCAAGCAGTACCTCACCATGCATTTAAGACCTGATGACTACAAGCCCTTGCGTCCGGCAAAGGTTGCATATTATGCAGGCTGCGTATACATAGATCTTTCAACCATAGAGTGCTCCATAGCTATGCCTATGCACCCGTCCAATGTATATACGATACATGAGCTTTTGGAAAATGCATCCGACATACTGCATGAGACAGAGACCAAGATGAATGCTCAGATTAAGGGTGCTAGGTTTGATCTTATGTCCAAGCTTCGCGGTAAGGATATCTATGTGGAGCAGGGAGAGATTGCGGGCTGCGCAGGCGGAACCTTTGACGGCATCATGGCGGCAGCGGATATCTTGAGAGGCAAGAGCTGCGGCAACGGAGCATTTACCTTAAGCGTATATCCGGGAAGCATGCCGGCTTATGCAGAGCTTGTTAAGAACGGTACGGCAACAGAGCTTATCTCTGCCGGAGTAATCATGAGAGAGTGCTTCTGTGGACCTTGCTTTGGTGCTGGAGACTGTCCTGCAAATGGAGAATTTTCCATACGACACACCACAAGAAACTTCCCGAACCGAGAGGGCTCAAAGCCGGGTGAGGGACAGATGTCGGCAGTCGCACTTATGGATTCACGCTCTATCGCAGCAACTGCGGCAAATGGCGGAAGACTTACTGCAGCAAGCGACTTGGATGTTGAATATACTAAGCCAGAGTATCATTACGAGAGCGCTATCTACGAGAAGAGGATATATAACGGCTGGGGCAAGGCTGAGCCAGAGTTTGAGCTTAAGTTCGGACCAAATATCAAGGATTGGCCTAAGATGGAGGCTCTTACGGATGATTTGCTGCTTAAGATATGCAGCTATATCACCGACCCTGTTACAACTACGGATGAGCTTATTCCGTCAGGTGAGACCTCAAGCTACCGTTCAAATCCGGAGAGACTCTCACAGTTTGCACTCTCTAAGAGAGACCCTGAGTATGCAGGAAGAAGCATGGCGGTCAGAAGCATGGAGAGAGCACGTGTCGCTGAGGGTAAGATAGCAGAGGAGCCGACAGCAGTATACGAGGCGCTTCGGGCAGCAGGAATTATCTGTACACCTGAGACAACAGATTTCGGCTCATCTATATTTGCCATGATGCCGGGAGACGGATCAGCCAGAGAACAGGCTGCATCCTGCCAGAGAGTGCTTGGAGCCAGTGCGAACTTTGCAGTCGGCTACGCAACCAAGCGTTATCGTTCTAACTGCATCAATTGGGGTATGGTTCCGTTTGTTATAGAGGACCCGTCAATACTTAAGCTTGGAGATTATGTATTTGTGCCGGGCATCAGACAGGCGGTGCTCGATAACGCGGAGAGCATCAAGGCTTATGTGGTAAGGAAGGACGAGACCTCAGGCAAGTACACGGTAAATGAATTCACAACCTCAACCGGAGCTCTTACACCGGATGAGCGCCAAATCATAATCGACGGCTGCCTGATTAATTACTACAAACACTAAATGAGGCTGGCTAAGGTGGGCACCATATCACGAATCGCAATGCAATGCAGCGATATTGCGGCTAAGAGCTGCTGCACGCCTTGCCAGTTATCGTGAAAAATACCAAAAAGCGTGGATGAAATTAGCATATCCACGCTTTTCGTGTATAATAGAGGGTGAGAAGTCGCAAAAGTCAAACAGCTGTTATCATATAAACGCTGCAGGATTTAAGACTTTGCAGGCTGCAATTAGGATGATTACACGGCACCGAGAAGGAGGATGCGTATGAAGGTATTGTTTGCGGGTTCTGAATGCTATCCGTTTGTCAAGACCGGAGGCTTGGCAGATGTTATGGGAGCATTGCCAAAGGCACTTAAGGCACAGGGCATAGATGTGCGGGTTATACTTCCGAAGTATGGCTGCATACCCGAGGAATATAAGAGCCGTATGGAGTATATCACACATTTTTATATGCATTTGGGCTCTAATCCGTTCGAGAAGTATGTAGGACTTATGCAGATGGAGCTTGACGGCATTACCTATTACTTCATAGATAATGAGGAGTATTATTCCTACGGTAATCCTTATACGGATATTATAAATGACATAGAGCGCTACATTTTCTTCAGCAAGGCTGTTCTTGCAGCACTTCCGGTGCTTGATTTCCTGCCGGATGTGATACATTGCCATGACTGGCAGACAGCCCTGATACCGGTATATCTGAGGACCTTGTTTAAGGATACAGAGCTTGCACAGGGCGCAAGAACTGTATTTACCATACATAATCTGCGCTTCCAGGGCATACACAGCCCGGGCTATATACAGGCTATCAGCGGACTTCCTGACAAGGTATTCGGCATAGACGATATGCTGCATAATCATGATGCCAACATGCTTAAGGGCGGTGTAGTGTATTCAGACAAGGTAACCACAGTGAGCGAGACCTATGCACATGAGATTACTACTCATGAGTACGGCGAGACCTTGGAGGGTCTGCTCTCATACTACAGCTTCAAGCTCTGCGGCATAGTCAACGGTATTGATTACGAGGTATACAATCCGGCACGTGATAAGAGCCTCTTTAAAAATTATAATGTCAGAAATAATGTGAGCGGCAAGCTTGAAAATAAGCTCAAGCTGCAGGATGAGCTTGGACTTGAACAGGGACAGGACAAGTTTATGATAGGACTCATATCGAGGCTTACGGACCAGAAGGGCTTGGATCTTGTTGCACAGGTTATTGACGGTTTGCTCGATGACAATACCCAATTTGTCCTGATAGGAACAGGAGATCCTTGGTATGAGGGCATGTTCAGAAGCCTTGAGGAACAGTATAAGGGCAGAGTAAGCGCCAATATCATGTACTCGGACGACAGGGCACGCAAGCTCTATGCTGCATCAGATGTTATGCTGGTTCCGTCACGCTTTGAGCCCTGCGGACTCACTCAGCTTATGGCTATGCGTTACGGCTCACTGCCGGTTGTAAGAGAGACAGGAGGTCTTAAGGACACTGTACAGCCTTACAACGAATTTGACAACACAGGCAACGGCTTCTCCTTCGACCGATATGAAGCAGGACTCCTCTATAACGCAGTTAATTACGCCAAGAATGTATACTTTAACGACCGCAAGGCCTGGCGTGGTTTGGTACGCAGAGCCATGAATCAGGATTATTCGTGGAAGAACTCTGCAGAGAAGTATTGTAAGCTGTACGAAGAAATTGTTAACTGGTGAAACAGCGCAAGTGTATAAAGATTAGTAAATATTAGTATAAGTGCAGGTGTATGGACAGCTGTTCAGTGTTACGCCGCAACACTTGAATTAAAAACATCTGTGTGTTGCGGCGATAACAA
>CAVBGP010000047.1:0-14033 GCA_963595005.1 Acutalibacteraceae bacterium | reverse complement strand
AGTATGGGTACAGCTAGTATATGCAGTGGACTGCTTGAGGAAACAGTTGCGATGAAAAGTTTTGGTGAGTTGAAATGTTGATTCCGCCTGCGTGAATGAAAATTTGACAAAATAGTTTCTTCCAGGCATGACTTCACATTCTAAGCTTTAGGTGTTAAAATCGCACATTATGGATAAGAGATATGTTTTATTTGATTTGGACGGAACACTGACAGACTCATATGAGGGCATCAAAAATGCCTTTATATACAGCTTGTCTAAGTATGGCATAACACCGGGGGACTCCGAACTTAGTCGGGTTATAGGACCTCCTGTGATATGGTCACTCAAGACCTTCTATAATATAGATGGCGAAAAGGCTTTGGAGGCGCTTGAATATTTCAGAGAGTATTATGACAACAAGGGCTGCTTTGAAAACAGGCTCTATGATAATGTCGAGGAGATGCTGAAAATCTTACGTTCCCACGATAAGAAGCTTATGATTGCGACATCTAAGCCTGAGCCTATGGCAATCAAGATTATAGACCATTTTGGCTTATCAGATTATTTCTGCTTTATTTCGGGATCTACTGCGGAAAATGAAGCCGACAAGCATTATGCAGCTTCAGTGACAAATACCTTGGCTCGTTCAAGTAAGGAGGATGTTATAAGATATGCTCTTACGGAAAATGGCATCAGGGACTTAGAGCATGCAGTTATGGTAGGAGACAGACGCTGGGATATTAATGCGGCTAAGAATATCGGCATAGATACGATAGGCGTTCGCTGCGGCTATGCTGATGAAAATGAACTTGAGGATGCCGGTGCCGGCGTGATAGTTGACATGCCGATGGACATCATTAAACATATTGTGTGAAAGAATAAAGGCTGTGTGACATTACAATCACACAGCCTTTTACTTTAATGCGTCTTAGGACACATATGTTGTTAGTTATAAATCTTAAACAATCAACGATTCCTTGGAATATATTAGCAATCGCTCTGGATACGATATAGTCCTTGTCTGCCGGATTAATTATTCTTAGCAGCCTGCTTTGCAGCCTTCTCTTTGGCCTTCTTACGCTTCTTGATATTGCGCTCACTCGGAACTGCACCCTGAAGAATCTCCATGAGATACATTCCGCTTACTCTTGCCTTGATAGTAGCCTTAACCGGTACATCCTCAAAGGTATCTCTGTCGCACATAAGGTTGTAAACCTTTGGGCCAACCTTGGCTCTGACAACATAAACCTTCATGAGCTTGGCTCTGCGAGGTGCAGTCTCAAAGACCTCCTTAGGGAAAGGTGCCTCCTTAAACGGCATCCTCTTCTTATCTATAATAAGCAGCGAAGCAACCTGTGCATACTTATCAAGCATAAGCTGGTTCTGTGCCTGCTCTGTCTGCATCTTCATGCCGGCGCGATAGAGGAAGAAGAGTGCGATGGCTGCGACAACAAGCACGATGATTAATACGGTAATAAATGTATTCATGTATTGAAGCTCCTTAGTGAAAATTAAAGTTTAGAGAACGGCAGTCATGTGCGTCGGAATTGAATGCCGGACAAATATTGTACCATATCTTGAAAAAAACTCAAGCATATGCTTGACGATTGACAGACGATATGCTATTCTAAAATTTGCATTATTATGGCAATGTGTGCCTAAATGCTTTAATATTTTACTACTATTGCACAGCAAAAGCAATAGCCTACAGAACAAGCTAGTATAATTTATTAAGAGGTGGAGAATATCTATGGATAAAAGCAGGATGCACGTGGTCAAAGCCGGCAAAGGTCTGAGGATGAGCTTCTCTGAAGCTAAGGAAGTTCTCGAGATGCCGAACTTGATCGAGATTCAGAAGAATTCTTACAACTGGTTCCTAACTGACGGACTAAAGGAGGCTTTCGATGACATATCACCGATTACCGACTATGCGGGTCATCTCAGCCTGGAATTCATGGACTTTGCTTTGTGCAGAGATGAAGTGAAGTATACCATTGAAGAGTGCAAGGAGAGAGATGCAACTTATGCAGCACCGCTCAAGGTGAAGGTGCGTCTTATCAACAATGATAAGGACGAGATAAGCGAGCATGACATTTTCATGGGAGACCTTCCGTTGATGACCGATACCGGCTCCTTCGTTATTAACGGAGCAGAGCGAGTTATCGTCTCACAGCTTGTTCGTAGCCCGGGAATCTATTATGACATCACTCATGATAAGATTGGTAAGGAGCTGTATGCCTGCACTGTTATCCCAAACAGAGGAGCTTGGCTTGAGTATGAGACTGACTCCAACAATGTATTCTGGGTTCGTGTTGACCGTACCAGAAAGGTTCCGGTAACCGTACTTATCAGAGCACTCGGCATAGGCACAAACAGAGAGATTATAGAGCTTTTCGGCGAGGAGCCGAAGCTTCTTGATACTATGGCTAAGGATGCATCCGAAAACTATCAGGATGGTCTGTTAGAGCTGTACAAAAAGATTAGACCGGGTGAGCCGCTTTCAGTTGATTCGGCTGAATCTCTGCTTCATTCTATGTTCTTTGACCCGAGAAGATATGATCTTGCCAAGGTAGGACGTTATAAGTTCAACAAGAAGCTGCTGTTCAGAAACAGACTTGAGGGCAAGCAACTTGCTGAGGATGTTATTGATAAGGAAACCGGCGAGATTATTGCAGCTGCTGGCACTACGCTTGACAAGGAGACCTGCGACCGCATTCAGAATACCGGATGCATCTATGTATGCGTAAGAGGTAAGGTTGATGCTGAAAATGCAGAGGGCAGAGTTGTAAGAGTACTGTCTAACCGTATGGTTGACCTTGCTGCATTCGTTAACTTTGATCCTGCTGAAGCTGATGTACATGAGCTTGTATACTATCCGGTTCTCAGAGAGCTACTTAATGAGCTTGAGGGTGCTTCAGATGAAGATATCAAGAATGCAATCAAGAAGCATATTTCAGAGCTTATACCTAAGCATGTAACCAGAGAGGATATACTTGTATCCATCAACTATGTAATGCATCTTGAAGAGGGCGTAGGTGATTCTGACGATATCGATCACCTTGGAAATCGTCGTATTCGTGCCGTTGGTGAGCTGCTCCAGAACCAGTACCGTATTGGTCTGTCACGTATGGAGAGAGTTGTCAGAGAGCGTATGTCAACTCAGGATATTGATGATATCACTCCGACCTCACTTGTTAATATCAAGCCTGTAACTGCAGCTGTTAAGGAGTTCTTCGGTTCTTCACAGCTTTCACAGTTCATGGATCAGAATAACCCGCTGTCTGAGCTTACACATAAGCGTAGACTTTCAGCCTTGGGACCTGGCGGTCTGTCAAGAGATCGTGCCGGATTCGAGGTTCGAGATGTACATTATACTCACTATGGACGTATGTGCCCAATCGAGACCCCTGAGGGACCTAACATCGGTCTTATCAACTCATTGGCTTCATACGCAAGGATTAACGAGTATGGATTTATAGAGGCTCCGTACCGTGTGGTTGATAAGTCAATAGATCCTGTCAACCCTATCGTTACAGAGAATATTGTTTACCTCACAGCAGATGAGGAGGATAATTATAGAGTAGCTCAGGCTAACGAGCCGCTTGATGATGAAGGACATTTCATCAATAAAAATGTTTCAGGTCGTTTCAGAGAAGAGACAACAAGCTTTAAGCGTGGCTCTGTAGACCTGATGGATGTATCACCTAAGATGCTTCTCTCGGTTGCTACATCAATGATTCCTTTCCTTGAGAACGATGACCCGACACGTGCCCTTATGGGATCCAACATGCAGCGTCAGGCCGTTCCGCTTCTTAAGACTGAGGCTTCTGTTATAGGAACCGGTATTGATGATAAGGTAGCTAAGGACTCAGGAGTATGTGTTGTTGCGCTGCACTCAGGTACTGTTACTCATGTAGCAGCAAACCGTATTGAGGTTAAGCCGCCAAAGGGGGATACAGACGTATATAAGCTTACTAAGTTTATGCGTTCTAACCAGTCTAACTGCTACAACCAGAGACCTATTGTTAATGTAGGCGATAAGGTTGAGGCAGGAGAGATTATTGCAGACGGTCCGTCAACCTCTAACGGAGAGATCGCTCTTGGTAAGAATCCGCTTATCGGATTCATGACCTGGGAGGGTTATAACTACGAGGATGCCGTACTTCTGTCAGAGAGACTGGTTCAGGATGATGTATATACCTCAGTTCATATTGAGGAATACGAGTGTGAAGCAAGAGATACTAAGCTTGGACCTGAGGAGATTACCAAGGATGTTCCGGGTGTAGGAGACGATGCTCTTAAGGATCTTAACGATACAGGTATCATCCGTATCGGTGCCGAGGTACGCGCCGGTGACATTCTTGTAGGTAAGGTTACACCTAAGGGAGAAACAGAGCTTACTCCCGAGGAGAGACTGCTTCGCGCAATCTTCGGAGAGAAGGCTAAGGAGGTTCGTGATACCTCACTTAAGGTTCCGCACGGAGCTTACGGCGTTGTTGTTGATGCCAAGGTATTTACCAGAGAGAATTCCGACGAACTTTCACCGGGAGTTAATAAGTCAATCAGGATATATATTGCACAGAAGCGTAAGATCGGTGTAGGTGATAAGATGGCCGGTCGTCACGGAAACAAGGGAGTTGTATCAAGAGTACTTCCTGTTGAGGATATGCCATATCTTCCGAACGGACGTCCGCTTGACATCGTGCTTAACCCGCTCGGCGTTCCTTCACGTATGAATATCGGACAGGTACTTGAGTTCCACTTAAGCCTTGCGGCAAGAGCTTTGGGCTTCAACATCGCAACACCTATATTCGAGGGTGCAAATGAGCAGGATATTCAGGATTGCCTTGAGATGGCTAATGACTATGTAAATGGCACCTGGGAGGAATTCGAGGAGAAGTATAAGGACGTATTAAAGCCGGATGTTATGGAGTATCTCGGCACTCATCTTGAGCACAGAGAGCTCTGGAAGGGCGTTCCGATTAATCGTGACGGTAAGGTACGTTTAAGAGACGGAAGAACTGGAGAATTCTTTGATTCACCGGTTTCTGTCGGACACATGCATTACCTCAAGCTTCACCACCTTGTAGACGATAAGATCCATGCACGTTCAACCGGTCCTTACTCACTTGTTACGCAGCAGCCACTCGGCGGTAAGGCTCAGTTCGGCGGACAGCGTTTCGGAGAGATGGAGGTTTGGGCTCTTGAGGCATATGGCGCAGCTTATACGCTTCAGGAGATTCTGACCATGAAGTCCGATGATGTAGTAGGACGTGTTAAGACCTATGAGGCTATTATCAAGGGAGAGAATATTCCTAAGGCTGGTATACCGGAGTCCTTCAAGGTACTTGTTAAGGAGCTTCAGTCGCTTGCTATGGATATCAATGTTCTTGATGAGAACGGCAACGAGGTTGAGCTCAAGGAGAACCTTGATGATGCGGATCTCAACCTGCACAGACTTATAGAGGGCGACAGAAGATATCGTGATCAGGACAGACGAGAGTTCTCTGATTACGGATATGCTACACAGGAATTTAACGAGCAGGGTGAGCTTGAGAATACCTCAGATGAAGAGCTTGAGCTTGAAGACTCACAGACAGAAGAGTTGGATTCGGATGACTTTTCAGATGAGACTTGAGAGAGGGGAAGCATAGAATATGGCACAGAATCAAGAAACATATGAGCCGATGACATTTGATGCGATCAAGATAGGCCTTGCATCTCCGGAAAAGATACTTGAGTGGTCACACGGCGAGGTAACAAAGCCGGAGACTATAAACTATCGTACACTTAAGCCAGAGAAGGACGGACTCTATTGCGAGAGAATATTCGGACCAAGCAAGGACTGGGAGTGTCACTGCGGCAAATATAAGAAGATGCGCTTCAAGGGCGTTGTCTGCGATAAGTGTGGTGTTGAGGTTACCAAGTCATCCGTAAGACGTGAGAGACTTGGACATATAGCACTCGCAGCACCTGTATCACATATATGGTATTTTAAGGGTATTCCGTCAAGAATGGGTCTCATACTTGACATTTCCCCGAGAGTGCTCGAGAAGGTATTGTACTTTGCTTCCTACATCGTACTTGATGCAGGAGCTACAAGCCTTTCCTATAAGCAGGTCCTCTCTGAGAAGGAATACAGAGATGAGGTTGCCAAGTACGGTTCAGATGCATTCCGTGTAGGAATGGGTGCTGAGGCTGTTCTGGAGCTTCTTAAGGCCATAGACCTTGAGAAGGAATCAGAAGAGCTTAAGGAAGAGCTTAAGGGCAGTTCAGGACAGAAGCGTGCGCGTATAGTTAAGAGACTCGAGGTTGTTGAGGCATTCAGACTCTCAGGCAACAAGCCGGAGTGGATGGTGCTTACTGTTATCCCGGTTATTCCTCCGGATATCAGACCTATGGTTCAGCTTGATGGCGGCAGATTTGCTACTTCAGACCTGAATGACCTCTACAGAAGAATCATTAACAGAAACAACAGACTTGCAAGACTTTTGGAGCTTGGCGCACCGGAGATTATTATCCGTAACGAGAAGCGTATGCTGCAGGAGGCTGTTGATGCTCTTATCGATAACGGCAGACGCGGACGTCCGGTAACAGGACCCGGCAACAGAGCGCTTAAGTCTCTGTCAGATATGCTTAAGGGTAAGCAGGGTCGTTTCCGTCAGAACCTTCTTGGTAAGCGTGTTGACTATTCAGGACGTTCGGTTATCGTCGTAGGACCTGAGCTTAAGATATATCAGTGCGGTCTGCCTAAGGAGATGGCTATAGAGCTGTTCAAGCCTTTTGTTATGAAGGAGCTTGTACAGAATGGCTCTGCACATAATATTAAGGCTGCAAAGAAGATGGTGGAACGCCTTGAGCCGGGCGTATGGGATGTACTTGAGGATGTAATCAAGGAGCACCCTGTTATGCTTAACCGTGCCCCTACACTTCACAGACTTGGTATACAGGCATTTGAGCCTATCCTTGTAGAGGGTAAGGCTATCAAGCTTCATCCGCTCGTTTGTACTGCGTTCAATGCGGACTTCGACGGAGACCAGATGGCTGTCCATCTGCCTATAACCTTAGAGGCACAGGCAGAGTGCCGCTTCATGCTGCTCAGCCCTAATAACCTCTTGAAGCCTTCAGATGGTTCCGTCGTTGCCGTTCCTTCACAGGATATGGTACTCGGTATCTATTATCTGACTCAGGAAAGACCGGGAACACCTGGAGAGGGCAGTGCATTTAAGAGCGTTAACGAGGCTATACTTGCATATGAGAACGGTGCAGTTGACCTTCATGCCAAGGTTAAGACTCGTGTCGAGAGAACTGCAGAGGACGGAAGCAAGATATATCCTGTTGTTGAGTCAACAGTAGGAAGACTTATTTTTAACGAGCTTATTCCTCAGGACCTTGGCTTTGTTGACAGAAGCGTTGCCGGCAATGAGTATAAGCTGGAGGTTGATTTCCTTGTTAAGAAGGGTGAGCTTAAGGAGATACTTGAGCGCATAATGAATATCCACGGTGCAACTGCTACTGCTGTAGCTCTTGATAACATTAAGGCACTCGGATATAAGTATTCAACAAGAGCAGCACTTACTGTATCTATCTCAGACATGGTAGTTCCGGCTGATAAGCAGGAAATCATTGATGAGGCACAGAAGACCGTAGACAGAATTGCCCGTGACAAGGCACGTGGTCTTATAACCGAGGAGGAGCGTTACAAGGAGGTTATCGATACCTGGAAGGCAGCCGATGACAGACTTACCGATGAGCTTATCTCCGGACTTGACCAGTATAATAACCTTAAGATGATGGCTGATTCAGGAGCCCGTGGTTCAAACAAGCAGATTAAGCAGCTTGCCGGCATGCGTGGACTCATGGCTGATACAACCGGTCACACTATCGAGCTTCCTATCAAGTCAAACTTCCGTGAAGGACTTGATATCCTTGAGTATTTCATCTCAGCACACGGAGCTCGTAAGGGACTTTCCGATACAGCTCTTCGTACAGCTGACTCAGGATACCTCACAAGAAGACTTGTAGATGTATCACAGGAGCTTATTATCAGAGAAGAGGACTGTTCTGTAGGCAAGAGCGAGGAACAGCTTCCTTCAATGGAGATATGTGGCTTTGTAGACGGCCAGGAGGTTATCGAGGATCTCGAAGAGCGTATCACAGGAAGATGCGTAGCAGAGACCATAATTGATCCTGAGACCAAGGAGATTGTTATCAAGGCTAACGACCTTTGCACAGTTGCAAAGGCTAAGAGAGTTGTTAAGGCTCTTGAGAAGTTAGGAAGAGATACAATAAGGATACGTACCGTGCTTACCTGCCGTTCAAAGTCAGGCGTATGTGCAAAGTGCTATGGTGCGAACATGGCTACCAGATCGGCTGTTCAGGTTGGTGAAGCTGTCGGAGTTATCGCAGCTCAGTCAATCGGAGAGCCTGGTACACAGCTTACCATGCGTAACTTCCATACCGGAGGTGTTGCTTCGAACCAGGATATCACACAGGGTCTTCCTAGAGTCGAGGAGCTTTTTGAGGCAAGAAAGCCTAAGGGACTTGCTATTATATCCGAGATACCGGGTGTTGTATCACTTAAGGAGACCAAGAGAAAGCGCGAGATTACCGTAACCGACTCTGAGAGCGGCGAGGCTAAGACCTATCTCATTCCTTACGGATCAAGACTTAAGGTTCAGGACGGAGACGTGCTTGAGGCCGGAGACGAGATTACAGAGGGTTCAATCAATCCGCATGATCTCCTTCGCATCAAGGGCGCAAGGGCTGTTCAGGATTATATGCTGAAGGAAGTTCAGCGAGTATATCGTCTGCAGGGTGTTGATATCAACGATAAGCATATCGAGCTCATAGTCAGACAGATGATGAAGAAGGTTCGTATAGAGGAGCAGGGAGATTCAGAGTTCCTTCCGGGTATGAGTGTTAACCTTATCGAGTTCAATGAGGTTAATGAGCAGCTTGAGGCAGAAGGCAAGGAGCCTGCAGACGGCAAGATTACCATGCTTGGTATAACCAAGGCTTCTCTTGCTACAGATTCCTTCCTGTCAGCAGCATCCTTCCAGGAGACCACCAAGGTTCTTACCGAGGCAGCTATCAACGGCAAGGTTGACCACCTCCACGGACTTAAGGAAAATGTTCTTATAGGTAAGCTTATACCTGCCGGAACAGGTATGAAGCGCTACAGTGACATTTCTCTGTCTACAGATGAGGAGGCTAATCAGCGCAAGGCAGTATTCTCATATGAGACATACGACCAAAATGCAGCACTTGAGCCTAAGAAAGAGCTTGATTTGGATTCAGAATTGGAAGTAAAGACAGATATCTGATAAAACTGCTTGACATTTTAGCTTAGTACTAATATTATTATATGGCGCATGCATCAGCATGCGCCATATTTTGTGCGGACAATAAGCCAACTGTCTGTATAGTGCAGATTAGACTTAAAGTCCCAGGCAATTATAATTTTAACAACCATCAAATCTCAAAGGAGGTGAAAGAAATGCCAACATTTAACCAGCTGGTTAGAAAGGGAAGACAGACAGCAGTCAAGAAGTCAACAGCTCCTGCTCTTCAGAAGGGATTCAACTCTCTCAAGAAGCATGCAACTGATGAGTCTTCACCGCAGAAGCGTGGTGTATGCACAGCCGTTAAGACAGCTACACCTAAGAAGCCTAATTCCGCTCTTCGTAAGATCGCCAGAGTACGTCTTTCTAATGGAATCGAAGTAACAAGCTACATCCCGGGTGAGGGTCACAACCTTCAGGAGCATAGCGTAGTACTTATCAGAGGTGGCCGTGTAAAGGACCTTCCGGGTACTCGTTATCATATCATCCGCGGAACACTTGATACAGCAGGCGTTGCAAACCGCAAGCAGGCACGTTCCAAGTACGGTGCTAAGAAGCCGAAAGAAAAGAAGTAATTAGTATAACTTAGATTTTGAGATTTAATGGTTGATACAATACAAGAGTCTCAATTTCTGAGAGTACCGATGATCTAATGTAAACGTAATTAAGGAGGGAAGTATCGTGCCGCGTAAAGGACATACTCAAAAGAGAGACGTTCTGGCAGATCCGATCTACGGAAATAAGGTAGTTACAAAGCTTATTAATCAGATTATGCTTGATGGTAAGCGCGGAGTTGCTCAGAAGATAGTTTATGGCGCATTCGAGCAGGTTGAAGCTAAGAGCGGTAAGCCGGCAGTAGAAGTGTTCGAGGAAGCTATGAACAACATTATGCCTGTACTCGAGGTTAAGGCTAAGCGTATCGGTGGTGCTACATATCAGGTACCGATCGAGGTTAAGCCGGAGAGAAGACAGGCACTCGGCCTTCGTTGGTTGACAATGTTCTCAAGAAAGAGATCAGAGAAGACACAGAAGGACAGACTTGCAAATGAGATAATGGATGCTGCCAACAACACAGGCGCTTCCGTAAAGAGAAAAGAAGAGATGCATAGAATGGCAGAGGCTAACAAGGCATTTGCTCACTATCGTTTCTAATGTTCTTATTATTAAGGAGCGATGTTAAATGGGAAGAGAATATCCGTTAGAGAGAACACGTAATATCGGAATCATGGCTCATATCGATGCTGGTAAGACCACATTGACAGAGCGTATCCTTTATTACACAGGTGTTAACTACAAGATCGGTGATACTCACGAGGGTACTGCTACCATGGACTGGATGGCTCAGGAGCAGGAGCGTGGTATAACCATTACATCAGCCGCTACAACCTGTCATTGGACACAGCACAAGGACAATAGACCGGATCCTAACGCTAAGGAGTGCCGTATCAACATCATTGATACCCCAGGTCACGTTGACTTTACTGTTGAGGTTGAGCGTTCACTGAGAGTACTTGACGGTGCCGTTGGTGTATTCTGTGCCAAAGGTGGTGTTGAGCCTCAGTCAGAGAACGTATGGAGACAGGCTGATACCTATAATGTACCTCGTATGGCATTCATCAATAAGATGGATATACTTGGTGCAAATTTCTACGGAGCTGTAGATCAGATCCGTGAGAGACTTGGCAAGAATGCTATCATCACACAGCTTCCTATCGGCAAGGAGGATTCCTTCAAGGGTATCATCGACTTGTTCGAGATGAGAGCATACATCTACAATGATGATAAGGGCGATGACATCTCAATCACAGATATTCCTGATGATATGAAGGATGATGCTGAGATGTATCGTGATGAGCTTGTAGAGAAGATCTGCGAGCTTGATGATGAGCTTACAATGATGTATCTTGACGGCGAGGTTCCGTCAGAGCAGCAGCTTAAGGCTGCCCTCAGAAAGGGCTGCTGCGAGTGCACAGCTATTCCGGTATGCTGCGGTTCTGCTTACAGAAACAAGGGCGTACAGAAGCTGCTTGATGCTATCGTTGAGTTCATGCCTTCACCGCTTGATGTTCCGCCTATCGATGGTGTTGACCTTGACGGCAATGAGACAGTTCGTCACTCATCTGATGATGAGCCGTTCGCTGCTCTTGCATTCAAGATTATGACTGACCCATTCGTAGGAAAGCTTGCATACTTCAGAGTATATTCCGGTACTGTTAATTCAGGATCATATGTACTTAATGCAACAAAGAATAAGAAGGAGCGTGTAGGACGTATACTTCAGATGCACGCTAACAAGCGTACTGAGCTTGATAAGTGCTATTCAGGAGATATCGCTGCAGCAGTAGGCTTCAAGTTCACTGGAACAGGTGATACCATCTGTGATGAGCAGCATCCTGTTATCCTTGAGTCCATGGAGTTCCCGGAGCCGGTTATCGATGTTGCTATCGAGCCTAAGACTAAGGCTTCACAGGGCAAGATGGGCGAGGCACTTGCTAAGCTTGCCGAGGAGGATCCGACATTCAGAACCAAGACTGACACAGAGACAGGTCAGACTATTATCTCAGGTATGGGTGAGCTTCACCTTGAGATCATTGTAGACAGACTTCTCCGTGAGTTTAACGTTGAGGCAAATGTTGGTGCACCTCAGGTTGCATATAAGGAGACCATTACAAAGCCGGCTGACGTAGACTCCAAGTACGTTAAGCAGTCAGGTGGTAAGGGTCAGTACGGACATTGTAAGGTTAAGTTTGCTCCTATGGATGCAAACGGTGAGGAACTCTACAAGTTCGAGAATACCGTTGTCGGCGGTGCTATTCCGAAGGAATACATCGAGCCTATCAACGAGGGTATTCAGGAAGCTATGAAGTCCGGTCCTCTTGGCGGATTCCCGGTTATCGGTATTTCTGCTAATGTTTGGGACGGAAGTTATCACGAGGTCGACTCTTCAGAGATGGCATTCCATATTGCAGGTTCTCTTGCACTTAAGGAGGCTATGGCTAAGGGTTCACCGGTACTCCTTGAGCCTATCATGAAGGTAGAGGTTACTGTGCCTGAGGATTATACAGGATTCGTTAACGGTGACTTCAACAGAAGAAGAGGCCAGGTAATGGAGATGGATGATGTCGGAGGCGGCAAGATTATCAGAGCAACTGTTCCGCTTGCTGAGATGTTCGGCTACTCCACAGAGCTTCGTTCAGGTACTCAGGGACGTGGTAACTACTCAATGTTCTTCGACCACTATCAGCCGGTTCCGAAGAGCGTTCAGGAGAAGGTATTAAACGATAAGAAGGGTAAGTAATACTTTACTTGAAAATAATCGCTGTATACCTTATAATTGTAGAAGTTTTTTCAGTTTATATTTATTTACCAAAGCAAATTAGGAGGAAATTCCAATGGCAAAGGAACATTTTAACAGAAGTAAGCCGCATTTAAATATCGGTACCATCGGCCACGTTGACCATGGTAAGACAACTCTTACAGCAGCTATTACCCGCGTACTTTCAGAGAGAGTTGACGGTAACGCTAAGGTTGATTTCGAGAACATCGATAAGGCACCTGAGGAGAGAGAGAGAGGTATCACTATCAATACCGCTCACGTTGAGTATCAGACAGCTAAGCGTCACTATGCTCACGTTGACTGCCCAGGCCACGCTGACTACGTTAAGAACATGATCACCGGTGCTGCACAGATGGATGGTGCTATCCTTGTTGTTGCTGCAACTGATGGAGTTATGGCTCAGACAAGAGAGCATATCCTTCTTGCTCGTCAGGTTGGCGTTCCTTACATCGTTGTATTCATGAACAAGTGCGACATGGTTGAGGATGATGAGCTTCTTGAGCTCGTTGAGATGGAGATCAGAGATCTTCTTAACGAGTATGACTTCCCGGGCGATGATGTTCCGATTATCCGTGGTTCTGCTCTTAAGGCTCTTGAGGGAGAGACAGAGTGGGAGGATAAGATCATGGAGCTCATGGATGCAGTTGATACCTACATTCCGGATCCTGCTCGTGAGACTGATAAGCCTTTCCTTATGCCTGTTGAGGACGTATTCACAATCACAGGTCGTGGAACCGTTGCTACAGGTAGAGTAGAGCGTGGTGTTCTTCACCTCAACGATGCTCTTGAGATCGTTGGTATCAAGGAAGAGCCTATGAAGACTGTTGTAACCGGTATCGAGATGTTCCGTAAGCTTCTTGATGAGGCTCAGGCTGGTGATAACATCGGTGCACTTCTTCGTGGTGTAAACAGAGATCAGATCGAGCGTGGTCAGGTTCTTTGCAAGCCAGATTCAGTTAAGTGCTACAAGAACTTCAAGGGTCAGGTTTACGTTCTTACTAAGGACGAGGGTGGCCGTCATACACCGTTCTTCACACACTACAGACCTCAGTTCTATTTCAGAACAACTGATATCACAGGTCAGTGTGATCTTCCAGAGGGTGTTGAGATGTGCATGCCTGGCGATAACGTAGAGATGACTGTAGAGCTCATCCACCCTATCGCTATGGAGAAGGGACTTCGTTTCGCTATCCGTGAGGGCGGCAGAACCGTAGGTTCAGGAAGAGTTTCAGAGATCCTTGGCTAAGATTATCTAAAATTAATTTAATGCTATAAGCAATGAAGAAGCGAGGCTGTGAGCGTTTGCTCACAGTACCTCGCTTCTTTTATTGCGGGTAGTCACTTATCAGTGCCATCAATTTCCAAGTGCG
>CAVBGP010000046.1:0-14076 GCA_963595005.1 Acutalibacteraceae bacterium | reverse complement strand
CTCTTATATAGCTTAATATGATACAGCAATAGCTTAGTCATATATCTTGTAAATTAATCGTATGTATAACTTACGTATTTTAGTAATGACAGGGCTGCCGCATTAGCGGCAGCCCTTATTGGTTCTATAAGCTTAACTAAAACCTAATCAAAGCACAGTATGTATGGGACCGCAGTGACAGTGCCATGGTTATCGCCGTGGCGTAACTATAACCAGCTGTCCATACACCTGTGCAGGCATCAACTTTAGTAAAGTATTATCCCTGCGACAGGAAATCCTGTATCGGGTAATTGATGATGCCGCCCTTATTAATCTTAGTCTCCGTATCTGTGGAGAGCACCATCTTGAAGTAATTATCCCTTATGCGTGACAGCGGACCAAACTTCTGCTTTACGGCTTCCTTATCCTCTATAGTCGGACAACAGTTAAGATAGGTCCTGTCATCTCCCTTTACCGCCATAAAGTCTATCTGCGCCTGATTATTCTTACCTACATATAGCTTAAAGCCTCTTGTAAGAAGCTCTAGGCAGAGTGCATTTTCAACAGCAGCTTCATAGCCTGCGCCCTCATCTCCCATCACGGCGTTGCGCATGCCCATATCGCAGATGTAGTATTTCTCATGTGTCTCAAGCTCTCTGTCTGCCTTGATGTCAAAACGCGGCACCTTGTATATTAGATATGCGCCGGTCAATGCATCCAGGAAGGAATAAACCGTATCCACCGATATGGTTATGCCGTGCGACTTAACATAATCCCTAAGGCTCTTGGGCGAGAAGGTCTCTCCAATGTGGCTTAAGATATACTCCATAATCTTATCTAGATGCGAAATGTCTCTAAGCTTGTTGCACTGAACCACATCCTTAAGCAATATAGTGTTATAGAGGTTTCTCAGGTAATCCGCCTTGCTGTCCGGAGCATCGAGTGCATAGGCTCCCGGCATACAGCCCCTGCGCAGATAATCCTCAAATTGGCTGCGCTTTAATAGCTTAAGCCTTGCAGCCTCCGGATTTTTTTCTGCAGCGCTGTCCTTGTCTGCGGACCGGCCTTCGTCATCAGCATCTATACTTGATGTATCATGCCCGTAAGCATCTCCCGTGTCGTAATTCAAATCAGCTGGATATCCTGACTTATTGCCGGTTTCAATGCCGGAAGCATATGTATCTGTGCCTGCCGCATTTAAAGCGCCTGCTTCCGCTGCTGTAAGCTCCATATACTCTGAAAATGTCAGCGGATATACGTCAATTTTAACGTATCTGTAATTAAGCTTCTTGGCATAGTCATTTTTAAAAATGCTGTTATTGGAGGATGTAATGTAAATGTCACAGTCGAAGAGATTCAATAGCTCCGCTATAACCTCCTCCCACCCTTCGACGCAGGCAAGCTCATCAAGAAAGATATAGCAATGCTCCTCGTGTACACTCTCAATAAAGCTTGCGAGCATGGTCCTCAAATCCTCAGCCCTTTTAAAGTACGCGTATACCACGCCCTCAAAATTAATATAGAAGATGCGTTCCTCCGGTACACCATTTTCTATCAGCTCAGAGATAAACTGTCTGAGTATTGTGGTCTTGCCTGAACGTCTCACGCCTGTAATAAGCTTGACTACATTTCTGTCGACATACATCTCCAATTTATTAAGATAGAGTCTCCTGATCATTTAAGCCTCCCAAAGTATGTGCAAGCTCTGCAATAGGAAGTCCCATCACAGAATAGAAATCTCCCTCAATATGCTTAACCAACAAAGCTCCCTGCTCCTGTATGCCATACGCTCCGGCCTTGTCAGACGGCTCTCCCGTCGCGATATAAGCACGAATCTCTTCATCTGAGAGCTCGTAAAATGTAACTCTTGTTACATTCGAGAAGCTTTGCTTTTGCCTTCTTCCGGCATTCCCCACTATAACAGTCACTCCTGTTATAACAAGATGAGTCTTGCCGCTTAAATTACTCAGCATCCTGTAAGCATCAGCCTCATCCTTAGGCTTACCATATATCTCACCGTCATAAACGACTATAGTATCTGCACCCACAACGATTACATCCTGATCCTTATGAAGCTCATATACTGCCTCAGCCTTAACACCTGAGAGATACTCAGCCGCAGACTCCGTCGCCACCTCAGCCGGTATAGATTCATCAACATCAGATACCTCCACCTCAAACGGAAGCTTAAGCTTCTCGATAAGCTCACGCCTCCTCGGAGATCCCGACGCCAAAATCAGTTTCTTGTTTTCTAATTTCAATCTGCTCATAATGCATTCATTATACTACATTTTGCACTATCATATTAATACAAAGTGTGCTATTCTTTACGCGTTAATCGGCAGAAAGTGAAGGTTTACATATATGAATAAGAAAAATATCGCCGTTATATTCGGAGGTCAGTCATCAGAGCATGAGATATCCTGTGTCTCCGTATACAATGTAATTAATAATATTGACTTAGATGAGTGGAATCCGATACTTATCGGTATTACGAAGAGCGGTAAGTGGCTCCTGGTTGACGATAAGGAGGCTATCAAGGACGGAAGCTGGGTTAATTCAACAAAAGGCGCAGAGATGAGTCCTGACGCTACCAAGAAGCATGTTATCGTAAGTGATGCAGAGGGTAAGGTTGAATACATCAAGCTTGACTGCGCATTTCCGGTGCTTCACGGCAAATATGGCGAGGACGGAACCATACAGGGATTATTCTCACTTATGCAGCTTCCTTATGTCGGCTGCGGCATTATCGCATCAGCTGCGGGCATGGATAAGTTCTATACCAAGATTATTGTTGATACAACTGGTATAAGACAGGCTAAGTTTGTCGGTGTAAGACGATATGAGCTTAAGTCTCCGGCTGAGGTGGCTAATGTTATCGCAAGAGCTGAGTCAGAGCTTGATTATCCTATGTTCGTTAAGCCAAGTCAGGCAGGCTCCTCCTGTGGTGTATCCAAGGTACATAATGCCAAGGAGCTAGAGGCAGCCCTCTTTAAGGCAGCCGAGATAGACAGCAAGATACTTGTTGAGGAATTCATTAAAGGACGAGAGATTGAATGTGCCGTATTTGGCGGTGGCATGAAGAAGGTTCATGCGAGCGGTATAGGCGAGATACTTGCGGCTGCCGATTTCTATGATTATGACGCCAAGTACAACAATCCCGACTCACAGACTGTAATCGATCCCGATTTCCCGGCTGAGGTTGTTGAGGGCATCAGAAGTGCTGCTCAGACTATATTCAATGCACTGGACGGCTACGGACTTGCGAGGGTTGATTTCTTCGTTACTGATGACAATCAGATAGTATTTAATGAGATTAATACTATGCCTGGCTTTACAGCTATCTCTATGTACCCTATGCTCTGGGAGAACAAGGGTGTCTCAAAGCGCGAGCTTGTTAAGATGCTTATAGATAACGCTATGGAGCGAGAGGTTCACTAAGCCTGTACAGCTTAAATGTATCTGGAACAGCATATGTGATATTGCGATACTTTAAAAGGCTGCCGCACTATTGACACCAAATCAATAATGCGACAGCCTTTATTAATGACTAATCAATTCAATTAGAAATCTGTCAGATCTGCAGCTCTCTTCTCAAGGAATGCTGTCATGCCTTCCTTCTTGTCATGAGTTGAGAATGTGAATCCGAATGCATCAGCCTCCATTCTGAGACCATTTGCAAGATCCATATCAAGACCTGCGTTGATAACGCTCTTAGCAATGCTGATAGCGTAGCTGCCGTTCTTAAGAATCTTAGCTGCCATCTTCTTGCACTCATCCATAAGCTCCTCAGCCGGAACTACCTTGTTAACAAGACCGATGCGATATGCCTCGTCTGCCTTGATTCTGTCGCAGGTAAAGATAAGCTCCTTAGCGCGGCCCTTACCAACAAGACGAGCAAGTCTCTGTGTTCCGCCAAATCCAGGAAGGATACCGAGTCCGCACTCCGGCTGACCAAAGATTGCATTCTCTGATGCAACTCTGATATCGCAGCACATGCTGATCTCGCATCCGCCGCCAAGTGCATAACCGTTAACTGCAGCGATAGTAACCTGCGGCATGTTCTCAAGTCTGTTGAATGCCTCCATAGCAAGAAGTGACATAGCACGTCCCTCAGCTGAATTAGCATTAACCATCTCTGAGATATCAGCGCCTGCTACAAATGACTTAGCGCCTGAGCCTGTAAGGATAACTACGCGTACATCCTTGCGCTTCTCAATATCTGCACAGCACTCGTTGAGCTCTGCAAGAGTCTCTGAGTTAAGTGCGTTAAGTGACTTTGGACGATTAATTGTAATTGTTGCAATCTGATCTGCTACTTCAAGAGTAATGTTGTTCATTGGTCTTCTCCTTATCTTCTATGTTGTGCCGGTTTCCCGGCATTGATGATGCTTTAAATGTGCTGCAAGAGCTAATGCACAGCAACCCGTCATACAGACAAGTGCTGTGCCGGTGAATGTGACTGATATTGCTGCTTACTCAGCCTTTGACTCAGCCTCGGTCTCTGCTGCAGTTGTTTCCTCAGCTGCTGACTCAGCTGCTGTTGTCTCCTCAGCTGCTGCAGTTGTTTCTTCTGCTGCTGCAGTCTCTGCCTCGGCCGCCTCAAGCTTTGCTGTTGTTATCTCGTTGTACTCTTCCTCAGATACATAGTTAACCTTGGCATTGTCAGCGATATACTTGCCTACAAGATACTGTACAACTGTCTGCTGCAATGCTGCCTCAGTGTTGTTAGCCTTAACTGATTCAGCCTGATCTGCATAGCCAAACTCTGTAAGATACTGTGTAAATGTATCATCATTGTACTCTAGCTTCTGCTCCTTGGCAATCGCATCAACTACAGCTGTCTGCTCTGCAAGAGTCTTGGCATCTGCCTCAAGGCTGGTTCTGTAATCTGCATATGAGGTTCCTGATGACTCAAGATACTCTGCAAGACCATTCATGCCTGTAAGGCCATAGCTTGCTGAATAGTTCTTGAACATCAGATCTGAGTTCTGGATATATACATCTATAGCCCAGCCTATAGCAGCATCGTCAACCTCGACATCACTTGCCTCTACGGCTGCATTGACAGCATTGGTATAGAGCTCATTCTTAGCGTATGCAACAGCTGACTTCTCAAGATACTCTCTGATAGCTGCACGATATGAGTCTGCAGTTGTATACTGTCCGCCGCTGTAGGTGCTTGCTACATCATCTGTCAGATCCTCATAGGTAAGTGCTCTTGTTACTGAGTTAACCTTGACATCAAATACTACAGCCTTGCCTGCAAGATCTGTGCTTGAGTAATCCTCCGGGAAGGTAAGATTAAGAGATACCTCATCTCCTGCCTTGTGACCGATAAGTCCGTCCTCAAAGCCATCTATAAATGTACCTGTTCCGAGTGTGAGGTCATATCCCTCTGCAGAACCGCCGTCAAATGCCTCGCCATCAAGCTTGCCTACATAATCTATGTTAACTGTATCTCCTGATTCAGCTGCACCCTCAACAGTCTTGGTCTCACCGCCCATTGTGAGATAGTAGCTTATCATGTCATTGACCGCATCATCAGTTACCGCTTCGGTCTCAGGAGCAGTAATCTCCAATGCGCTGATATCTCCCAATTTGACAGTTCCGAGATTCTCTGGCTTTACAGGATTAAGGTCTGCTATAGCCTGTGCATCCTCGCTAAGTGTCTCTGTCTCGCTTTCGCTCTCAGCCTCTGATTCTGACTCTGCGACAGTTGTCTCTGTCTTGTCTGACTTTGAGCATCCGCTTATGGCTGCTGTTACTGCGACTGTTGCTGCAATAGCTGCAACGGCAGTCATCTTGAATTTTCTCATATTGTATTCTCCTTGAAATGATTCGTGGCTCTATGCACTCTCGTTATAATAACTCATTCGCGCGTTATTTTCAAATCCTAAAAGCACATGTCATAGTTTTGACAGCATGTTGCATTCCATATTAAGCACATTACAATAACAAAAGCAGCGTGTATGTACTGCTGTTCAGTGTTACGCCGCAACACTTGAATTAAAAAGTTATGTTGCGGCGATAACAAAATCACATCAGTTCCATACACGCTGCAAATTCTGTTCTTTGTTTAGCTTGCAAGCCATGTAGGATTCGGGAAGTAACGGAAGAGCACCTTAGCTATGACCTTGTCCTTGCTGATATAGCTGTTTTCCCAGTAGCGTGCGTCAAGTGAGTAGTTGCGGTTATCGCCCAGGAAGAAATAGCAGTTCTCCGGAACCTCGAACTTCATGTCTCCTGTATAGAGCATAGGCTCCCTGAGGTATGGCTCGTCAATCTTCTCACCGTTGACATAGACTGCAGCTGTTACCAGCTCTGCATCACTTCCGCCCTCTACTCCCGGAAGCTCCTGCAGCTCGGACGCCTTGATTGATCCTTCAGCCTTAATCTCTATCACATCACCCGGAACTCCTATTGTACGCTTAAGATAATACAGAGTCTTAGGATGAGTTATCTCCTCACCGCAATTAGGGCAGGTCTCCGGTGCTTCACCCTCTCCATTGCCTACTCCGCAGCGATTGCATATCCAGCCGAATTTGAATATCGCTATGTCACCTCTCTGCGGGTCACCTATATAATAGCTGATACGCGAGCCTATAACTCTGTCTCCCTGCTCTATGGTATGCTCCATGGAGCCTGTAGGGACTGTTGAGTTCGCTATGATGAAGTTATTGCATATAAGCGCCACGGCAACAGCTATGACAAGGACCTCAATCCAGCTGAGTATCTCCTTGATCACGGATGTATGCTTATCTTCTGATTTGCTTGTATCTGTCTTAGGCTGCTCTGGTTCATTTACTTCTTCGGACAGCTCCGTTTCTTTAGTTTCCTCAACCAACTCAAACAATGACGTTTTACCGCCATTGATATCATTTTCATTTTTGTTGTCACTATCCATCTGTTTCACCATAATATGTTGGTGCAGTGTGTATGAGGCAGCTGTGATTTTGTTATCGCGGCAGCACACATATTTATCATTCAAATGCTGCGGCGTAACACTGAACAGCTGTCCATACACCTGCACACTGCATTATCAGTTATTGCTTATATCAGCCCGCATTGGAAGCCGCAATCTTAACCTTGCTCCACAGCTCTGACATAATCTTGCGGGTATTCTCGTCGTACTCAAATACCTCATCATTGGCATTGTCATCACGCGGTACAAATGCATTGATACCCTCGAACTCACCGCCTTCTCCTGAAAGCTCATCAAGAACCTCCTTGTTAGGAGAAGCATAGCCTACAGTCAGAGACTTGTCCTTAGCCTCCTCATACTCTGTTACATAGTTGATAAACTCGTGAGCAAGCTCCGGATTCTCGGCATTTTTAGGAATAACCATTGCATCGGACCAGATGTTGGTGCCGGTCTCAGGCATATAATATCCCATGTCCTCGTTTTCACTCATAACATAGGTTGCATCGCCTGAATAGATAAGTCCAAGTGCCTTTCTGCCCTGAGCCATGTTATCTATAATCTCATCGGTTACAATCTCAGGCTCCATAGTGTTGACACACTTGAGCAGGAACTCATATGCCTCATTAAGCTCGCCCTCATCAGAGGTATTCATCGAATATCCGAGATACTTGAGTGCCATCATGAACTCATCACGCTCTGAGTCATAGAGGTAAATGTCTCCCTTGTACTTCTCATCTGCAAATATACCGAAGCCCTCCTTCTCAAGGTCTGCAAGGTCTACCTTCGTTTTGTCATATACTATGCCAACTGTACCCCAGAAGTACGGAACGCTGTAATCATTGTCAGGATCATAAGGCAGATTCTTGACTCCGTCTGCAAGTAAATCCAGACAAGTAAGCTTGCTCTTATCAAGCGGCTGGAGGAGATCCTCCTTTAACAGACGCTCAATCATGTAATCACTCGGAACCAATATATCGTAGGCATCGCCATTTGCAACCTTGATATACATCTGCTCATTGGAATCAAATTCATCCATGACCACATCGGCACCCGTTCGTTCTTTGAAGCCGGATATCATATCCTCGCCGGTATACTCTCCCCAGTTGTAGATATGCAGAGTCTGACCTGCATATGCGCCCTCATTCTTACTGCCTGCGCCGCATCCTGTCATAAGAAATGCTGCGCCGAGAACTGCTGCACCCAGTGCCGCTGTAATGATTTTTTTCAACTTTCCATAAACCTCCTGTTAAGCTGTTAAGTTTGTTCTATCTAATCCGGCGGCTTATAAGCCGTTGACGGAGTTGACCTGATTTTGTTAAATATCCGCTCATCTGCTGCCACGTTTTGTCAAAAGCCGTCGGATATTGTTTCTTTTATGCCAATTCTTCTGATTCTAAGCCTCTTGGAAGAGTCCTGCCTGCTTTACGCTAACCTTTTATTCCTTCTCATATGCAGGCGTTCGCTCACAATCGGAACCACATTTATAATGATAAGAACCAGCATGATAACTGCAACAACCAAGGTGGATATTGCATTGATAGACGGATTAACTCTCTTACTCATGGTGTAGACCATGATGCTTAGGTTTTTGACTCCGCGTCCTGTTACAAAGTACGAGATAATGAAGTCGTCAAATGACATTGTAAATGCGATAAGTGCTCCGCTGAATATACCCGGAGAAATCTGCGGCACTATAACCTTGATCAAGGCCTCTGCCGGTGTTGCTCCGAGATCCATGGCTGCATCCGCAAGGTTAGCATCCAGTGAACGCAGCTTTGGCATGACACTTAATATAACATAAGGCGTGCAAAATGCAATATGCGCTAATATCATTGTAAGAAGTCCGCGTTCTATTCCGAAGGTTATGAATAAGAGCATAAGTCCGATAGCCGTCACTATCTCCGGATTCATAATCGGAAAATCATTGATCTGAGCCACAAGCTTATTGATAAGCTTGCGTGATTTTGAAAGTCCTACAGCTGCCAAGGTGCCGAATACTGTCGATACGACCGTTGCCACAACCGCAACAATAACCGTGGTTGTAAGCGACTGCATCATCTGCGTATCATTGAACATCTTCTCATACCAGCGGAGTGAGAAGCTCTTAAATACGGTCAATGACTTGGAGCTGTTGAACGAAAATATAACTACATATATTATAGGCAGATAGAAAAATATCACTGCCAAGAGCATTGATATCTTGCCTACGATGTGCTTATTTTTTTTCATAGTTATAGTGCCTTTCATGTATTATGGGCTTCGCGCAGGTGTATGGACAGCGGCTCAGTGTTACACCGCAACATTATGAAATAAATCAGATGTAATGTTGCGGTGATAACAAGGTCGCCGCTGCCTCATACACACTGCGCTTAAAACTGGTTCACTCTGCCACCTGCGAATTGCGGTTCTCTATATATCTTACGAGATACATGGAGAGCATCATAAGCACTGCCATGATGATGGATATAGCAGAGCCGAAGTTCCACTCGCCAACCGTGATGAACTGGTTTTCGATGACATTTCCAATAAGGAAGTACTGACCGCCTCCTAGAAGCTTTGGTATGAAGAATGAACTTACTGCCGGCAAAAATACCAGGCTTATGCCGCTTACCACACCCGGGAGGGATAAGGGAAATGTCACCCTCATAAAGGTCTGCACCTCATTGGCACCTAAGTCGCTGCTTGCATCGAGGAGTGAGCGATCCATCTTGCACAGGGAGCTTACTATCTGCAATATCATAAAGGGCAGAAAGTTATATACCATACCTATGAGCACGGCGCTCTCCGTATACAATAGCTCTGTCTGCTTAAAGCCTATGGCTGAAAGTATATTGGATACAATTCCGCCCTCTGACAATATACCTATCCATGCATAGGTGCGCACCAGCATATTTATCCAGGTCGGCAGAGTGATGACGAGAGTAAGTATGCCTCTCATCCTGTCCGAATTGCCTGCGATAAAGTAAGCTACCGGATATGCCAGCACTATGCATATTATCGTGGTTTTGATTGCTATCTTGACTGAGCGCCACAATACTATAAGAAAGTCCGGGTCGGTAAAGAACTTGGTATAGTTCTTGAGTGTCAGCTCAAAGGTTATTATGCCGTTGCCGCCTGTCGTGATTGAATAGAAGAAAACTATAATCATCGGAAGCAGCAATAAGAGTATGCTCCAAACTATATAAGGAGCCGCTAATTGTGAAAATCTCTTCAATTTATCCTGCCTCCCGCATCAACCAAGCATACGCTTCATAACATGTATGTCATCCTTGCCGAATTTGAGTCCTACCTCTGCACCTTCCTCAACGTAGCTTACGGTACGGACCTTCATCTCGCGTCCCATCGTGGAAAATGTTACCTTGTAGGATGCTCCGTCTTTGACATTTTCAGGATCAAAATCATAGTCTACATACACATCCACAGACTGCTCCTCGTCAGAAAGCTTCCAGCCCTGCGCATTTGCCCAAAGCTTAAGATCCGTATCGAGAGCCTGAGACTCTATAAGCTCATCTGCAGTCTTGAAGAAGTTAAATGCCATAACTGCCTCATTGGCCTTGAGATTCTTGACTATAGGCTGGTTAACCACGTATATCATCCTCTGTATCATGGTGCCGCCTGAGGTAGAGAATACTACCGGATACTCGCCCTCCTCTTCCTTGATGCTGTAGTCTATGCTGTTAATGGAGATATAGTCATCGGTCTCGGGATTCCAGGCCTGAGCATCCGCACGAGCAACAACCTCCTTGTCGTCAAGGCTTGCAACATCCTCGATATCAACAAAGAAATCATTAGCTGATATCTTCTCCTTGCCGTCTGCCGATATAACCTCATTATTCTTGACTATGCGCATGTTAACTGTCACTGAGGTACCGGGCACGGTCTCAACCACGGTCTCATAATGCATGCCCTTAAAGAGCACGCTGTCTACTGTACCTGTGAGCACGCCCTCCTCCACGGGAACTATAACGAGGTCCTCAGGTCTTATAACCACATCAACGTCTTCATTTTTAGCAAAGCCGTGATCCAGACACTCGAAATTCTGATCATCAAAGCGCACCAGATAATCATCGAGCATCTTAGCCGGTATGATGTTGGACTCGCCTACAAAGTCTGCTACGTAACGGTTGACCGGAGTATTGTATATCTCCTGCGGAGAGCCTATCTGCTGTATCTCACCGCTCTTCATGATGACTATCTTGTCAGACATCGTGAGAGCCTCCTCCTGATCATGAGTTACAAATATAAAGGTAATGCCTACCTCCTGCTGTATGCGCTTAAGCTCGTACTGCATTTCCTTACGAAGCTTAAGATCAAGGGCTCCGAGCGGCTCATCCAAGAGCAGCACCTTAGGCTCGTTAACCAATGCCCTCGCTATGGCAACTCTCTGCTGCTGTCCTCCTGAAAGCAGGGTGACATTTTTATGCTCATAGCCCTCAAGACCGATGAGCTTAAGCATCTTCATGACCTTCTGTTCTATAACGTCCTTGCTCATCTTTTTGATCTTGAGACCAAAGGCGATATTATCATGGACATTCATATGAGGAAAGAGAGCATATTTCTGGAATACAGTATTGAGCTCACGTTTATACGGAGGAAGCGTGGTTATGTCCTCTCCGTCAAATATAACCTGACCGTCAGTAGGTTCAAGAAAGCCTCCCAATATCCTAAGGAGCGTAGTCTTGCCGCAGCCTGACGGGCCAAGCAGCGTGACGAATTCATTTTCCTTGATATCAAGGCTGACGTTTTTGAGTACCAGCTGGTCATCGAAATTCATCACTATATTCTTAAACTGTATGAGTGTCTTGTCTTCCATTCTCTCTGTATCTCCTCCTCTTGTCATGCAGTTAATTATTTATCTATGGTTATTATTGACTCTAAAAGTGTTGCCTGCAAACACGCTAGTATAGCTGTTTATCTAATTATGAAAATGCATCCGCATCAAGCTCATCTGTCTCAGTAAAATTCCGCAGTGCCTCATCTATCGCATCGTATGAGAAGCCGCGTCTTGCAAGATAGGCATAGGCCTTCTGTCTGTCCGCCCGGCTTACACCACGTGTGTATTTCTTGCGAAGTGCCTTCCCGCAGGCTGTGTACTCGTCCTCATCGCTAAGACTGTTAATTATTGCTTCTGCCTTATCTCTGGAAATGCCTCTCTCCTTAAGCTTTAGACTTATCTCTCTCTTGGACTTAGCTCCTCTAAGCTCCTCAACGTAGTTTTCGGCATATCTGTCATCGTCAGCAAAGCCATATTTGTCAATAAACTTAAAGGTCTCCTCTATAACCGCGTCCGGGTAATACCCTTCCTTGAGCTTACGTCTTATCTGCTCTCTGGTCTTATCTGCACTCTTCAGATAATAGAGAACTCGCTTCTTGGCTCGAGGCAGCAGGATATCCTCTATAATGCTGCGATACACGGCATCTGACAGCTCTGCCGTCTGATTGACATCTGTATACTCTAAATCTCTGCCGTCCGTATACTCTAAATCTCTGCCGTCTGTGTCCGTATACTCAAGGTCGTGGTCGCCTGTACCCGTATACTCAAGGTCGAGGTTATCTGTATCTGCCGGTTTATATTGAGACATCTTAGGCTTGATTCCAAGCCTTCTGCATTCTCCTTTATACAAAAGAAAGGTCACCTCGCCGTAATCGAGGGTGACCTTGTTTCTCTTATTATCGAAGTTTGTAATCTCTGTGATAATATGTGCCATTTTTTCTTTCCGGCAAATGCTCTTAGTGTCAGGCTTTTGCTTCTAAGCTATCCTGTTGCCTACCACAAGAGCACCTGCTCAATCTGCAGGTTTATCGGGCTCAGGTGCTGCCTCATCCGGGATAACCCCAAGCTTAACTCTGAGTCTGTGATCAATCTCATCCATAATCTCCGGATGATCTGTAAGGTACTGCTTGGCATTCTCTCTGCCCTGTCCGATCTTGCTTCCTTCGTACGCGAACCAGGCACCGCTCTTATCAACGATGTCCTCCTTAACTGCAAGATCAATAAGGTCTCCCTCCTTAGAGATACCCCTTCCGAACATAATATCGAACTCTGCCTCCTTAAAAGGCGGAGCTACCTTGTTTTTGACAATCTTAACCCTGACATGGTTGCCGACCACGTCTGTCCCCTGCTTGATTGCCTCCGTACGTCTTACATCCATACGTACCGAAGCATAGAACTTAAGCGCACGTCCGCCGGTGGTTGTCTCCGGATTGCCGAACATAACGCCTATCTTCTCTCTGAGCTGGTTAATGAAAATAACAACACAGTTTGACTTTGAGATAACACCTGTGAGCTTACGAAGAGCCTGGGACATAAGTCTTGCCTGAAGACCAACCACTGAGTCTCCCATCTCACCCTCTATCTCCTTCTTAGGTACAAGTGCTGCTACGGAGTCTACGACTATAACATCTACTGCACCTGAACGAACCATGGTGTCAGCAATCTCAAGAGCCTGCTCACCATTATCCGGCTGAGAGATATAGAGATTGTCAATATCTACGCCTATGTTCTTGGCATATACCGGGTCTAACGCATGCTCTGCGTCAATAAATCCTGCAATACCGCCGTTGCGCTGTGCCTCTGCTACTATATGCAGTGCAAGTGTAGTCTTACCTGAGGACTCAGGTCCGTATATCTCCACAACACGACCCTTAGGCACTCCGCCTACGCCAAGTGCCACATCAAGACTGAGTGAGCCCGTGGAAATAACCTCTATGCTCTTATCTCTGCCCGAGTCTCCAAGCTTCATCACGGCTCCCTGCCCGAAGTCGCGTTCTATCTGCTTAATAGCTGCCTCTAGGGCCTTCTGTTTATCTTCTTTTGATACTTCCTTTGAAACAGGCATATAATACTTCCTTTTCTCGAGTTTTCAGCCATTCCGCCATCGGAGCGGACAGAGTCAGTATATCACAGATTGAAGCTGCGTACCACATCAAATTATGTATTGTGGTATGTTGAAATTGCAGGTGTATGGACAGCTGTTCAGTGTTACGCCGCAACACTTGAATTAAAAACATCTGTGTGTTGCGGCGATAACAAGGTCACAGCTGCCTCATACACACTGCATCTAAATATACATCGATAATTGATTATATGGTGGCAGCATCAGCTCACCAGTTTACGATTTCTTCGTACAGCTTACAATACTTCTCTGCAGAGTTCTTCCACGAATAATCCT
>CAVBGP010000045.1:0-14147 GCA_963595005.1 Acutalibacteraceae bacterium | reverse complement strand
ATATTTATACTGTAGTCGTAACTTTCTCTTGGTTAGTCGTCGTTAAGACAGCTCAACCATTTTTCGATAAATCTGTATCATCTGTGGCTGTGATACTGTTTTCGTTATTCGAACTCTTAAGTTCTGTCTCGATATTACTGTTCACTATATCATTGCCGTTATTAGCTGCATCCCTCTCCCGAATCTGAGTATATATGAAGAATATGGCAACAATCGCAAATATAACTAATTCAATCTTCGTACGTTTGTTCATAGTATCAGGCTGTTCGTTTATAGAGTAAGAACGGCCACGGAATACCAATGTCCCAACTGTGACATCAGCTATTCGTGACCGTCGTTTAAATATGAGCATAAGTCAGACCGTCGCATTAAATACCGCAGCGGCTGCCTCTATTATCTACAAATCAGCTTATGCTCTCTCGATAAGCTTCTTCATTATCTGAACAGCATTGCTTGCTGCTCCCTTTCTTACCTGATCGCCGCAGCACCAGAGAGTAAGACCATGGTCATCTGTAAGATCATCTCTTACACGACCTACATATACGATATCCTGATCTGAGGTATCAAGCGGTGTAGGATAGCATCGTCCGTCTATATCCTCGATAAGCTTAACGCCATCAAAGCCTCTGATTGCCTCATTAGCCTCCTCAATGCTTACCTTTCTCTCTGTACGAAGTGTTACTGAGATAGAATGTGAACGCATAACAGGTACTCTTACGCAAGTGCAGGTTACTACCAGCTCCGGAAGGTGCATGATGCGTCTGCCCTCATTCTGCATCTTCATCTCCTCAGAGGTATAGAGATTGTCCTTCATGTCTCCGATAAATGGTATAACATTGGCAGCAATCTGAGTCGGGAAGGTCTTGTGAACTATCTCGCCGCCCTCAGCAATAGCCTTCATCTGATCCTCAAGTTCGTGCAGACCGTTAATACCTGCTCCTGAAACTGCCTGATAAGTGCATGCTATCATGTTCTTGATCGGTGAAACCTTGTTAATACCTGCCACTGCCATAAGTGTAATGATGGTTGAGCAGTTAGGGTTAGCTATAATACCCTTGTTGGTAAATGCATCCTCTCCGTTAATCTCCGGAACAACAAGCGGAACCTCAGGATCCATACGGAATGCAGAGCTGTTGTCAATGTATACTGCACCTGCCTTAACTATAGCCGGAGCAAATTTCTTAGACATAGGATTCTGAACTGCACCCAATACGAAGTCCATGCCCTTGAAGCTGTCCTCTGTAGCTTCCTGAACCTTAACCTTCTCTCCCTTGAACTCAATCTCTGTTCCTGCACTCTTAGCGCTGGCAAGCGGTCTTAACTCATTGACCGGGATATCATATTCCTCCATAACCTTGAGCATCTCGCGTCCTACTGCGCCTGTTGCTCCAAGTACTGCTACATTGAACTTCTTCATGGATAAATCTCCTATATTGATAATAGGGTGCAAGCTTATGCCAATGCCAATTAAGCCTTAAGCATACTCACATCCGCGCAGCTAATAAGCTGCAGGTTGCTTTATACTGACATGTGCATAAAATTACACCAGTTTTAATATACTGTCAATAGAAAAGCGGACCATGTTATCATGACCCGCTTAAATAATACTTGTTTATTATAATGCCTTATCTGCGGTTCTTAAGAAAATCCGGGATATCGATAGTCATCTCACGGTTCATCTCAGACCTTAAAGGATAGCTGCCTGCTCTGGTCGGCTGTGACTGGGGCTGGGACTGAGCATTATGCTGTGGCTGTGACTGCTGCTGCGGTTCAAAGCCATAATCAAGCTTTGGTCCTTCATTAATGCTTCTGCGCTGAGTCTCCTCAGAAAGCTTGAAGCCGGTCTTTGCCTGAGGTGCGGTATTGAAGCCGCCCTGTGCTGCACGATTGGCAAATATATTGCCGCGTGGTGCTGTTTGCTGCTTTGCTGCCTGCTGCTTCTCAACTATACCTGTAGCAATAACGGTAATAGTACACTCATCCTGAGCCTTTTCATCATATACAGCACCGAAGATGATGTTGGCATTCTCACCTGCAAGCTCCTCAACGTACATTGCTGCATCATTAGCCTCGATAAGGCTGATATCGCCGCTGACATTGATAATAACATCAGATGCACCCTCAATGCTGGTCTCAAGAAGCGGAGATGCAACTGCCTGCTTAACTGCCTCAAGTGCCTTATCATCTCCCTTAGCCTTACCGATACCGATATGGGCAATACCCTTATCCTTCATGACTGTTGAAACATCAGCAAAGTCAAGATTGATAAGTGCCGGTACATTGATAAGATCAGTAATACCGGTAACTGCCTGCAGCAGAACCTCATCTGCCTTCTTAAGTGCATCCGGCATGGTTGTGCGTCTGTCAACCAACTCGAGCAGCTTATCGTTAGGTATAACAATCATAGAGTCAACGTTTTCTCTGAGGTTAGCTATACCCTCAGTAGCGTTGGTCATACGCTGTCTTGCCTCGAATCTGAATGGCTTAGTAACTATACCGATAGTAAGTATGCCGAGTCCCTTTGCGATACGTGCAATAACTGGAGCAGCGCCTGTACCGGTTCCGCCTCCCATACCGCAGGTAACGAATACCATATCAGCACCCTTAAGAGACTGCTCGATATCGTCTGCACTCTCCTCTGCTGCCTTAGCACCCACCTCAGGTCTGGCACCTGCGCCGAGTCCCTTGGTAAGCTTCTCTCCTATCTGCATAGCTGTCGGTGCCTTGCAGAACTGAAGTGCCTGCTTATCAGTATTAACTCCTATAAATTCAACTCCGACAACATTTTCATCTATCATGCGGTTTACGGCATTGTTGCCTGCTCCGCCGACGCCGACAACAATTATTTTTGCTGCCGAATCTGTCTCAGGTATCTTAATCTCTAACATTATTATTCTCCATGTGCACAATACTAGCTATAAATATAAGGTGTTTACGGTCTTTTTTCAAGGTATTTTGATGCCGAAAAACTGAATTTTTCCTAAATATATCTTACTCGAGATCTCTGAAGTCCTTGCCGTGCTCAACTATAAAGAAGTTCTCCATGCTCATAGGCCGCTCATTGCGGTTGATTGCATGTGCATAATGCTCCAATATTGGGAGGAGCATGAGCACCGTAAGTCCTGAGGTGAAGCCGCCGTTATAGAGTACCAGTCCTCCATGAAGAGCTCCGGTTGAGCTGCATATGGCTGCTGCCATGAAGCCCGCTACAAAGCCTGAAATCTTGCCGAAGCGTCCGACTATCGGGCACATACCTGTTGCGAAGGCAGCGGCATTGATATAAACCTGAGTGGATATAGTCCATCCCGGATTAAGTCCGGTAAGTGTCTTGATTGCGGCATCGGCTATGTATATGCCTATGAAGCCGCAGAGTATCGGAAATACATTTCTCGGATGCTGTCCAAGCAACACAAAGGTCAAAGCTGCAAATATCGCTCCCGTTGTCGGCCCAGTAAAGCCTACTCCAAATGAGATGAGCATTGCAAAATTAACGTAGGCTAACATAGTCAAGCCATATAAGCCGATATTAATAAGACATACCGGCAATGAATATCTCTCAACAAAGCTGCTTCTGTAGCCGGTATCCTTAAGAAGCTCTCCATAACCCTTAAGACTGAAGCCGTTTAAGTAGAAGCCTGCTGCAAAGACGATTCCGAACAGTATCAGATAATAAATATTAATAAACTCCGAATATGAATCCGAGAATCTGTCGTATATCGGGTTGACATAGCTAAGAACCTCTGGAGTATCTACACCGAAGGTTGTATATAAGAGGTTATATACAAAGAATCCGAAGATACCGAACGCAAGTCCGCCGTTATACAGATTGTAGCCCTTGTGCCATGCATTGGCTCCGGGAAGTATAGCCGGAACTACAAAACCAATTATTATAGAGAATACAACAGCCAATAATATACCGAGTGCCGTCACATGCACCTCACCCTGTACAAAGGAATCTCCCAGAGTATATCTATAGAGGAATTCACTTATAAACGGACCGAAGCAAGTCGCAAACATGCATATATGCAGGTTATCATTGAGACTAAGCTTCTTAACTTTGATATATAATATCGGTGCCAGAAAGCAGGGCATCATGGTAACAGGATTAAGTCCGTAGAAGCAATGTGCTACAACAAGTATGTAGCCTGCAAATGAATTAGGCTTTGAGCTTCCGTCAAGCAGGAGCATGAACATGGTGCATATAAGACCACAGACTCCGGCATTGACAAAGGCTGCCGACAGTCCGGCAACTCTGAAATAATCCGTTATAAGCGGATCGGGACAGGTCATAATCTTAATCCAGTCGCTAAGAACAGTAGCCGGTCCCTTGCCTGTATAAAAGGCTGCTGCTACTGCAGCCACAAAAAATGAAAGTGTTATGAATACGGCTGCTATATCGATAAACTGTCCTACCGATACCTTGCTTCCCCATTCCTGGATTCTTCCTTCACCCTTCTCCCCCATCCGGTTCTCCTTTTAGCTTGAAATTAGAGGTATTGCCCTTTTCATTATCATCGTAATCGCTCAAATCCAGGGTGCCCTTAAGTCCTCTGTTCCTTATCTCAGGCAGCATATCGTTGAGAGCTGCTATCTTGGCAGCAAGCCCGTCATCCGTTCCGAGAGCAACCGCAATATCTCCGCCGCCAAGCACGGCTGTCAGAGTATTATTGCTCTCATTATATCTTATAATATCGCAGTCGATGTCATACAAGGACATCTGCTGTGTTATATTCATGATGCTGTTGAGCAAGAGCTTATTATCTACCGGAAGCTTCTTGCCAAGTATGATATAGCCATAGCTTAGTCCCTCTATAATCGGGACCTTATCGAGTCTCTTATCGGACGACTCTATGATTATACCATCCTTATCAAAATACATAAAGTTGCTCATGTACTTGATGCATCCTACAGGTGCCTTCTCATAGAATCTCAGCTCACAGTCAAACGGAGACTTGAGCACTATCTTGTAATCGTCGACAAAGGGTATCTCCTTCTTCCTGCCGGTCAGGCTGTTGTACAGACAGACAAAGGTATTGCGTTCCCAATAGCTTGAGAATATCAGCTTTTCAGCTTCCTCAGCCGTGTATGTATCATTGCCGACAACCTCAACATTTCTGATGCGTATCTGCAAGCCTCCCGCAATTATAAGTAAAACAATAAGTAAGGCGATCCATCGCCTTACTTTTCGCTGCTTTATATATATGATATCGTTCTCTTCGATCATGCTTTAATATATGTGAGACTTATGATTCCTTCCTTTCAAGGTATCTGATGAAAGCTTACATTTACCCGGTAACCTAAACAGGCTAGTAATGAATCTGTTAGTGAGCCTTGAACTTAGTTAAAGCTTTCTTCAAAGCATAGCTTAATCACTCTGACTTATCGCCTCGGTATCTTGTGTGCTACACTAAGCACCAGCCCAATCTCGCACATGGTAAAAAATACAGCCGAGCCTCCGTAGCTTATAAACGGAAGTGTTACTCCGGTATTAGGTATAGCACCTGTAACAACGGCAATGTTAAGCACTGCCTGTATGCCAAGATGAGCCATAACGCCTGTGCAGAGCATAGTTCCAAACATATCGTTGGCATTTCTCGCTACCTGATATATACGATATATAAGATATATGAACAAGAGTATCAGAGTTGCCGCTCCGATGAAGCCAAATTCTTCACAGACTATGGCAAATATCATATCATTCTGAGCCTCGGGAAGCTTACCAAACTTCTGTATGCTTTCTCCCAGGCCATGTCCTGTTATGCCGCCTGAGCCTATGGCATATAAGCTCTGCAGGGTCTGATAGGCATCGTCCGGAAATGTCTTCGGCGCTGCCCATCCAAGTATTCGTCTCATCCAATAATGTGTGGATCTGGTTGAATAGCCTGTCTGCTGTATGTAAAACTGTATGGCAAACTTGATTGCTGCCATACCGCCTAGTGCGCCAAGTCCGAGAAACGCAAAAATCTTTTTATTTTCAAGGGCCACAAAGAGCATTACTGCCGCTATCAAGGCTACTATGATTGCAGAACTTATGTTCTGCTTGAGAATAAGTACAAACGGAAGAGCCGCATGTGCAACTACCGTCATTACATTTTCACGTTTCCTTAGATTTTTGCCCTTCTTGGATATAAACCAGGCTATCCATATGATAAGCCCGATTTTGGCCACCTCAGCTGGCTGAAACTGTATGCCTAATATGTTAATCCATCTCGACTTACCATGTGAGGCTACACCCTTAACAAGGGTATACATGAGCAATACTATAGATCCCCAGTACGATATCTTGACGGCTATCGCATTGAACTTATCAAGCCAGTGATAATTGACAACTAATGATATAATCACTGCAGCTATAAGTCCCGCTCCGCCTATAACTAACTGTCTCTTAAAGTAATATGCGGAGTTGCCGTTTCTCTCTAACGCTGCTGTATACTGCGAGCTTGAATATATGATAAGACAGCCTAGGGCAAATACAAATATAACCGTGCACAGCAAGCTGGTGTCATAGAAATATCCTTTCCTGGCTCCGGTCTCAGGAACTGCAGTATTATTAATTTCGCGTTCAACCTGCTGCCTTGCTCTTTGCTTATGTGCATTGGCAGCCTGATTGGTATGTGCCTTAGGTCTTGAGCCTGATGCTGCAGCTACAGCTGTATTACCTGATTTCCTGCCTGACTGGTGCTTATTTGTCTTCCCCTGTCTCACAGCTGCATTGTGCTGTTGCTTTGCTGCTTCGCCCTTATGCAAAGCCTTGTCCTTTGTCTCCTTGCCGGAATTCTCATGCTTTGCTGTTCCTATAGCCTGCCTGGAATTAAGGCTCTTATCATTACGGCCCGCATATGCGTAGGCTACGTTTTCTTCAGATGCTCCGTATGCTCCGCCATCGTAATGCTTTATGTAGTTTTCAGAGGTGCTGCGATACGCTGCCATTATTGTCTCCCTCTGTCTGCCTTATCCTTAAGCCAAACCTTTTACAGTGCTTCTACACACTGCTTAAATATCTCTCCGCGCTCTTCGTAGTTCTTGAACATGCCCCAGCTTGCGCACGCAGGACTTAAGAGTACATAGTCTCCCTCGTCTGCAAATGAAGCACAGATTCTGACTGCCTCATTCATATCCTCTGCATAGGACACCTCATTAAAGCCATGTTTTCTACAGCATTCGTATATTTTGTCCCTGGTCTGTCCGAGAAGCACAAGCTTCTTGACCTTGCCTGGGAAGAGCTTAACCCAGTCATCATATTCCGAATGCTTATCATAGCCTCCGCCTATAAGTATAGTCGGTCCCGGCATTGCCTTCAACGCCTGTATTGCCGCATCAGGGTTAGTTCCCTTAGAATCATTATAATACTTAACCCTGCAGCGCTCTCTTACAAATTCAATTCTGTGCTCGACAGCCTTAAAGCTCTTTAATGCCGCCTTTATCTCTTCAGGCTTAACACCCATCTTGATACCGATAGCTGCTCCTGCCATGACATTTTCATAATTATGCTTGCCAAGGAGATTAAGCTCATGAACATTTATAAAGAGCTCATCCTTACCGTCATGCTTATAATATATATCCTCGTCCTTTAGATAGAAGCATTCTCCGTCCGGAACCTCTGAGGAGGAAAACCACACAACCCTAGGCTTAAGTGTCTTGCTCTTGCCAAAGCGTCTAAGCTCCGTATCCATATAGTTAAGTACTATATAGTCGTCCTCGGTCTGATTCATGGCTATAGCCTTCTTGCACTTAATATAGTTAGCCATGCTGCCATGTCGGTCCAGGTGATCCGGCGTGATATTAAGTATCGCACTGACGCTCGGCTTGAACTCATTAATAGTCTCAAGCATGAATGAGCTTACCTCAACAGAACATACAGTCTCATCGTTTGTATCAAGCGCATATTCGGAAAATGGCTCTCCTATATTGCCTGCCACAACCACATCCTTGTAATGCTTCTTAAGTATCTCTCCTACAAGAGCCGTTGTAGTTGTCTTGCCGTTTGTTCCGGTTATAGCCGCAATTTTGCCCTTTGAGGCCTGATATGCAAGCTCCAGCTCGCCGATTACCGGTATCTTGGCATTGTCAAGAACTGCTATGAACTCACTGTTTAACGGTATGCCGGGACTAAGCACAGCCACATGTATGCCTCTTAAATCCACTGGTCTTAATTCACCGCAAAGTACGCTTATCTTATCATCATTATTGAACTGTGACAATACTGCAGCTTCATCGGTATCCGCATTACTGTTGTAGAGCAGCACCTCACCATCCATCTTCAGCACCATCTTAGCGGCTGCAATGCCGCTTTTACCTGTTCCCGCTATGAAAACTTTTTTATTCTCCTTCATTTTTTTCTGTCCTTAAAATATATGATGCCGGGATCAAAGTGACTTTGATGCCGATGTTCTTAATGTCAACGGATTGCTGCAGGCTGCCTGTGCTTAGTAAACTGCTCCAAGGAAGGCTGCTGCGCACAGCAATATGGTGACTATGGTAAATGCTGCAACTATGCGAGTCTCTGAATTGCCCAGAAGCTCAAAATGATGGTGTATCGGCGCCATCTTAAAAAATCTTTTGCCGTGTGTCTTCTTAAAATACGTTACCTGGATTATTACCGAGATAACCTCAATCATGTAAATGAAGCCAACTATAGGAATATAAAGCTCCATGCCATTTACAACTGCAGCAGCTGCTACAAAGCCTCCGAGTGCAAGCGAGCCTGTATCTCCCATGAATACCTTAGCCGGATATACATTGAAGATAAGGAAGCCTAACAAGCCTCCTATAACTGCCGCTGAGCACAGCGTGAGTCCGTTGTCTCCGTTTGCAAGACCTATAAACATAAAGAAAGCTGCTGTTGCTGCCGTAACCGATGAGCATAAGCCGTCAAGACCGTCGGTAAAGTTAACGCCGTTATCCGTGCCAAGCACAACGAACAGTACGAATGGCACAAACAGCCATATCGGAAGCCTGATACTTAATGCATGTGATGCATTGCCGGTAAATGGTATCAGTATACGTCCTGCGGTTTCATTGTCACTTACGTATATCCATATCGCAAAAACAATGGTGATAACAAGCTGTATCGCAAGCTTTTGCTTTGGACTTAAGCCGTCAGAGGTATGACGCTTAATCTTAAGATAGTCATCCATGAAGCCGGTAAAACCAAAGCCCACAGTCAGCAGCAGTATCTGAAGAGCTCTGATATCAGCATAGCCCATCCTCATAAGTCCTGCTAAAACAGATATTGCTATTGCTATAAGGAAAATGACACCGCCCATAGTCGGCGTTCCCTGCTTCTTAAGATGAGACTGAGGTCCGTCATCTCTGACCTCCTGTCCAAACTTCATGCGATGCAGCATGGGTATAACCCAAGGTGACATTATAACCGTCAGGGCAAAGGCTATGCCCAGTCCTATTAAAGCTAAAGTTAATCCGAACATATCAGATGTATATCTCATATAATCTCCAAAAGTTAATATAGCCGTTTCTCATACAGCTTGTTCGATGTTGCCTTACTCTGATGTCGTTTCAGTCTCAGTCACGGTCTCATAGTGCATCTCAGGAAGCTCTGCTCCCTCATCACTGCCCTCTATATACTCATCAGATGCCGTAGGAGCCTCTGCTATAGCTTCGCCCTCAGCTATGGTTGTATATACAGGTTCGCCGTTATTATTGGTAAGAATCTCAACGCCGGTCTCAGACTCAGGCTCTGAGGCTTCTTCAGCATTCGCTCCGTCTGCTGCATTTTCCGTACCCATAGTCTGCTTGGAATCACCTTCCTCTGCAGGAAGCGCTGAAGCCGCATCTGTTCCGTCTGCTGCAGTACCGTTATCCGGATAAATATTCATGGCCGGCAGAGCCTCTGCCATAATCTTTGCAAAGATGCCTGATGCAAATGAGCTGTGTGCCGCCTCTTCACCCGGCAGGTTAGGCTCATCAACTATGACATAGCACAAAAGTGAGGGATCCTCAGCCGGTGCAAAGCCGCAGAAGGATACGACATAGGTCTTGGCTGAACGCGGCTGCTTCTGAGCAGTACCGGTCTTGCCGCCTACGGTATAGCCTGCAACCTGCGCAGCCTTACCGGTTCCGGTCTCAACAGTCTCAACCAATGCATTCTTAAGGAAATCACAGGTTGAAGCCGATACAGTCTCTCTGACTAATATAGGCTCGATATCCTCCTTAAGTGCTCCGTCACTTGAGAGTATCTGCTTAACAACGTGCGGTCTGTAATAATATCCGCCGTTAAGCACTGAGCAGTATGCAGCTGCCATCTGTATCATCGTACAGTTATAGTTCTGTCCGAAGGAGTTGGTGGCAAGCTGAGTTCTGCCTATATCATCAGTAGCAAAGCCCAAGGCCTCGGTGTTAGCCTCTGCCGGAAGGTCTATGCCTGTCATCTGACCAAAGCCAAAGAGCTTCTCGTATCTGACAAAGGTTTGCGCCTTCTCTGCAAATGCAATGTTCATCATTACTACGTTGCAGGAATTGGTTATGCCTCCCGTAACGTCTAAGAGTCCGTGTCCGTTACGGTTAACGCAGTTAATTCTCCAGGTATTGATACCGTCAGACAGGCTTACATGTCCGTTGCACTCAAAGGTCGCATTGCCTGAGATAACATTTTCCTCTAATGCCCCTGCTACGGTAAATATCTTCTGGGTTGAACCCGGCTCAAAGGTATCACTTACCGGGATGTTGCGCCAAACCTTGTACATAGCGATTGTCTCGCCAAGGTTCATTATCTCCTCACGGGTATAATGCTCAGGAACCTGCTCCTTGGTTATAGGAGTGAGCTCCGGATTCTTAAGCTTATAATCCGATACGCCCTCATCTAAACCGAATGCGTATATCTCTTCCTCGGTATAATCGCCTGTGGTTCTCGGATTGTTAAGGTCAAAGGTGTTGGTGCTTGCCATAGCCAGGACCTCTCCGTTTTTAGGGTTCATAACTATGCAGGCAGCTGATTTTGAGCCTATCTCTCCCTCTTTCCACTCCTTAAGATATTTCTCAACAGTGTTCTGTATGGATACGTCTATGGTAAGAACCAGACTGTCGCCGTCTATTGCAGGCTTGATTACCTTCTCAAGATTAGCATCGCCGTCTAAGTATCCGTATTCACGTCTGTTGATGCCTGTAAGGTTGTCGTTGTAGTACTGCTCAACTCCGCCTGAACCCGTCGTGCCGTCAGATGAGGCTATACCTATAACTGCTCCTGCAAGTGAATTGTACGGATAATTTCTCTTATAATTATCCTCAAACCATATGCCCTTTATACGGTTTTTCGAAACAGCACTGTCTGTACTCTTCTGATACTCATCATTTTTAGCTTCAATGTAAGCCTCAAATTCATTTTTCTGATCATAGCTTATATCTCGCTTGTATCTTATATATGATGAGTTCTCGTTGTCTGCTATCGTATGACGAAGCTCAGCTGCATCATCTCCGAAAAACTCGCTTATCGCTGCGATTGTAGGCTCAACTACGTTACGTGTTACTGTTCCATCCTCCTTACGTCCCTCGTAGCTCACCATCTGATTGGGATCTAATATCATGATATAGACCTTCTCACTGGTAGCAAGCGTGGTTCCGTTGCGGTCAAATATATCTCCGCGCCTGTAAGGTATGGTTCGTGACTCGTATTCGGATTGTCTCTGGGTTAAAACTATCTTGTTGTATTCGTCCGCATTATTGTGCTGAATATAAAATATATATGCCAATAATCCGAGCAGCGCTGTTATGATTATTGCAACAGACGCTGTCAGCTTACGTGACATATATTCTCTAAGGCGCCGCGGTCTTCTGTTATTTCTTCTGTCCGATGTATCTCTATTGTCCGGACGGGATGTCCTCGTATTGTTTGACATACTCACTCTCGGTCTTGTCGTATTGTATAATGTTGCTCTGGTCTACTCTGACCATGCCAAGCTTGGTTGTTGCGATATTGTAGATATCGTTAAGATTCACTGAGGTATCTATGCTCTTTTCGAGAGCATCATTTTCAGTGCGCATAGTATCAAGCTGTGACTCCATAGACTTGATATTGTCCATATGCATATCAAGGGATGATTTGAGGCAGAGATATCTGTAGCCTACAAATACCGAAATTGCGACTGCCGCAACCAAAAGCAAGGTCAAAGGCAAATTAAGAGAAACGCAAGTGCTTCTCCTAGCTTCCATGTATTTGGCCTGCTGCTTATAAGCTCTGTGAGCTCTCTGTCTGTACTGCGGATCGTATGCAGGTTCGAGTACACGTGCAGCGGTGCCGTCAGTATAGTAATGCACATTAGCAGAAGCTCTGTTGCTTCCGTGCTGTGCGGCATTTCTTGTATTATGTCTGCCTGCTGCCATGACTCTTTCCTTTCCCTATAATCTCAAACCCTTTATGCTTTTGTCAGAGCTCTTTAGACTCTGAATTAAATTTTATCCTTGCTGCAACTCAATACTGTCTATGTTTAAAGCTGCAGCGGCTTGTTCTGTGAAGCTGTGATAGCTTATCTAACAAGGCTGCAGAGACTTACGCTGTCTCTTAAGTCCTCTCGAATATCCTAAGCTTTGCGCTGTGAGCTCTGTTGTTATCCCGAAGCTCTGCATCACCTGCAGTTATCGCTTTGCGGGTGATAACCTTACCCTTGGACTTCCTGCCGCATACGCATACCGGGAAATCCTTAGGACATATACACGGGTCTTCAGCTGTCCTGAATGCATTCTTAACTATCTTGTCCTCAAGTGACTGGAAGGTGATAATGCACAGCCTTCCTCCTGGATTAAGAAAATCTATGAGCCCGTCTATCGAATCTCTCAATATATCAAGCTCGTGATTAACCTCTATCCTTATTGCCTGAAAGGTCTTCTTGGCCGGATGTCCCTTGCCCTCTCTCATCTTGGCAGGTATAGCAGCCTTGATGATGTCTGTAAGCTCAAAGGTAGTCTCTATCGGCTTAGTCTCTCTTGCCCTTACTATATGCTTAGCTATGTTCTTGGCAAATTTGTCCTCTCCGTAGTCTCTGATAATACGGAAGAGCTCCTGCTCCGAGTACTCATTGACTACGTTGTAGGCACTTAAGGTGTCGCGCTGATCCATACGCATATCAAGCGGCGCATCATTCCTGTATGAGAAACCCCTGTCTGCCTCATCAAACTGATAACTCGATACTCCAAGGTCTAAGAGAAATCCGTCGACGCCGTCTATGTCGAGGTTCTTAAGTATGCTGACTGAATCCAGATAATTGCCTCTTATGATTGTTACCCGGTCTCCGTAGACTGCAAGCTTCTTGCCTGCCGCTTCAATAGCATCGGCATCACGGTCAATACCGATAAGCCTGCCACCTTCCTTAAGGCGAGCCGCTATCTCAAAGGAATGGCCTCCGCCTCCAAGAGTTCCGTCTGCATATATGCCGTCAGGCTTAATCTTAAGTCCCTCTATTACCTCGTCTAAGAGCACTGACTTGTGGCTAAACTCACTCACAGCTCTATTCCCTCCAGAGCTTCAAGCTCTTCATCCGTCATATTGTCAAAGGCATCCTCAGAATTAACCTCATCCCAATCAGCCTTATTCCATATCTCTATACGGTCTCCGAGACCTACAAGCACTATGTCCTTGTCAAGCTCAGCCTTAGCGCGAAGTGCCTGACTTATGAGTATACGTCCTAGCTTATCCACCTCGCATTCGATAGCATTACCAAGAATAAGACGGGTAAGCTTCATTCCTGCCTTGTTGGTCAGGGATATCTTGCTTAGGTTATCCTCAATCTTCTGCCATCTCTCATACGAATAAGCGGACAGGCACTTAGAGAGTCCTCTTGTAACAACAAAGTGATCGCCGAGCTCACAACGAAACTTGGCAGGTATGGTTACCCTGCCCTTAGCATCTATTGTGTGGTTGTACTCGCCCATCAACATGCGTTCTTGCCACTCTCTTCCACAAATTTACACTTCTTGCCACTTTTCTTAAATTTTAGAGTAATTCTGGAAAATGTCAATAGAGATAGCTCATAAATTATGTGCTTTATATTATGTGCTTTATAATTTGAAGAGCCGAGTTCTGAACAATTCAGATCTCGGCTCCTGCTTTTCTTGCCTGTTGCGGCAGGCAGCTGCATGAATCCACTGGGCCTTCGATGCAGCTGCCGTATTAAATTGTGTTGTTTTGCCCAGGTTCC
>CAVBGP010000044.1:0-14520 GCA_963595005.1 Acutalibacteraceae bacterium | reverse complement strand
GGAGATGGGTACTGCGCATTTTTGTGTGAACAGCGGTACGACATCGACCGAAGCCGATAGGCGTAGGGAGATGGGTACTGCGCATTTTTGTGTGAACAGCGGTACGACATCGACCGAAGCCCTTAGGCGTAGGGAGATGCGTACTGCGTGGTGAACGTTGTTATACCTCAAAAAATGTTGTATCATGTACTTAAACATGCAGCCATACAGCAATCCATACCTTTATAATATGCTGTGCCTGTAGATGCGTAAGCAACAAAGCATGCACTGCACAAAGCCAGCAGGCTGCAGCTTGCTGCATAATTATTAATTTTAAGGAGATTTATTATGGAAAAGCAATTTTTCATCGACAGAACAGAAACCATACTTTCAGCTGATTCCAGCTGTGCAGAGCTTAAGGCTGCTGCCAAGACCTGGCTTGACTCTATAGGTACTGACAAGGAGTTAGATGCAACCAAGGCTTATATCGCTGAGCTTGAGGATGATGTGACTCTGCTTCCTGACCTTATCGCACTGCTTAACTCAGAGCACGGCGTGCAGATATTCGGAGAGAGCGGAGTTAAAAAGATGCTTAAAAAGGCTAATGATGCCGATATGATGGGCATCAAATACTGCATCTGCGCAGCTTGCAACGCAGGCGGTGCCATCCTTGACAACAAAGAAACCTTCTTAAAGCTTGCTGCCGAATAAGCTTTGCCGCCACATCGCACCAATTAACCTGCAGCCGGTCTTGCTGCTGCCATTATGCATTCAGCCTGACCGGCGGATACGGAGAAACTAAGCAATGGAGCTTCGACATCTGAGATATTTCCTTGCCGTATGCGAGGAGATGAACTTTACCAAGGCTGCAGAGAAGCTGCAGATAGCCCAGCCGCCCTTAAGCCGTCAGATCAAGGACCTTGAGGACGAGCTTGGTGCACCGCTGTTTACAAGAGCACATCATTTGCTAAAGCTTACTGATGAGGGCATCCTGTTCCGTCAGTATGCAGAGCGTATAGTCAATATGGCGGAGAAATCCGTCATGGATATACATGAGATGCATTCCGGTCTTCAGGGCACCCTCTATATCTCGGGTGTTGAGGGCAAGGCTCCTCGGCTCATATCCTCTTGGATATCTGCATTTTCCGAGAAATATCCAAACGTACAGTACAGCCTCTGGAACGGCAATTCGGATGAGGTCACCAACAGGATACGCAAGGGTCTAAGTGATATAGGAGTTATCATGGAGCCCTTTGATCCTCAGGGACTGCATTCTGTTTCCGTGTACTCTGAGCCATGGATAGCCATGTTTTCAAGTAAGCACCCGCTTGCTGCCATACCTGGAGACACAGTGCCCCTGTCGGAACTTGCTGATTACAATCTCATCATTCCGTCCCGTGAGTCAAGGCTTCAGGAGATAAATGACTGGTTTGCTCCATTAGGCAAAACACCTGTTATACGTGCCCGCATTGCGCATGTGCTTAACGCCTATGAGCTTTCTGCCAATAATGTCGGCGTTGTTATATTTCCGGCTGCCGCAGCTGATATAGTAAGCGATGAAAATGTCAGGATTAAGACCATAGTTGATCCGTCGTTTATGGCATCCTATCTGCTTATTTATTCCAATGAGCACGCTCTGTCCCCGGTCGCTGCTAAGTTTGTAGAGTTTTTGCATAACAATGTAGACCTGCGATATAAGGTCAATGAGGCCGACAATTAATGTCGTGCTGCATTCTTAGCATTTCCTTTACTTGAATCAAGGCTTACATGATATACAATAATCTATTATGGAAGGTAAAGGGTTCAATACAATTATAAAATATATAAAGGAGACGCTGTTTACCGTCTTAATCCTATTCGTTGCGTGGTTTATCAGCACTCTTTTATTGCCTAATACAGGCGTCGAGAACAACTCGGCGCTTATCTTTGTACTTGCAGTAACAATCATTTCCATGGTTACCGAGGGCTACGTGTTTGGAGTTCTTGCTTCATTTGCAAGTGCCATAATCATCAACTGCTTCTTTATGGCGCCTTACGGTACATTCAATTTCTCGCTTAACGGCTACCCTGTTGCAATAGTCAGCACTGTTACCGTTGCTATTGTTGTATGCGCACTTACAGCTCAGGTCAAGCAGCACGCACGTGCAGCCGAGCAGCGTGAGCGCAGGACCAAGGAGCTATATGCGCAGAACACACTGCTTGAGCGTGAGAAGGCCGCTATGGAGATTAATACTGCCAAGGCCGATATCCGAAGCAACATACTTATGTCTGTTTCCCATGACCTGCGCAGCCCCATAACTGCCATACAGGGAGCCTCCTCCATCATACTGGATCAGAACACACCTGAACATTATGAGGAAAATGTCGAGCTCCTCCGTGATATCAATGAGCAGGCTAAATGGATGTCAGTTATGGTTGAAAACATCATCTCCGTTGCCAAGCTTGGCAGTGATATAAGCGGCAGTCTGCAGCTTCATCCCGAGGTGCCGGATGAGATTATCGAGTCCTGCGTTGCAAGAAGCCAGAGACTGTTTCCCGATGCCAAGATTAAGCTCAAGCTGTCCGAGGATGTGGTGCTTGTCAATGCCGAGCCTGTGCTTATAAGTCAGGTCCTGCAGAATCTCATTCAGAATGCCATGCGTCATTCTGAGAGCAAGGAGCCTATCGAGATTGTCACTGAGCTTGTTCCGGAAGGATATAAATTTATAGTAAGAGACCACGGTATAGGTCTTCCTGAGGATATATTCCGTCACATCAACGAGGGCGGAACGATACTTATGGACCATAACCTAAACGGTGACAGCCGCAACCGCGGCATAGGCATATCGGCATGCCAGAGTATACTCAAGGCGCACGGAAGCCGTCTGTATGCAGCTGAAACCAAGGGAGGCGGAACGGAGCTTAGCTTCTGTTTAGCCACAGTAGATCAGGATGAGCCTAAGGAAGGAGTCGCCAATGAGCAGTAAAGCCACAATATTGATAGTTGAGGATGATAATCTTATAAGCAAGTTCATGTCGCGTGCCATTGATTCCGCGGGCTATAAGAGTGTTGTTGCTGAAAATGCAGCAACAGCGCGCATGCTTTTCCTGTCAGAGATGCCAAACGTAGTTCTCCTGGACTTAGGTCTGCCTGATGAAGACGGCATGAACCTCTTAGAGGAGATGAAGAAATTCAGACGTGAGATACCTGTCATCATAGTTTCAGCCCGCGAGCGTGAAAATGAGAAGGTTACAGCTCTTGACAAGGGTGCTGACGACTATGTAACTAAGCCCTTTGGTATCTTTGAGCTTATGGCGCGTATACGTACGGCACTCAGACACAGCACAAGCGCAGTTTCACAGCTTCCTGATGCTGAAGGCAGAGTTTATACACACAAGGGACTGACTCTTGATGTTGATAAGCATACCGTTACTCTAAACGGCGAGGATGTGCATCTTACTGTAAGAGAGTTTATGATACTTACCCTGCTCTTTGAACATAAGGGCAAGGTTCTGACCTATGATTGGATGATGCGTCAGATATGGGGAGACTACGTGCCTGCGGACAATCAGATACTTCGTGTAAATGTCACCAATATAAGACGTAAGCTTAAGGAGTCTGTTGACTCTCCTATATATATCAAGACTGAGCTTGGTGTGGGCTACCGCATGCCAGATGATGAATAAAACCTGTGCATTCAGCTTATACTTAAGGAATCAGGCTTAAGATTGGTATACATTTTCCAAAATTCATTTGTGAGTTTCTTGATGTAACCTAACTGGCGTGTGATTCTTGTCAAACTCTTAACGGGTATAAACGGCATCTTAACATTACCGTTTTTAATCTGAACATGGGGTTAATTCATACTCTGATATACTTATGCCATCCAAAGAAAGAAAGGGGTAATAGTTATGTCAGAGACATCTAAGATTTGGGAATCATCACTTAAGGAGGGGGAGATACTTAAGTGGCAGGGCAAGCCTACTGTTACAAACGTTATAGACCCGGCTAATAAATACATGACCTACGGCATGTTTGCAATCGGCGCTGTCTGGATAGCCTGCTCATTGATATTCTATCTGCCTCAGAGGCCAGACCTCATAAGCATGATTATCGTTGACCTTATTCCATTTTTCCTTATATTGATGCCGCTGCTTAATGCAAAGTCAATTAAGAACACATACTATGCGGTAACCAATAAGCGTGTCATCGTGAGCATGGATGGCCAGGAGTATTCTATGGAATATGATGACAATACAGAGATTAAGCGCAAGTCTAACGGTACCATCCTTATCGGTGCAACTGTTAATGCCAAGACCAGCAAGGAGCGTCACCTGCTTTTGTTCAGAGGAGTTATGGACTCTGAAAAGAATATCCTCGGTGTAGTTTTATATACACCTGATGATTCAGACGGTGCATACAAGGCTCTTACAGAGAAGCAGGATCTTAATAAGGATAATAAGGTAGCTTAAATCATCTGGCAGCTTAAGCTGCAGCCTTTACTCGTAAGCTAATAAGTCTATTGCTTTAACAGCAGGCACTTTGAAAACAAATATTGGCAACGAGTAACTAACCTTAGTATTATATGCGGCAAGCAACCGTTTATAATAAACCCTTTATAACACCCTTCAAGAAGCGGAAGACCAAAGCATCATAGCATTATTGCTATCCCTTCCTAAAATGATGCTAAGGTCTTCCGCTTCTCCTATATATCCTACAGTCCTATAGACTTTGCAAGCTTTACTATGCGGCTTGTACCTAGTCTGTCGGCACCAAGCTCAAGGAAGCGCTCTGCATCCTCTATTGATGAGATGCCTCCTGCTGCCTTAATCTTAACATCGGGTCCTACCTGCTCTCTAAAGAGCTTCACGTCATCAAAGCTTGCTCCCGCAGTAGAAAACCCTGTAGAAGTCTTGATATAGTCAGCCTTAGCTTCTGTTACTGCATGGCAAAGCTCTGTCTTCTCCTCATCGTCCAGGAGACAGGTCTCGATTATTACCTTGAGTACATGGCCCTCACATGCTGCCTTTATAGCCTTAATCTCATCTGTTATGCGGTCATATTGACCGGTCTTGGCCCAGCCGATATTAATAACCATATCTATCTCATCAGCACCGTTTGCAATAGCATCCCTGGTCTCAAATACCTTAACTTTAGTTGTATTGTATCCGTTCGGAAAGCCTATAACAGTGCAAATCTCAAGCTGCTCATTCCTGCTTCTTATGTAATCTGCTGCCTCACTCACAAAGCTCGGCGGTATACATACCGATGCCGTATGATACTTTATACCGTCATCACAAATCGCCTTTATATCCTCCCAGCCTGCTGTCTGTGCAAGCAGGGTGTGATCCACATGTGTCAATATATCCTGTATATCCATAATCAATAAATCCTGTATGTCTGTTTACATCGGTCCGCTACATCGAGATTCTCCACCTAAAAAGCGAGATGTATACTGAACAGTTACTAATTCTTTTATTTCCTTGTCTTGTAAAGCTTTCCTTGTACAAGCTTCACCTGCCTTGCCTTAGCAATAGCACTTAAGGCGAGTTTCATTTTCGGATTTTATCATTTCCCTAACTTGGATTCAAGCAGGCTTGCTAAATATAAAACTAAATGCTAAACTCTGCTAGAAGGGACAGAATATGGGATATTACACCTTATTAGTATATATGGGCATTTTTGCCCTGCTGATTATGCAGCTATTCGTATACAAGAGCAATACCCTGACACGTTCAAGAAAGCTGACGTTTCATAGTATGTATGCCGTTATTGCGATTGCTGCCTTCTTTGAGTGGTCCGGACATATGCTGGAGAATCAAGGCAGCTACTTTAGAGAGCTGCTCTTATTATCTAAGGTCACAGAGCACTCCCTTGCGCCGATTATACCCTTTTTATTTATACTCATTGTAACGCGCAAGCCCGGCAGGTTTATCTACGTGATGCTTGCTGTCAATATCCTACTGCAGGTTATATCAGCCTTTACCGGCTTTATGTTCAATGTGGATGCAGCTGGTCGCTACCACCATACAAGCTTCTATTGGATATATCTGCTCATATGCATATTGTCCATAGCATACATGCTGTTTATGGTGCTTCGCAACATCAAAAAGTACCAATACGGCGGAGGGGCTTTGCTCTTCACCGCAATTATGATATGGATGGTCATAGGTATAGCTATCCAGCTTTTTGGCAGAGGCTTCAGAGTAAGCTACGCTATCATCATTATCGCAAGCATAATGGTATATGTGTTTACTTTGGAGATGATTCAGCAGACGGACGAGCTGACCGAGCTCTTAAACCGTCACAGCTATGAAAACTACATATCCCATATTGAGCAGGTATCAATAGTACTATTTTTTGATGCAGACAACTACAAGTCTATCAACGATACCCATGGACATGCCTATGGGGATTTAGTGCTTAAGCGCATCGGCCATACTATTAAGCATGTTTATGCTCCTTACGGTAAATGCTTCCGTTACGGAGGTGACGAATTCTGCGTTATACTCACTAAGAATCTGGACAATCTCAACGAGATTAACCATAACTTCTTTGAGGCAATGGGAAAGCTCAGGAAAAATGACTCGAGATTTCCGCGGATGTCTGTCGGATATGCATTTTATGACCCCGCTGTAAACGATATCCGTGATGTAATAGATGAGGCTGACAGAATGATGTATATGTATAAATGCCGCAGCAAGACAGACGGCTCTGCTGATATGCCTCATAACGCCGAAACGGCTGCTGATATGCAGCCATACAAGCAAATATGTTAATGTAAAAAATGCTAATTGCTAATATTTAATGCTTAGACTTTTTAAAAGCCCGGAACTTGAAACTCAAGTCTCGGGCTTTTAATACATTATCAATTGGCTGTGTGTAGTAAACGTCTTCTCTCAAGGACACACCGGTACGAAGCAATCCATGCCTTTATATCAAGTGATGCTTGCTAATTCAAATACATGGCAGGATTGCGAGAGCGCTTTAAGTGCGAAGCAATCCGTACTTTTATTATATGCGGCGTCTGCATATAAGCTTTGCCGCCTGTATAATCACTGTCGGAATAAGTGCAAGACCTATGCAGCCAAATATCTGTGCCGCAGTGATATCTGCAACAGAGAACAGTCCATGCAGTGCCGGAACAAAGAGCGCCAGCATAAGCAGGCAGCTTCCTGCTATAAATGCATATATGCTGTAGATATTGCTTGTAAGTCCTATCTCTATTATTGATTCATTCCTGCGGCAGTTAAAGCCGTGCAGAAGTCTCGACATAGTAAGCGTTGCAAATGCCATGGTTGAAGCAAGAGCCGCACTTGTGCCAAGTCCCTTGTAGAAGGCTATTATAGTAACTATCGCTATCAGCAAGCCCTCTGCTCCCATAGTCATCATGAAATCACGAGTCATAATGCCCTGCTTAGGGTCTCTTGGCTTCTGACTTAAGAGTCTTCTGTCTGCAGGCTCCATGCCGATAGCAAGCGCCGGAAGCGAGTCTGTAAGGAGATTTATAAATAACAGATGTACAGCCTGGAAAGGAACCGGCAGAGCCATTATCGAGGTATAGAGCACCGCGAGCACTGCCGCAGTATTGCCGGAAAGCAGATACAGCACCGCATTTTTAATATTGCGATATACATTTCTTCCGTTAGCGACTGCCTTGATGATAGTCGCAAAATTATCATCCGAAAGTATCATCGCTGCGGCATCCTTAGAAACCTCTGTTCCTGTTATACCCATCGCAACACCTATATCCGCCTTCTTTAGTGCCGGTGCATCATTTACACCATCACCAGTCATGGAAACTATACGTCCCTTACGCTGCCAAGCTTCTACTATACGTATCTTATTTTCCGGAGAAACTCTGGCATACACTGCTATATGCTCAATATTAGAATCAAGCTCATCGTCACTCATAGCATCCAGCTCCATACCGGTCACTGCCATGTCTCCCTCGCGGAAAATGCCTATCTGTCTTGCGATTGCCGTCGCCGTAATCTTATGATCTCCGGTTATCATGACTGTGCGTATGCCTGCGCTCCTTGCATCTGCAACTGCCTGCACAGACTCAGGTCTTGGAGGATCTATCATGGATATAAGTCCGAGGAAGGTGAAATTATACTCTGTTTCAATGCTTAATACTTCATCAGACTCCTTATATGCGAAGGCCAGGACTCTCAAGCCATTTTCCGAAAAATCACTGTTCTGCTTGGTGATTGCTGCCTTATCCTCATCAGTGATAGGACGAATCTCACCATTGATACGAATATTGGTGCAACGCTCCAGAAGCACATCTACTGCACCCTTAGTAAGTATGGTTGGCTCACCATGCAGCATGTACTTAGTGCTCATAAGCTTACGGTCAGAGTCGAAGGGGACCTCCTCCATACGCTTGGAATTATGTCTTATAACATCCTCGTGGACTCCAAGGGTTGCAAGCACGCTGTGAGGTATGGCCTTAATCCTTCTGAACATCTCAAGGAGAGCATACTCCGTGGGATCTCCTATGCCCTTGCCGTCTATAATGCTCGAATCATTGGTAAGCACTGCATCATAGAGCAGATATCTGTGTGTCATATCAGATATATCAAGCTCCTCTGGATCATAGATTCTGTCGTCCACGTATATCTGCTGTACAGTCATCTTGTTCTGGGTGAGTGTGCCGGTCTTATCAGAGCAGATAACCGATACGCAGCCCAGACTCTCCACCGCCTTAAGCTCCTTGATGATAGCATTTTCCTTGGCCATCTTCTGTGTTCCGAAGGCCTGTACTATAGTTACTATGGATGTAAGTGCCTCAGGTATGGCAGCTACTGCAAGTGCAACTGCAAATATCAAGGAATCAAGTAGACTCATCTGCCTGAACATGCATAATCCGAAGACTACTGCACATATAGCCATTATCAGTATGGCAAGCCTTCCGCTGAACTGATCCAGGCTTTCCTGCAGAGGAGTCTTGCGCTTCTTGGCTGAGTTCATAAGGCCTGCAATCTTGCCAAGCTCTGTATTCATGCCAGTGTCTGTAACTATAACCTCCGCTCTGCCGTAGGTGACAAGGCTTCCTGAAAATACCATGTTCAGGCGGTCTCCCAAAGCGCGTTCACCCTCCAATATGCCGTCTGTCTTGTCTATGCCGTTGGACTCTCCGGTAAGTGAGCTCTCATTAACCTGCAGTGAATGATTCTGTATTATACGTCCGTCGGCAACAACCATATCTCCGGCTTCAAGCATAAGCAGGTCTCCAGGAACCACCTCTCTTGACGGTATCTCAATCTTCACTCCGTCTCTCATAACCTTGGCATTCGGTGATGATAGCTGCTTAAGGCTTTCTAAGGATTTCTGTGCCTTCTGATGCTGAACAGTTCCGAGAATTGCATTCATTATGAGCACCGCGATAATAACAATGGTGCTCTCAACATTTCCAGAAAATGCAGATATCAAGGCTGCGGCTATCAATATGATGACGCAGAGGTCACAAAACTGTCCGAGAAAGACTTCAAGCAAGCTTTTCTTCTTCTCCTCGGTCAGTATATTCTCTCCGACCTCGGCTCTGATGCGTTCAACCTCGGTTTGGCCTAAGCCATCAGCTGTAACCTTGAATTCCTTCATGATTGATGCTGCATCCTGCTCCCAGTAATGCTTATCCATAATATATCTCCCTTCAATACGGATTATTAATTAAACAGCCATGCTTGCGTGTTTGCAGGCAGCACAAGCAAATAGTATTGATTGCTTTGCTTAAGCGCATTAGCTTTTCCTGCGTGTTGTTTGTAGGCACATCGCGAAAACCGTTATAGCTGTATGCTACAAAAAAAGACTTTTATTGTACTCAAAGAATACAATAAAAGTCTCGTTCAAGCTTAATATGTGTACTGTCCGGCTTAACTGACTGCTATACTGCAGACAACAAGCGTGATGACGAACAGCACCTCACCGGCATGCCGATGTGAACTACTCCCTGTTATTTGCTTAAAAGTAGCACAAAACATAAGTGCTTGTCAATAATAAATCAGACCTTACCCTCAACTATCTTAACTAAGAGGTCCTCGTCTCCGAAGCCTCCGGACTTAGATATAATCTCGTAGGCCTTGCCGTTGTAATCAACTCTGAAGAGTACAACTCCGGACTCAACCTCGCATATAGGCTGATACTCATGGCAGCCTATAGCCGTAGCAAAGGCAAGCAAAGTATCTCCTCCTACTATAAGCAGTCTGGAATCAAGTCCTACATCGCACATCTCCTTAATCAGCATGCCGACTCTGCCTGATATCTTCTTACGGAGGCTCTCACGCTCATCCTCATCAGCGGTCTCAAGCATGCCCTTCTTGGCATCAAGCGTATCAACAACAAGTCCGTTGCCTGCTGCACTGATAAGTACAAGGCCCTGGGCCATAGGATTAAGCTTATTCTCATCATCCATCAGCTGTGCACTGGTCAAATGTATACGGCTGAAGCCATTTTCCTCAGCATAACGCATCTGCTTGCCTGATATAGGATTGACGCTTCCGCATACAACTACAAGTGAGCCTGTCTTCTTAGGTGACTCAACATTATGGTCAAAGCCCATATTGCGTGCAAGCTCCTGTGCAAGACCTGAACAGCCTGCAAGCAGATACGGCACTCCGCCCTTACAGAGCGTTGCCACCTCTGCCTTCATATCAGCATCGCTCTCGCAGTCATATATCAGGATAGCTCGCTTATCACAGTGAGGAGTGTCATTGATTGCATCCTCAATGCTGACTGATTTGAGACGAACCGTACACTGCTGACGTACAAGCTCCGGAACATAGCTGTCTGTAACCGGCTCAAACGGATCATGTCCGAATACTGATTCATTGACAGGGACTCCGTCTATATAATGCACGCCTCCTAAGGTAATGCGCTTCATTGCCGGAAGTGCCGGTATAAAGTACATATTGTGAGGAGCGGAACAGCCCTCAATTACAGCTGCCATCTCCGCGCCGATATTACCTCTCAGTGCAGAGTCAGACTTCTTGAAGATAGTTCCTACCCTTCCGTCTGCAATCTCTACAACCTTGCGCACCTTGCGGTAAGCATCGAGTGGTGTATCATGTCTGGTCGGTACGCAGAGCACGAGAACATCTGACGGGTCATCCGGGAAATTATCATCCCACTTGGTCATAACCTTGGTCTTGGCTCCTGCCTCAGCAAACTTAACGCCTGTATCGAGTGCACCGGTGAAATCATCGGCTATTATCAACATTTTAATCATAGTCTTAAACTCCCTTTGAATGTATTTTATCACCTTAGGCTGCATATATAAAGATGTCTTCTCTTAAATTTTCACAATAAAAACATTATCTTGAAGCTGGTTTTTGTGAATAATGTAACGATAGTGCTGTAGTACAGCCTGCATTATAGCCTTTTGTGCATATCCTGCTGACTTTTTTGCCGAATCCCATCCCCTCAAAGGCAATGTATTATTGCTGTGATAGAAGCGCCATCACTGCGCATTCTGAAGGATTTGACGCCGAAGGCACATACGGCTATACTTTAGCTAATAAACGAGTATGTCTGTTAACAAACATGCACATTGTTAATTAAAGATACCGATGCTTCATGCAGAAGCATTTATCCTTTACTTTATAGCTTATTATGCCAAGACCTGTATCTTTTGGGCTCATTGGCATTAACATGCGACGAAATGGAGATCAGTTATGAGATTTTGGAAGATGAACGGCGCAGGCAATGATTTTGTAATCATCAACAATATGGAGGAGCAAATACCTCAGGAAAAGCTGCCGGAGATAGCAAAGCTTCTTTGTGAGCGCCATATGTCTATAGGCGCTGACGGATTTATGGCTGTTGATAAACCTTCAGCCGGTGTTGAGGCGGATGCCCGTATGCTTTTCTATAATTCGGACGGAAGTATAGGCGAGATGTGCGGAAACGGTGCACGCTGCATAAGCCGCTATTGCTTTGAAAACGGCATAAGCCGCGGAGAGCAGGCAGTTATCGAGACCACTGCCGGTATTGTTACCGGCAAGCGCATTGATAAACGCTTGTATCGTGTCAGGTTAAATGATCCCAGCCTTATTGAGCTTGAGAAGATACTTAATGTGGACGGCAATGGTATCAACTGCTCCTACGTGATGCTTGGAGATCCTGGTTTGCCGCATATAGTCGTAGACTATCCTAGTCAGCTTGCAGCATTGTGCGGGGCTCAGCATCTGCGTGATGCGGACAGACAGAAGCTGTTTGAGCTCGGACGCAAGCTCAGATACCATGCAGAGCTTCCTAAGGGGGCAAATGTCAACTTTGTTGAGCTTATCGCAGAGGATGAGCTTGATGAGCTTACTTACGAGAGAGGCGTTGAGGACTTTACCTATGCCTGCGGTACAGGTACCGGCTCATCGGTTGCAGCTCTGACTCTTAAGGGCATCGTATCCGGCTCTAATGTCAAGGTTAATATGCAGGGCGGCGTACTCTATATAGATGTAGAAGAGGTCGATGAGGTAAGCGACGGAGACATTTGCAGTACTATGATACACGGCTTATATCTCACAGGTCCCACCAATATAGTATGCAAGGGTGAGGTTACGGATGAGGATCTGACTTTATAAATATATGACCGCCTGGAACCATTATCTGTATGAATTGGCTTTAGCGTAAACTTTTGCTATCCCACAGCGGATTCGTGCTTGAGAAATATAAGCATCAAAACTATAATGATATGTAAGCCGTGTCTTTAGTATGACATCGGTATGTTTAAGAGATTAAAAGGGGAAAAGTACTATGAGCACATTGCCTATTATCGGTATTACTATGGGCGATCCTTTCGGCAACGGACCTGAGATATCCGTTAAAGCCCTTATGGATCCTACTGTCTATAAGCGCTGCCGCCCGATTATCATCGGAGATATGAGCTGCATGGATTATGCCGCTAAGGTAGCCAAGAAGGTATCAGGATTGGATGTTAAGCTTAATCCTGTTAAAGCAATCGCAGACGCTAAATTTGAATACGGAACCATTGATGTATTCGATATGGGTATTGTGCCTGCAGACCAGATTCCTAATTCACTTAATGAGGCTGAGCCTAAGCCATTTAAGGTTGGTGCCTGTAAGCTTGGAGGAGAGGCTGCATTCAGCTATGTCAAGAAGGTTATTGAGCTTGCTCTTGCCGGTGAGATAGATGCCACTGTTACCAATGCACTCAGCAAGGAAGCCATCAACATGGCAGATCATCATTTCTCAGGTCATACCGAGATTTATGCTCACTATACCAATACACAGAAGTACACTATGATGCTTGCTCACGAGGGACTCAGAGTTGTACATGTTTCTACACATGTATCACTGCGTGAGGCTTGTGACAGAGTTAAGAAGGACAGAGTCCTTGAGTGCATCCGTATTGCTAACGATGGCTGCAAGGCTCTGGGTATCGAGAATCCTAAGATTGGTGTTGCCGGACTTAACCCTCACTGCGGTGAGAACGGTATGTTCGGACGTGAGGAGATTGAGGAGATCCAGCCTGCTATTGATGAGGCTCTTAAGGAGGGCATCAATATCCCTGAGAAGGCTCCTACTCCGCCGGATACAGTATTCTCTAAGGCTCTCGGCGGCTGGTATGATATCGTAGTTGTTATGTATCATGATCAGGGACATATTCCGCTTAAGGTTAAGGGCTTTGTATACAATCATGAGAAGAAGGCTTGGGATGCAGTTGCAGGCATCAACGTAACACTTGGTCTGCCTATTATCCGTGCAAGCGTTGACCATGGTACAGGCTTTGGTCATGCTGGCAGCGGACATGCTAACGAGCTCAGCCTTACCAACGCTATTGATTATGCAATTCAGCTTGCTAATGCCAAGAAGAAGCAGGCATAAGATATAAGCGTTAAGCTTTATTGCAGATATTTAATTAAACTAAGAGGGTGTGCATATAGATTTACGAATCATATGCACACCCTCTGCTTAATCTAAAAGTGTTGACGGATGACGCGAAAGCGCAAAGCAATCCGTCACTTTTATTAATAAGTGACGCCTACGAATTCGTAGGCATGATTGCTTATTCAGCAACTGTCATTGACTTAATCTTCTGCTCTGTAAGCGGTCTGTCACTGTAGTCAGTCTTAACTGCAGCAATCTTATCAACCACATCTATTCCCTCTATTACCTTACCAAAGGCCGCATACTGTCCATCAAGATGCGGTGCGTTCTGATGCATGATAAAGAACTGACTTCCGGCTGAATCAGGTCTCATGGATCTTGCCATAGAGATAACACCACGCTCATGCTTAAGGTCATTCTTGATACCATTAGATGCAAACTCTCCCTTAATCTCGTAGCCCGGGCCACCCATGCCTGTGCCCTGAGGATCTCCGCCCTGAATCATAAAGCCGCTGATAACTCTGTGGAATATCAGACCGTCATAGAAGCCCTTCTTGATAAGAGACACAAAGTTCTCGACAGTAATAGGTGCAACCTCAGGATAAAGCTCTAACTTGATAACTGAGCCGTCATCCATAGTCATTGTTACAATTGGATTTGCCATAAATAATCTCCGTTCCGCCGCCTTGAAACAGCGGCTCTATTTCTATTTA
>CAVBGP010000043.1:0-14761 GCA_963595005.1 Acutalibacteraceae bacterium | reverse complement strand
AGGCTTTGACGGATTGAAAATGGGGTTTATAATTATATTAAAGGCTCTGATTCTCATTAAGAGGCTCAGAGTCTTTTGCTATAAAAGTGTTGACGGATGATAAATGTAATAGGAGCCGCAGATATAGGCGGTATGACAATTAAACTTGGGTTTTTCGACGAGAAGCTAAGACTGCTTAGGTCCTGGAGCATACCTACGGATCTATCAGATAATGGCGCTAATATATTGCCAAAGCTGTGTGAGAGTCTGAAGGCGGAGCTTAAGCTTATAGAGGCAGAGAGCTTTCACAGGACTTATCAGGATGGAGCAAATAATAAAAATGACGAAGTCCTGCAAGCTGATACCAGTTGGCTTGATATGGCAGACTATCCTGAAAGTAGAGACAGTGCGAACGATGATGCAGCCGAGTCAGGATATAAATATAAGTCGGAAACTATTAATCTGGCAGGTATCGGCATAGCCGTACCGGCTGCAGTTGATGAGCAGTCTGTTGCAAGGAGCTGCACCAACATAGGCTGGGGAACAGTTAACCTTTTGGAAGAAGTAAGTAAGCTTATGCCAGATGTTAAAGTGCTCAAGTTTGGCAACGATGCAAATGCTGCTGCGCTTGGAGAGCTTAAATTGGGTGCCGCAAGGAAGCATCGCTCTGCTTATCTTATTACTATTGGAACCGGAGTGGGAGGCGGCTATGCTGAAAAAGGCAGAGTAATAAGCGGAGCACATGGGGCGGCAGGTGAGATAGGGCACATTATTATCAATTCGCATGAAACTTCAAAGTGTATGTGCGGCAGATACGGCTGCCTTGAGCAATATGCGTCGGCTGCAGGGATAGTAAGGCTTGCGAAAAATATCCTGTATCTGATATCTGACAGCAAGTATAATGATTACAACAGTTTGCATATAGATCGTCTCTTTAATCTTAAGATACCAAGAGAGTACAGTAAGCTTGAAGTCATGGAACATTTTGATGCCAAAGATATATGCGATGCAGCAAGAAACGGGGATAAGCTAAGCCAGTATATATTAGATGTATTTGGCGAATGCATGGGACTTGCCATGAACAGCATTTCCTGTACTATTGATCCTGAGTGCTTTATCATAGGCGGAGGAATGAGCAAGGGCGGGGATATAGTGTTAGATACTATACGCAAGGGCTTTGCAAAGTATGCGTATCCAGCGACGGCAGCAACGCCTATAATACAGGCAGAGCTTGGCAACAATGCCGGTATATACGGCTGTGCGGTAATGGTGTCGACGGCACGACATAATGAATAAACGCCCATGCTAACGTGTTTGCAGGCTTGGGAGTTTCATATTAAGTAAGGCAAATCCCAAGTTAACGAGCAATATAGTTGCAATCCATGAAAGCGGAAAAACGTGATAGAGCATGGAGAGAGTGGGATTTTGACGAAAAAACGTAAAGATCCATAGTACTCGAAATGCACAGGTGCCGAGCATCGTTGCAACCGCAGGATAAAGCGAATGTCCCCTGCCGCGCAAGCATCCAGCCGGAATCTCGTACAGATTGCATAGCGGTTCAAACATAAGAATGCAAAAAATGCGTACAGCTGCATTTTCAATTACGGCAGTATCCTGGGTGAATAGTCCGGAAAAATAGCTTCTGCAGCAGACAATGGCGAAAATTGAAATAGAGCTTAACAGCAGTGAGAGTCCGAGACTTAAAATCAAGATATGCCTGCATCGAAGAAGCTTGCCCGCCGCATAATTTTGTCCGGTAAAGGTTGTGGCTGCCTGACCAAAGGCTGTAATGATATAATAGGTAAAATACTCAAAATTCATAGCAATAGTGCTTCCGGCAATTGCAGTCTCTCCAAAGGTATTAACAGTAGCCTGTATAAAAATATTGGCAAAGCAAAACACTGCTCCCTGTGCAGCAGCAGGGATTCCAATCATCATTATTTTTGTAACTGTTGTATGCGTAAGATAAAAGCTCCGGATACAAAGGCTCTGATCTCTTATTACATACCAAATCACAACTACAGCCGACAGCATGGTTGATATCATAGTTGCAATCGCAACGCCCGCAACGCCCATGCGAAACACAGCCACAAACAACAGATTTAATCCGACATTTACAATTCCTGAAAATGTTAATGCGATGAAAGGATATCTACTGTCGCCACGGGCACGAAGTATTGCAGAGGCAAAATCATAGAGCAGCAAAAAAGGATATCCAATCAGATAGATTCTAAGATAAAGAGTTGCTTCATTTAAAAGTGCTGAAGGAGTCTGCATTAATTTTAGTACCGGATTACAGACAAGCTGTCCTATTGCGCAGACTGCAATCCCAATGATAAGCGCCAACAGAATTGCAGTTTGTATAGCTTCTTTAAGCTTATTTGTTTCATTACGTCCAATCATGTTTGCAATCAGCAGATTGGCACCGACTGCAAGCCCTGTGGATACGGATACAATTAAAGCAATGAGCTCTGTATTTGTGCCTACGGCTGCAAGTGCATTTGCATCATCAAACAGACCTATAACAGCAAGGTCGGCGGCATTAAAAAGCTGCTGAAGCATACTGCTCAAAGCGATAGGTAGGGTAAAAAGTAGTATTTTGCCGACAAGCGGACCATGAAGCATATCAATGTTTTTGTTTTTGAAGTACACAGTGTAGCCTCCATCAAATGTTAAACCTTGGTCTTGCAATAGTATATAAGCATCAATATAATAGAAAAAGCGAATATTATAGATAGATTATATCGAGAAATGGAATGATATATGGAGAACCCGCTATTAAAATATCTTGCTTTTGTCAAGACCGTGGAAAAGGGAAGTCTTACAGCGGCAGCACAAGCCATGGACTATGCTCAGTCATCTGTAAGCAAGATGATTGCCGACCTTGAGAAAGAATGGAATATGAACTTGCTTAAGCGAAGCAAGACAGGAGTTTGTCTGACCTCAGCTGGGGAACAGATGCTGCCGTACGTTAGAAAACTGCTCAATGAATATGACAATTTAGAGGGTCAGGTTAACAAAATGAACGGGCTTGAAACAGGAATCGTCCGTATCGGTACCTTTGCGAGTGTGGCAATCAATATTCTGCCAGATATATTTGCACATTTAAAGGTAGAGTATCCCGGAATTGAGTATGAGCTTTTGTTAGGTGATTACAATGAGATTGAAGCCTGGATAGATGAAGGACGGGTGGATTGTGGCTTTTTGCGTCTGCCTACTGTGTCAGAATTTGAAGCTGTTAAGGTTATAGAGGACGAATATAAGCTTGTTCTTCCGCATGGTCATCCGCTTGCCGAGATGGAGGAGGTTGCGATAGAAGAATTAGAGGGTGAAAACTTTCTGTTGCTTGAGCATGGTGGCAAAACGGAGGTCTCGGACTTGCTTGAGCGTTATCATGTAAAACCTGATATAGCCTTTACGACTTGGGAGGACTTTGCTATTATGGCAATGGTGGAAAAGGGCCTTGGCGTAAGCATTCTTCCTGATATGATATTGCGCCGCATTCCGTATAGTCTCGAGATTCGCTCACTTAAGATTCCGTACTATCGCTCAATCGGTATTGCATTCAAGGACAGAGGCAGGCTAACGCCTGCGGCTCGTAAATTTGTAGAATACGTTTTTTCGCAATTATAATTTGTACATGCAAGCATGTTTTGCAGGCACCACATATAATAAAAGTACGGATTGCTTCGCACTAACGTGCTCTCGTAAACACTTTTAAAGTATCATGCAAGTCAACGACTTAATCAGAAAAAGAATATTAGATGCCGATCGTGCATCATACGGACACAATATATTGAAAACTGTAGGTTTCCTAAGCACAGAAGAGCAGAGCATATATCACAGCCTCTCTAGGGAGTTCATGAGCGATATGCATTTTCTAAGCGGAGGAGATGAGGACAATGACAGGGCTATTGCCTTCTTCGTGCCGGACCACATCGGGACGGAGCAGGCACTGGATGAAGCAATCGAAGCAATAATCTGCGAGCCGGTCAATCACCGCTTTGCAGATGAGCTTACGCACAGGGATTATCTTGGTGCTATGATGAATCTTGGCATAGAACGCGAGTGCATAGGCGATATCAGGATACTTAAAGGCACTCATGCAGGTACCTTAATCTATGCAAGAGCCGACATGGCAGAGTATATCGCGAGGAATCTTACTAAGGTTAAGCATACCTCTGTAGACTGCAGCTGTATGAGCTTGTCAGAGCTTAAAGCAAGCGATATAACAGGCGCTCAGGAATTTGAGGAGCTTGCTGTAAATGTCGCATCAGAGCGTGTGGATGCTGTTATTGCAGCCGTATATCATGTGGCAAGACAAAAGGCAGCAGATGTTATAAATGCAGAGCGCGTATATATTAACGGGCAGCTTGTAAGTTCTGCAGGCAAGACACTCAAAGAGGGCGACAGAATCTCAGTGCGAGGAACAGGCAAGTTTATCTATGACGGAATCAGCGGCACTTCTAAGAAGGGACGCTTGTTCGCGGATATCAGGAAATATGTGTGATTTATGCAGCTACTCAATAGTGCATTTGATTTATGTATATACACGCTGTATTATTCAGAACTTAGATCTATACTCATTTTTTTATGTCTTGTTTTATCAACAGCTATTTTAAATTACGGATAAAACTTGCAAAGCGTGTTATTTCGTAGTTTTAAGTAAGGATGATGCAGATTATTACTTTACCTTTACGCTCTTATATACTATAATAGAGAGCAGGAAAGTAAGGTGATAATATGAGCCGATTTGATATTTTAGATAGTCTTGTAGAAGACGGAAACGGGTACTTGTGCACATCCCAGGTGCTTGCAAAAGGCATTTCAAAGCCGACCCTTGCAGATTATGTCAATAAAAGGAACATGGCAAGAGTTGCTCATGGCGTGTATCTTGCAGAAGATGCATGGTCGGATGAGCTATATCTACTCTATCTGTCAAATAGACGCATAGTTTTCTCTCATGAAACAGCACTCCAGCTTCATGGGCTGATGGAGCGAGAGCCTAAACGAATAAGTGTAACGGTAAAAGCTGGCTACAATGCATCACATCTTCGGAAGAAAGGCATTCTCGTTTATCAGGTGAAAGAGGATATATACGAATTTGGCGCGGCGAAGGGTCAGACAAGCTTTGGAAATGAGGTACGTGTATATGATATGGAACGCACTATCTGTGACATTCTGCGGTATAAGGAATCAATGGATGTGCAGATTTTCCAGTATGCAATGAAGGAATATATGGCAAGTGAACATAAGAATCTGAACCACCTGATAGCATATGCAAAGAGATTCAATATTGAGGCTACCGTACGGACATACACAGAGGTAATGTTATGATTAAAGCGGCGACACAGCTGAAAGCAAAAGTCAGAAACCTATCTGGCGGAGACAGTCAGAAGGCGCAAACGCTTATCCGTAATTTTATGATGGAACGTTTTCTGGAGAGAATTGCGCTATCTCAGTATAGAAATAATTTCATTCTGAAGGGCGGTATGCTGGTGGCTGCCATAGTTGGACTGGATACAAGGGCAACTATGGATATTGACACTACAGTCAAAGCTCTAACACTGTCAAAAGACAATGTAGTTAAAATCGTCGAGGATATTATTGCTGTGGAGATTCCAGATGGGGTGCAGTTTAGTCTTACTAAAGTTACGGATATTATGGAGGAACATGACTATCCCGGCATCCGAGTCATGTTGGAAGCAACTCTTGATAAGATGCGTCAGGCAGTAAAAATCGATATATCCACCGGAGATATTATCACACCTGGAGCTGTGGAATATTCATACAGTCTCATGTTTGAGGACAGATCCATTTCCATGTGGACGTATAATATAGAAACACTGTTGGCGGAGAAGCTCGAAACGATTATGGCTCGCGGTACCGCGAATACGCGTATGCGTGATTTCTACGATATCTATACAATCAGCGAGCAGGAGGTCTTTAACAAGGAAGTCCTTAAGAGAGCATTCCTTGCCACAAGTACAAAGAGGAATACAATAAGACAAATTTCTGACCTTCAAAATATTATAGCTAAAGTAGCATCAGACGATACAATGGCGGCGCAGTGGGAGAACTTCCGAGAGGCGTCATTCTTTGTCGGGGAGCTGTCTTGGAATGATGTTATAGAAAGCGTGCATGTATTGGCTTCAGCAGTTACAAAAAATGCTCTTTAAAAAATCTAAATAAATCTTAAACAATCTTATTTTGCATGTGCATTGATAATATATCAAACTTGAACTAAACTGTGTGATGTTAATCATTTTTTTAAACATTGATTTAAGTAACATTATACGGTTGATGTGCTATTGACCGACTTTTATAGTGAGAGGTACATGACGATTACTTCTCAAATATCAGATATATCGTAATTAATAACTGAGATTTACCGAATGAACAGAAAAACACCATTAACATTTATATTAACATGCATATCCGTATTGCTGCTTGCAGCCTGTACGAGATATGAGCCTGCGGCCTTGGAGCCGGGCTATGAGGGGGCAGTTGAGACTGAAACTGCCTTTTCATTTGACAGCCTCGAATCTGAGCTTGCCGAGCAGGATGAGTCAGCAACTGAGGCAGAGAGCGAGTCAGAGACTGAGCAGGAGCCTGAGGCAGTAGATACAAGAGAACGCACCAAGGTCAAGGGCATTTACGTTGCCGCAAAGCCGCTTGCCAACGCTGAATTCATGTCTAAGTTCTGGGATAACATGGACTCAACCGAGCTTAATGCAGTCGTTATAGATATTAAGGATGATTATGGCAGAGTTACATATGAGATGCATGATCAGGGCTTGGTGGATGAGCTTGGCACTGTTGAGCCTATTATCGAAGATATGCCGACACTCATGCAGCAATTCAAGGAACACGGCATTTACACGATTGCCCGTATTGTATCTATGAGAGATCCCTATATAGGCAAGGTGAAGCCGGAATGGTGCCTTACCAATCCGGACGGCACTGTGTACACAGATAACAGCGGCTATACCTGGATTAATCCTTACAAGACGGAATATTGGGATTATCTGCTCTCAATTGCTGATCAGTGTATAGCAGACGGCTTTGATGAGATACAGTTCGACTATATACGTTTCTGTACTGACAAGGGCGCAGGTGACTGTATATTTGATGAAAATGAAACTAAGGGACGTGATAAGATAAGCATAATATCAGAGGCAGTGCAGTATCTCTCAGACCATGTTAAGGCGCAGGGTGCTTTTGTATCCTGTGACGTATTCGGTACTATTATAGGCAGCCAAATTGACTCGCGTTCTGTAGGTCAGGATTATCCGCAGATGGCATCGCTTGTGGATTATATGTGTCCAATGATATATCCATCACACTATGCTGCAGGAAACTTCGGACTGGATATGCCGGATTTGCATCCGTATGAAGCGATACTCGGAGCACTTAAGCGTTCCAAGTCAGTAATTAACAAGGCATTTGCAGAGGGTGGTGATTATGGAAATGCAGCCGTAGTCAGACCTTGGCTTCAGGCATTTACAGCATCATGGCTTGGAAGCGGCAACTATATAAGTTATGATGCGGCGGCTGTAAGGCAGGAGATACAGGCTGTATATGACGCAGGCTACGATGAATGGATATTGTGGTCAGCTTCCGTAAGCTATGATTACAGCGGCTTTCTTACGCCGGAGGCAGCTGAAGCAGAGGCTGTGCAGATTGAGGAGTCACGTGCAGCACTTCCGCCCGAGGAAACGGCAGCAGAGCAGGCAGAAACCTTCCCATCTGAGCTGCAGAATGCTTTGGCGGGAGATGATTTGGATCCTACGGATGAGGCAAAGCTCTTAGAGGACGGACCGATAGTTACTTATGAGCAGTAAAGCAGAACAGGACAATCTCATACTAAATCTTCATACCGAATCAGCGGACGCCGAAGAAGTGTCAGCTGATTCTTTGATGACAGAAGATAAAGATAACTGTTCCGTGACATATAACGGTCATGCGTCAGCTGAGTCGGATACATATGATAATGCGGACACTACGTTGGTTAATACAGAAGATAAAACAGCCGCCTCAGCTGATGATAATGCAGATAATGATGAACTAAATGACGGTTTTGATATTAGGGCGGAGCTCAAGAAGCTTCCGACGCGCCCGGGTGTCTATATCATGCACGGACCAAAGGATGAGATTATCTATGTCGGCAAGGCAGTAAACTTAAGAAACCGCGTACGGCAGTACTTCCAGTCTGATAAGAATAAGACCGCCAAGATCAAGAAGATGATCTCTCTGATACAGCGCTTTGAGTACATAGTTGTGGACTCAGAGATGGAAGCGCTGGTGCTGGAAAATAATCTCATCAAGGAGAACAGTCCCAAGTACAACACGCTCCTCAAGGATGACAAGACCTATCCCTTCATCAAGGTGACGGTAGGGGAACATTTCCCGCGTGTAATGCTTACTCGCAGGGTTAAAAAGGATAAATCAAGATACTTTGGACCCTATACCTCAGGTACAGCGGTAAGAGATACCATAGACCTCATGCATAAGCTTTTCAAGATACGTTCCTGCGGAAGAAGACTGCCCGAGGATACATATAAGGAACGCCCTTGTCTCTATTATCATATGGGGCAGTGCCTTGGTCCTTGCAATGCCTATATAAGCGAGTCTGACTACAGGCGTCATATAGACAGAGCTGTTGATTTCCTCTCAGGCAAATATGATTTTGTGAAGTCATACCTTAATGAACGTATGCAGTCTGCCTCGGATTCTATGGAGTTTGAGCGTGCTATAGAGTACAGGGAGCTCCTGAAGGAGGTTGAGAGCCTTGCTGCAAGCCAGAAGGTAACAGACGTCAGCATGGATGATCGTGACATCATAGGCATAGGTACGCTCGGAAGTCAGGCTGAGGCGCAGTGCTTCTTTATAAGAGACGGCAGGATGATAGGCAGAGAGTCTCTGCATATAGAGATTGATGCCGATGATAAGCTTCCGGATATCATAAGCTCATTTATCACACAGTTTTATTCGGGAACGCCGTATATTCCGCGCGAGATATGGATACAGGAAGACATATCGGACAGGGAGCTTATAGAGGAATGGCTAAAATCTGTCAAAGGACATACAGTAAGGATAGTTACGCCAAAGCGCGGCAATAAGGAACGCCTGGTAGAGCTTGCAGTAAATAATGCAGAGAGTACCTTGCTGCGTGACTTTGAGAAGCTTAAAGCTCAGGACAGCAAGACCAAGGGAGCGCAGGAGGAGATACGAAGCCTCCTTAATCTTGATAAGCTGCATCGCATTGAGTCCTACGATATCTCCAATATCTCCGGAGTAGATTCGGTAGGCTCGATGGTGGTATTTACAGACGGCAAGCCCAAATCAAGTGACTACCGTAAGTTCAGGATTAAGTCGGTTAAGGGACCTAACGATTATGCTTCCATGAAGGAGGTGCTCACAAGACGCTTTAAGCGAGGTCTCGAAGGACAGTCGGAGTCATTTTCCTCCTTACCTGATCTCATCATGATGGACGGAGGACGAGGACAGGTAAATGTCGCACTCGAGGTGCTTTCAGAGCTTGGACTAGATATCCCGGTGAGCGGCATGGTCAAGGATGACGCCCACCGCACAAGAGGGCTTTATTATAATAACGAGGAGATACCTATAGATACGCGCTCTGAGGCCTTTAAGCTCATAACCCGTGTTCAGGATGAAACTCATCGCTTTGCGATAGAGTATCACAGAAGCCTGCACGGCAAGGCTCAGATTCATTCGGTGCTTGATGATATTGAGGGCATAGGAGAAGCAAGACGCAAGGCATTGATGAAGTATTTTAAGAGCATAGACGCTATCAAGACGGCAAGCGTTGAAGAACTTGCAGAGCCTGATGGTATGAATATCAAAGCAGCGGAAAGTGTATATAGGTTCTTCCATTGACACGCTAAAACTATTGTTCTATACTTACTTAGTTTTAGTACAAACAGTGTAGATTCGGGATTTAAAACGTCCCTGACAACATATTATAACAGAGGTGTGATTCAAGATGGCACAGTACAATCATTTAGCGATTGAGAAGAAGTGGCAGGAATATTGGAAAGAAAATCCTGTCAATGTTGATGACGGCAAGAAGGAGAAATATTATTGCCTTGATATGTTCCCATATCCTTCAGGCAACGGACTGCACGTAGGACACTGGAGAGGCTATGTAATAAGTGATGCCTGGTCCAGATACCAGCTTATTAAGGGCAAGTATGTTATCCATCCGATGGGCTGGGATGCCTTTGGTCTGCCTGCAGAAAATTATGCCATCAAGAATCACGTTCATCCGGCTATATCAACAGCCTCCAACATAGCTAATATCAAGAGACAGATTAATCAGATTAATGCGCTCTATGATTGGGATATGGAGGTTAACACTACAGATCCTAACTTCTATAAGTGGACTCAGTGGATCTTTGTTAAGATGTTCGAGAACGGCCTCGCTTACGAAAAGGAGTTCCCGATTAACTGGTGCCCTTCCTGCAAGACCGGTCTTGCAAATGAAGAGGTAGTTAACGGCTGCTGCGAGCGCTGCGGTTCACCTGTAACCAAGAAGAACTTAAGACAGTGGATGCTCAAGATTACCAAGTATGCAGACAGACTGCTTAATGACCTTGATAAGCTTGACTGGCCGGAAAAGGTTAAGAAGATGCAGACCGAGTGGATAGGCAAGTCCTATGGAGCTGAGGTCTACTTTAAGCTGGCAAAGCCAGTTGCTGATGCCTCTGAGGGAGTTGATGGTGAGAAGCTTACCGTATATACAACAAGACCAGACACCCTCTATGGTGCAACCTTTATGGTGCTTGCGCCTGAGCATGCACTTGCAGCAAAGCTTGCTACTTCAGAGACCAAGGATGCAGTAGAGAAGTATATCTTTGATTCCTCAATGCGCTCAAATGTAGACCGTATGCAGGATAAGGATAAGACAGGTGTATTTACAGGCTCTTATGCTATAAACCCGCTTACAGGCAAAGAGATTCCTATCTGGCTCTCAGATTACGTACTTGCAGATTACGGAACCGGAGCTATCATGTGCGTGCCTGCACACGATGACAGAGACTATGATTTTGCCAAGAAGTTTAGTCTGCCGATTATCCCGGTTATCTCACCGGACGGAGAGGATGTTGACGTATCCGAGCATGCATATACAGCTGCACAGGGCGTGCTTATCAACTCAGGAGAGTGGACAGGCAAGCGCTCAGAGGATATGAAGAAAAATGCTCCTGCTATCATCGAGGAGATGGGACTTGGCAAGAAGACCGTTAACTACAAGCTTCGTGACTGGGTATTCTCACGTCAGAGATACTGGGGCGAGCCTATTCCGATTGTACATTGTCCTCATTGCGGCAATGTTGCAGTTCCGGTTGAGGAGCTTCCGCTTAAGCTGCCTGAGGTTGAGAACTATGAGCCTACAGGCACAGGTGAATCACCGCTTGCTGCCATTGATTCATGGGTTAACTGCAAGTGCCCGAAGTGCGGAGCAGATGCTAAGCGTGAGACCAACACCATGCCGCAGTGGGCCGGTTCAAGCTGGTATTTCTTAAGATATGTAGATTCACACAATGACAAGGAGCTTGTAAGCCGTGAGAAGGCTGATAAGTACCTGCCGGTTGATATGTATATAGGCGGAGTAGAGCATGCAGTTCTGCACCTTCTGTATTCAAGATTCTGGACCAAGTTCCTCTATGACATCGGAGTTGTTGACTTTGATGAGCCGTTTACCAAGCTCTTTAATCAGGGTATGATTACCGGTAAAAACGGCATTAAGATGTCTAAGTCTAAGGGAAATGTTGTCTCCCCTGACGATATGGTTAATTCCTACGGCTGTGATGCCTTGAGACTCTATGAGCTCTTCATGGGACCGCCGGAGATGGACGCCGAGTGGGATGACAGAGGCATAGACGGAGTATACAGATTCTTGTCAAAGTTCTATAAGCTTGTTACTGACTCTAAGGATAAGGATATCGAGCCTACCAAGGAGATGTTAAACGTGAGACATAAGCTCATCCGAGACATCACCTCAAGGCTTGAGGCATTTACCTTAAATACAGTAGTATCAGGCTTCATGGAGCATAACAATGCTCTTATAGATATTGCTAAGAGAGAGGGCGGCTTAGATAAGGAGACGCTTAAGACCTTTGCAATACTTCTGGCTCCGTTTGCACCGCATATCGCCGAGGAGGCTTGGCACGATATGGGCGGCGAGGGCTCTGTATTCCATGCACAGTGGCCGGAGTATGACGAGGAGATGACCAAGGAGGACACCATTAAGGTGCCTATCCAGGTTAACGGCAAGGTTAAGGCAGTGCTTGAGATAGATGCTTCCGCTGATAAGGATGCAGTTATCGCAGCAGCCAAGGAGCTTGTCAAGGATAAGATAAGCGGCAATATTGTTAAGGAGATATATGTTCCAGGCAAGATATTCAATCTTGTTGTTAAGTAAAGCGTTTGGCTTATATGGAGTAAACGAATGTCTCAGGGCTATAATAATAGAGGCTACGGGTCTGTACACAGATCCCGTAAGAGAAGACGAAAGCACAGCAACACACCGGTCCTTTTAGGGCTCGGTGCTGTTGTTGTTTTAGCAATAATTATTGGCTGCGTGCTCTTGTTCAAGGGCTGCAGTCATAAAGGAGATGCTGTTGTCGATGAAACCGAGGAGACAACAGAGGCAATAGATACAAGCCGTGTTCAGGCTGATGCTGTCATCGACCTCAATGCAGTCGTGACAAGCTCATCAGGCATAGAAGATGATAATCGTATCAGCATCAAGGGCATGAACCGCGAGGAGATTAAGGCGGCTGCGGCTAAGCTATATAAGTGGAGCATGAAGCTTACTAATTCAGATGCGAGAGTCGGTGAGGTGGTTAAGCCTAAGGTCGATGTAGACGAGACTACAGAGGCTGCAACGCTTGGTGATCCGGAGAACCCGGATTCAATGCTTTCCGGCACGGAGGAGACAACCTCATCCGATATCACGGTTGGCGAGACCATAGAGGTTCCGGACTTCATAGAGAGCAGCCTAGACACTCTTATTGATGAGATCTTCACAGATGACAGTGCTATGCTTGCATCTAAGGCGGCTGAGAGTAATACCGAGGAGAGCACGGAGGAGAGTAAGTCCAAGAAGAAGTCAAAGTCTAAGGCAGACAAGAAGTCATCAGAGAGCGCATCAGAGGATTCTACTGATGCAGAGGGTGCTGAAAATGCAGAGCCTGCCAAGGTTTATACACTGACACTTGATAATATTGAGGATTCAGTAGAGTCCATAGCCAAGTATGCTTATGACATGTGGTTTGTAGAGCCGCTAGGAGGCAGCATTGGCTCCTATGACAGCTCAACAGATACCTTTGTCATGGAGAATTCCAGAGATGGCTTTACACCGGATAAGGATAAGCTTATCTCGGATATCAAGGATGCAGTTAGGTCTAAGGCTTATGACAGGACTATTGCAGTCACAGGAAAGAAGATATCGGCTGAGAGCTCATCCAATATCTCAGGTTCTTACAAGACAATTGCGACATTTACAACCAATACAACCTCTAATGCGGTAAGAAACAAAAATATCGAGCTTGCCTGCAAGAAGCTTAACGGTACTATAGTAAGACCGGGAGAGGAATTCTCATTTAATCAGACGGTCGGACAGCGTACCAAGGAGGCAGGCTACGGTGAGGCGGCCGCCTATAACAACGGCGAGGTTGTTCAGGAAGTAGGCGGAGGAGTATGCCAGGTATCGACCACACTCTATAATGCCGTACTTAAGGCCGGACTTAAGACTACAGCAAGACAGTCACATACCTTTAAGCCAACCTATGTTACACCGGGTATGGATGCAACAATAAGCTGGGGCGGACCTGACTATAAGTTTGCCAATGTGCCGAACAAGCCTGAGTATTCATACAATTCAAGCTATGCCATAGGTATAAGAGCAAGCTACAGCAATCAGACTGTAACCGTATCAATATACGGCAGACCTGTGCTTAAGGAAGGATATTCCTTCTCGCTTGATTCAACTCAGACCAAGACCATAGAGAAGGTTCGTAAGCTTATAGAGCCGGGCAGTGATAAAACACCGACAACCGGCAGCGAGGGCTCAGTATGGGAGGTTCGTCTTGTTATCAAGAAGGATGGTCAGGTTGTAAGCAATAATGTAGATCATAATGCACTGTACTCAGGACATATCGAGTACTATACAGATGAGACAACAACAGCTGAGTCGGAAAGCGAGAGCGGTGAATCTCAGAGTGGTGAGTCTGAGAGTACTGCAGACGGACCGGGAACTCAGACCGGACCTGGAGGAAACAGCTCACAAAGCGGTGTAATAGCACCGGGAGAAACAAGCGGACCTACAGCTGAGACTACTGCTGCACAGTCCACTCAGGCATCTACAACTTCAGCACCTACGGAATCTCACTCAAGCTCAGGAAGCTCTGCCGGCAGTGCTCCGGGAGATACTTCATCTGGCACTGATACCTCATCCACCGGACCGATTATCTCAAGTGACGGACCGGGCAGTATCAATACGAGTGGTTCAACAGGACCGGGTGGAACCTGAGAAATAGCTGTACGGTGAGTAACCACCATACTTGCGTCAACATTTTTAGAGCAAACAACCATGCCTGCGATTTTACAGGCACCACATATTAATAAAAGTACAGATTGCTTCGCGCTAACGCGCTCTCGCAATCCTGCCTGCATTCGCATTTCGGGCTATCGCCCTACATCGCTCATACAGGGCAGGTTGCCAAATGCAAAATCATCCTTGCATGCAAGCATGCAG
>CAVBGP010000042.1:0-15072 GCA_963595005.1 Acutalibacteraceae bacterium | reverse complement strand
ACGCTTGTATTGTTGTTTAAGTACGGCAATGGTAGAATAGATGACCAAGCTTGGAATACCTGGTATAGCTTATATAGTCAGCTCCAAGCCCTGTACATTTGCAGGCTCAGCTTAGCCAAAAGTGCGGATTACTCCGCGCCTTTGCATTCGTCAACACATTTAATAATTTTAAGTAAGGTTGGCTCTATGGAAGAAAATAATAACAATAATTACGATACTAATAATGTAAATACCGAAGCAGCGCACTCTCGTCATGACGTAGCGCGTGCTCCTAGGCGCCGCGAGCAAGCTTTAAGCGGCTTTGATATGGCTCATATAAGCGAGAGTCTTGAGGAAAGCATCTCCTCCTATGAGCATCCGGGCTACCAACCGCGAAGCAAGGCTGCTCAAGCTTCGCAGACCCAGAGCCTTAACAAGCAGTCTGAGTCTGAAACTGCCTCGACCTTTGTCAATAATGAGACTAAGCTTAAGCCTGATAAGCATAATAAGACTAAGGATAACAGCCCTGATAAAAGCAATGAAACAAATAAGAAGCGCAAGCATCCTGTGCTTAAGCTTCTGCTCCTGCTCCTTATATTAGGTCTTGGCTTTGTAGGCTATAAATTCATAACGGGACAGAGCGGTTACTATACTGTCGCAGTATTTGGTGTTGACTCCCGTAACGGTAATGTAGGCAAGGAAGCACTGTCCGATGTTAATATCATTGCCCGTGTGGACAGAGCCTCCGGTGAGATTAAGCTGGTCTCACTCTACAGAGATACCTATACCGAGATTAACAGTGACGGAACCTATCACAAGCTTAACGAGGCGTACTTTAGAGGCGGACCGTCACAGGCGGTCTGGGCAGTGGAGCACAATACCGATGTCAAGGTCGACGATTATGCAACATTTAACTGGAAGGCGGTTGCCGATACAATCAACATACTCGGAGGCGTAGACCTTGAGATTACGGACTCAGAGTTTAAGTATATCAATGCTTTTATAACCGAGACTGTCAACAGCACCGGCATAGGCTCATATCAGCTTGACCACTCAGGCATGAACCATCTTGACGGAGTACAGGCTGTGGCCTATGCAAGGCTTCGTCTCATGGACACTGATTATCAGCGAACTGCCAGACAGCGCAAGGTTATAGGTCTTGCCCTTGATAAGGCTAAAAATGCAGATTATGCTACACTTTTGAACATAGTCACTACAGTTATGCCACAGATATCCACAAGCGTAACACCGGATGACCTGATTCCCTTCATGAAGGGAGTGGATAAGTATTATATCTCTGAAACCGCAGGCTTCCCCTTTGATAAAGCAACTCAGGATGTCGGCAAGCTTGACTGTGTCATCCCTGTCACCTTAGAGAGCAATGCAGTTAAGCTTCATGAGTTCCTCTATCCTGATACTCCGTACATCCCGAGCTCCGGATTAAAGAACATAAGCGATCATATCATAAACGTGACCGGACTAAGCGGCTAAAGGTGCTGCATGCCTTGTACGCCGCCTCCAAAATAATTATTAATAAACTTATTTCATTTTAGCTCCTGCCCCTTTTTAGGGCAGGAGCTTTTTTAGAGAAGACAACCATGCCCGCGTGTTGCATGCTCAACATATAATAAAAGTTATACGTGACAAATACAGCTATGTGTTGTATACTTTAACAGTTTAAAGCGTAAACCAATTAAAACATACAATCATTAAACCAATAAATCCGAGGTTTTTAATATGGAACAGGTACAATTAAAATACGGCAGCGATCATGTTGAATTTGGTATTGACAATGCAAGATCAGTACAGTATCTGCATGAAAACAGCATGCGTGTTATTGATGACATAGAAGCAGAATTTCTTCACTGCGTAACAGACGGCGTTATCGGCAGCAAGCCGTTAAAGGAGCTTATCTCTAAGGATGACCCGGTCACTGTTGTTATCAGTGATATGACCAGATTCTGGATGAGACAGGATATCATACTTGAGCTTTTAGTTAAGTATCTTCATGACAGGATGCAGGTTCCGTACAGCAGTATAGAGGTGCTTGTAGCTCTTGGAACCCACAGGAAAAATACTGAAGATGATCTTAAGAAGCTTGCCGGTGAATTTGTATACAGCCATGCAGCAGGAGTCAGGGATCATGACTGCGATGCTTCAGATCTTGTCTATATAGGCACCACCTCCTATGGTACCCGCGTAAGTGTCAATCCTCTTGCAGTCGGACGCAAGGTCATCTGCATAGGAGGAACCGTACATCACATTATGGCAGGCTATGGCGGAGGCAGAAAATCAATAGTCCCTGGCATCGCCTCAAGAGAGACCATACGTATGAATCATGAGAGAGCTCTTGACCCGGTTAAGCCTATGACAGACTCCAGGGTTGCAAGCGGACTCATAGCTGACAATCCTATCAACAAGGATATGCTTGAAGCCGGAGCCTTGGTACATGTGACCTTTGGCATAAGCATAGTCGTTGATTCTGCATCACGTCACAGCGGTTTATTCTGCGGAGATTTTGATCTTGCTTGGAAAAAGAGCTGTGCCTACGTACAGCGTGGCTATGGTCTTCCTATTGACCATCAGGCAGATATCGTAATTGCAAGCTGCGGAGGCTTCCCTAAGGATATCAATTTCTATCAGTCAACCAAAACCTTGTTTAATGCATCCAGAGCTGTCAAGGAGGGCGGCACGCTTATACTTTTAGCCAAATGCTCAGAGGGCAGCGGCTCTAAGGATTTCTTCGACTGGATTAAGCCACTTTCAAAGGGCTGTCTTGATAAGGCACTAAGGGAAGCATTTACCATAGGAGGCTATATCTTCTATGCAGCCTGCGAGTCCATCAGACGCAGCAAAACACTGCTGCTCTCAGAGCTCGAGCCGGAATTGATTCAGGATATGGGGATAAGCTCCTACAAGGATATGAACGAGCTCCTTAAAAATGTAGATTTCACTGACAAGGACGTATATATCATGCCCTACGGCGGAAGTGTAATGCCGCAGCTTGAGAGCATTTACAATCGCATCTGCAGCGAGGCAGAGGATAATGAGGTAGATAAGTTATGAATATCCCGTTAATTATAGTTTTAATGTATGTTGTGCTGCTTTTTGGCATAAGCATCTATGTCTCAAGCAGTCAGAAGAAGAATAAGGATACTGACAACTTCCTGCTGTTTAAGGGCAGGAGCAGTGCCTTCGTTGTTGCGGCCAGCATTGCCGGCCTTGCGATAGGCGGTGCTTCTACTATCGGTATTGCTGAAAATGCATTTACAGTAGGACTTTCTGCCGGCTGGTATGATGTAGCCTGGGCGATAGGTGCTGTAGTTTCTTCATTCCTTGCTGTCAAATACTTACGCAGGAGCGGCTATTCCACTATCAGCGGACTTGTAAGCGAGCTCTACGGAACAAGGACCAGCTTTATCATGGTTATAGCCATGTGCATAATACAGTCAGGCATCATTGCCCTGCAGTACAAGGCCGGCGGCTCCATCCTTGCGTCCCTGCTTCCGGATATATTTACAGTTAAGACGGGAACCTTCTTCTCCTTCCTTATCTTTATGGCTGTAGCGGTTATAGGAGGCATGGGCAGCGTATCTCTCACCAACGTACTGAACCTTATACTGATATATGTCGGAGTTATACTTGCAGCTGCTTTGGTGCTGTGGAATCACGGCGGCTGGGCTGCTATCAATACACTTACAACCGTAACCGATCCTGACACGCCGTACTTAAGTCTCACCGCCGGTATGGGATGGATGGGTATCCTAAGCTGGATAGTAGTTATGATGGGCAATGCCAACGGCGTTCAGGGTGCCATACAGATAGGTCTTACCGGCAAAACTGAGCGTTCAGCAACAGCGGGATATCTGATAGGTGCAGCACTGATGGTTCCGGTAGGCTTTATATGTGCTCTGCTTGGAGTTGCAAGCCGTGCACTCATGCCTGATGCAGAGGCCTCTGTTGCACTCCCTATGATACTCATGAGTGTTCCTCCTGTGCTTGGAGGCATCACACTGTCAGGTCTCTGGGCTGCAGATATGGGTACCGGCTGTTCAATGATTATAGGACTTGCAACCACAGTCAGCAGTGACATTATACAGAAGCTTCCGGGTGTTAAGCTTGATGTACGTCAGCGTGTAATGCTCAATAAGCTTATAGTCGTACTCAGCAGCATCGTTACTTACCTAATTGCTACACAGATGGGTGCTATACTTGGCGCTATGCAGAAGGCTCTGTCGATGGCTATAGGTACAGCCTTTATCGTTATCGGAGGTCTCCTCTTTCCTAATTTTACCGGACGCAGATCAGGCTTTTGGACCATACTTGCTTCGATAATCTCCATCATTGCATGGAACTTAGTTCCTCAGCTTAAGCCTGTATTTAACAATGTTGGCTTCTTTATGCTTGCTGTATGCGGTGCTGTCTTTATCATAAGCAGCCTGCTTGACCCGATTAAGGTTGGCGGAGTCAGAACCTCAGCCACACTCAGCAAAGCTGCCGGTCAGGTACGCTGACAAACAACAAAGGGCTGTGCACTACTGATTCTAAATCAGTGGTGCACAGCCCTTTAATACTGAAATCAAGTACTAAGCTCAAATCTTAGCCTTCTCAAAGCCCACTATAAAACCGCCCTTCTCGGCATAATAGCTGCAGAGCACTGTGGTCTTATGTATATCTATCATAACATTGCCAAACTTCTCTCTGATAAGCTCAGCCAAGTCATCTGCTGCCTGCTGATTGCGGCTGTGCGAGATAACTACCTTTCCTCCGTCATAATCCATATTGAGCATCTGCTTGAAGGTACCGATGAGAGTCTTCTTATAGCCGCGGTGCTTGCCTCCAAGCTCTATCCTGCCCTCAGAGTTTGCTACGCCTATCATGCGCATATCAAGTAAGCCTACAGCCTTCGCTATAAACGGACTTACCCTGCCTGCATTTGCAAGCATCTGTATAGACTGAAGCGTAAATATAAGCCCTGTCTGCTCTCTGTATTCAATCGTCTTATTGTATGCAGTCTCCGGATCAGCGCCCTTTGCAAGCTGGTCTCTGAGATACTCCATCATAAGCACCATCTTGGGTCCTGTTGCAAGAGAGTCAAGCACATACACCTTGCGCTCGGGATGCTGTTCCTCATACATATGCTTAGCTGTCATAGCAGAATTGTAGCTGCCTGAGAGATTACAGCTTATGGTAAAACAGAATATGGTCTCGGCCTCACCAAAGGCAGCAAACCACTCCTGCGGAGATGGGCAGGACGACGAGGTCTTGCCCTTAAAGCCGTCCAGCATGGTGCAGAATGCATCCATATCGGTATCCGGACCGTCACTCCAGTCCTTATCACCAAGCATTATATGTAACGGAACCGTCTTGTAGTTCTCACCCGGTATATTCATCACATTTGATGACGAATCGGATACTATAAGATAAGACATAGCTTAAGTAATCTCCTTAAATCAAAAACTCTGCATGCACTTTTATATCATTGGACGTCATTTCCTTTGAGATAAAATGCATACAGAGAAACTATACCATCTTTTCAATAAAATAGCATTATAAACTTGGTATTATCACAATATTATTTCATCTTGATTTCATTTATCGGTATGTACATATATATCCGCTGGTGCAACAAATCTGATGGTATTATCATATCTGTCAAGCAGGAAACCTTCGGGTTCAAACAGCTTGCCCAGCTCATTAAGCAGAGTTGCCTCATTAAACACACGGTTAATCTCATCACAGCTCACAATAAACCTTACGGACTTGCTTGCCTCGTCATACTTCAGAACTCCAAGGTACATAATATCATCCAAGGGTTCAATAAGCTTGGCCTTAAGCTTGGCCTTATTCTTCTCAAACAGCTCTAACATCTTAGTATCATCAATATTAACACCCATCAACAGGTCAACAACAGCTCTTGAAGGATGCAGTGATCTGTTTACAATGTTGTTGAAGTCAGAGTTGTTAATGACACGGACATTTCTGTAATCCTTAGAATTGCCGTAGCTCTCTATACAGGTTGTTCTGACGCTGATATCCTTAATTACTCCGACCCAGCCGTTAATCTCGACCACGTCTCCGACATTGAAATTGCCTTCAAATATGATGAAAAGTCCTGCAAGTATATTATTAACCGTGCTCTGTGCTCCGATACCTATGATAGCAGAGGTAAGTCCTGCACCGGCAAGGAGTGAGCCGGTCTTAACACCGACCTCACTAAGCACCAATATGATAGTAGCAATAAGTGCTGCAAATCTAATAACACTCTCTATCAGCTTATATGCTGTTATGCCTGATGGTCCTGCATTCTGTGACACTATCTTGATTAAGTGTCTCAGCATATGACTGACAGCCCAAACACTGAAGATAATTATAACGCAGAGTGTCAGCGAGAATATATTAAAGCCTCGCTCCCATTTTGAGCTGAATAGATAGCTTATCAGTGAGCCTGTCTTGTTGCCAGTCATAACGCCGAATACCAGGTAAGCCAGGAACATAAGTATACAGCCTGCCGTGATATTGTTGACGGAATTAACGAAGCTGTGTTCAGAAAATTCAATACCCTTGCGGTAGATTATAAGTCTTTCATCAATGCCTTCGGTATTATCAGCGGTCGGGACATCTCCTCCCCCTTCATTTGAGTTTTTGTAAATGTTACCGTCTTCCGGCAGCTCTACTATACATTTATTTCTCAGTCTGAACGGCACAAAGAACAGCAGTACAGGTATGAACAGCACTACAAGGCAGCTTATAAAGTACATAACTATGCTGCCGATTGACATAAAGATATATTTGACATTCAAAGCATCTATAAAGAAATTGCCTTCTGTGTCAGTGTCTGCTCCTATATTAAGCAGGTATCTTGTACCGTTTATTGTACGTATACCAAAGTACTTATCATGCAAAACCTCACTGCTAAGTTCATTTGAAACTGTCTTAATCTTATGTTGTCCTGCCTCAGCTATATAGAGTACATCCGGAGTTGCTGCATTATAGTACATGATGTCCGCATTGCCAAAATCCGCCTCAAGCAAGGTAGCATCATCATTCATGCTCGTCAGTACTTCTTTAAACATGTTATTGACACCGGTAAATCTGATTACGCCCGAATTATACCGAAGCTTTACCGAATAATAGCTTATATCATTTTCATCCGGCTCAGAAAAATACGTAGTATCTCCCAAAAAATCAGTAACTGCAAATGGTTCACCTGTATTGCTGTCTGTATAGACATAGCCTATATATCCGCTTGTAGATGCAATTGAGATGCCTGATTGATCAAATATGGTTATATCTGTACAGTTAACCAGATTTTCAGCTATAGTTTCAAGCATTTCATCTGTTCTGACATTTTCATCAGCCTCTATCAGCATGACAGCCTTGTCAAACTCGGCTGTCATAAAGTCGTCTCTGACTGTTTCGAAGGTGTCTATCAAGTCCTTTGTCTTGGCCTCTCCCTCTGTGATAGATATAAGATCCTCCGATGCATTCAGATTCTGACGGCTTATATCCGTGAGAGCCGATACATAGATTAAGATAAGCGTAACTATAACTGCTGCAATACCAAACAGAGAAATCTCACGTTTTACTATAAGCTTATCTAGTGCCGCCCATCTGCCTATGCGTATGATTTCATTTTCCGCACGTGCGGAGGCACGCACTGTACGCAGTATAGATGCACTCAGCACCAATACAAAGGCTGTAAGCAATATATATGCAACCGGCAGGAATATATCTGAAAGCACATTGACATAGCTGGTCTTAAGGCAGTAGTATGCCATCGCACAGGTATTATCTTCCAGATCGACCGTATACGTTCTGTAGGAATTCAGTCCGTGTACAAGATCAAATATATCATAATTCGCATCCTTAACATCTATGTCGATTGAATTATTAAAAATCGGGCTGATTTCTGAATCATGTATGGTTTTCTCCGTAAGAATCTGACCACCGTCAGAATACACCTTACCGCTCTCTTTATCATATATTATGATACCGCTTCCGTCCAAATCCACATTACCGTCATCGTTAAGATGATCTCTAATCTGGAGGCCTGTGTAGCTGCCGATATCTCGATACATTGCTACTACAAATCCATCTGCAAGCGGAGCTGCTGCATAGATATTAATAACAGACTCATCTTCAAACTCAAAATAGCGGTCATTAATCAGCTTAGTCAGGTCACCCTTGCTAAGCCCAAGTCCGCCGGCATTCAGACTTTTAAGTATCTCATGTCCGTTTCTGACATAATAAAACTCGGCATTATCCTCAGGGAGCACCAGCACATTGATTGCATTGAGCCATTGCTTCCTCGGCGTATTTCTCAGATGAAGCTGCGTCATGGCAGCGTCATTAATCACATACTTTTTAAGCGCATCATATTCAATGCTTAAAAGATTGTTTGAAAAGTCAAGACGTTGCTTAAGTGTCTCCATGCTGATACGCAGCTTGTTGTCATTATCAGCAATGTCATTTGATACACGGGCAAGTGAGAGTACCGCCCCTAAGCATACCGCTATAATCATTATCAGAACCGCAATAATGCGGACATATCGTCGCTCTGCCTTAGAGGCCTTATTATATTTATGTATTTTCTTGAGGTTTTCTGCCGTTCCCGTAAATGCTTTTTGAGGGTTGAAATTAAGTTGCTGCTTCATGTGTTAAATCCTGTATCAATACTAAGCGGTTGTGTGGATACTCTGTGTCAGCTGCCGTGCCTTATAGTAAGCCTTTTGCCTATGAGCTCCCTAAGATTAACATTTACCAAGGTCTTATGGGGCATTATATGTATGATTGCTGTAAATATACAGCATATACTTATAACTGTCTGCATCATTAAGCCTATAAATGCTGCATTTCCCAAAAATGCAGGATCAGGAGTTCCGTTTAAGAGCTTGTAGAGTCCGCCTATAAGCCTTGTTCCCTCACCTATGTGCCGAGACAGCACTGCCGCCACCGGAAGCAGCGGGTCTAAAGCCGTAAGATATATGAGACCATTTTCTCCATCCTCGGAAAACATGCCTGCTATGCCGCTAAGCAGCAGCGGCCCTATGGTTAAAGCCGCTATAATAGCATACGACAGAGCTATACTCTGAACTGATGATTTGGCAAAGCTGCTTGTGAGCATGCCTATACTCATAAGCTCAAGCACCTCGATAAGTATAATAAGCATTATAAATATAGTACTCTGTATATGCACGCCTCCGAACATGAGCGGCACAAGCATAGCCGGAAGTCCTGATATAACAATTACTGCAATGCCTACATAGGATGAGACCAGCTTCTCCACAACTATCTCAGCTGCTGAAAGTCTGGTTGTGAGCAGCAAATCAAAGGTGCCGCGCTCACGCTCTCCTGCTATTGCATCTGCCGTAAATACAGGAACCATAAACATCAGTAATATATACTGAACAGCTATCACTGCAACGTAAATGCGCAGGAAGGCTCCGTAATCCAAGGTAAATTCATTCTTCATGCGCAGAATCTGTGCTGATGCTCCGGCAAGTCCTACAGCAAAAAGCACTGCATTAGCTATAGTCATAACTATAGGCAGCGTCAGACTCCTGCTCTTAATCTCTATCTCTCTCTTAATTATCGGATACAGTCGCATCATAGCTTGATATAACGTGCTCCTCTCCGTGTCCCGTAAGCTGCATGAAGATTGACTCCAATGAGCCCTTTTCTCTTGAAAAGCCCCTTACCGGCAGCCCTGCCTCTATCATTCTCTTAAGCAGCTCAGCCTCTGCCTTCTTGCTTCCGTCAAAGTTAATCATAATATCACTGCCCTTAACAGTCAGCGATTTCACAGTGTTGTCAGCCTTTAGAAACTGTATGGCCTGTGTAATCCTGCCTGCCATGGATATGATTATAGGATTCTCTGAGGTAACAAGCTTCATAACATTTGGCAGTCTGCCCGACATAACTATGCTTCCGTGATCTATGATGCCTATATCTGTGCAAAGCTCCGATATATCATTAAGTATATGTGAGCTTATAAGTATGGTTTTGCCGTTATCCGAGAGCTCACCCAATATCTCCTTAAACTCAAATCTCGTCCTTGGGTCAAGTCCTGATGTAGGTTCATCCATGATAAGTATAGGCGGGTCATTAATCAGCGCTCTGGCAAGGGCTAGCTTTTGCTTCATGCCCCTTGATAAGGCCTCTACATAGTAATTCCTGCGGCTTTCAAGCTCTACATATTCCAAAAGCCTGTCCGTAAGCTTGTCAGCCTCCATACCGTCCTTGCCACAGCAGGCAGCAAAAAACTGCAGGTACTCCCTTACCTTGATATTATTATACATGCCGAAGGAATCCGGAACATAGCCTATCATGCTCTTATACTGCTCTGGCTCATCCTCCATGCGCATGTTATTAATCGTAACCTCGCCCTCATCAGGATACATGATGCCTGTCATTATCTTGATGGCAGTAGTTTTACCGGCTCCGTTCGGTCCGATAAAGCCGTACAGCGCACCCTCCTCTATATTAATGCTCAGGGAATCCAGTGCGCAGAAATGCCCGTAAAATTTGCTTACCTTACTTAATTTCAGCATCACTTTTCCTCTCCGTTAATATTAGGCACCGGCAGATATACCGCTGAACCCTGTGAAGCAGTATTGTCGGGTATAAATCTCACCATTATCGTATTAGCCGGTGAGAGATAAGGCTCAATAAGCTTATCCGTATAGGTTCTGTCCAGGCTTATGTCATCATACACTCCGCTGGTATAATTATACAAGGATACCTTGCCTGTAAATACTTGTGCCGTCTCGCTTTCAAAGTTCTCTGAGAGCTCAGTGAAATAAAGTGCATCCACCTTGATGTCACTGCCTAAGCTGTATTCGAGCACAGCTGAGCCTCTTGAGGTATTGCTTGCTATGTCATAATCTCCTGATATTACAGAAGGATCAGAGCTTAGTGCAGTATGCCACATGCTCCTTCCTGACTTAAAGCTCGCATCCGCAGCAACTGATTTAAGCAAGGTTCCGCTCACGGCTATATGTCTGTCTGCACTTATGTCCTTAAATATATTTTCGCCCTCAGAAAATCCGATAAGGCGTACTTCCTCAAAGTAGTTCTCCGGAAGCTCTGAGATATAGCTGCTTAGGAAACGTGTTCGCTTTAGCGTATCGGCATAACCCGAAGCACTTGTATCAAGGTCATTTAATCCTGTTATATATGAGGCTGCTGCAAATGAATCTCCTATCGGCACATTGACTGCTTTGACATTTTCAAGACTTAAAGAATCACCTGACTTAATGCGTCCAAGCTTAACCACTCTTCCGCAGATCATAAGTGCTACATCATCTATACTGTATGGACTGTTATTGACTATGCTGCCGTTAAACTCCTCATTATAAAAGCTTAAGCTTGCCGATATATCATCTCCGGCATCCGGCTCTCTATGGTCTGCCGCAAATTCAAGGAGAGTACCTGCAAAGGGACCGAGGCCTGTTGCATTGATATGCTTGCCCTGCTCATCCTCACTGAATTCTATTAGCTTAGATTCACTATCCGAAGCATTTGCCTTAGTATCATCTGCATATCTGTATGCCGACGATGACTGTTCTGTATTCCTGGCCTCGTCCTTATCCGCCTCATGTACTATAGTATATGCTTCATAGCCATCAGGAATAGTAATGCTGTAGCTGTCTGAGGCAGCTGAGAAAATCCTGATAAAGCCGGACTCCGATACATCATCGTCATGTATCTCTCTGACCGCAGTATAATCCAGACTAAGCCCGTCATAGCGTGAGCCTGAGCCTATCATCCATATAACAAAGGCTCCGGCAAATGCCGCTATAATAACAAAGGCATGATAATAGAACTCAAGTCCTCTGTTTCTTAAGCTGTAATATATAACACCTCCTGTCAATGCGATATATACTATAGCTATAATCACATACAGACTGATGCCCGGCATATCAGACGGATTGGCAACGCCCATGAATTCATTGGTTTTGTCATAAACCTCAAGGCTGCTGCCTGCTGCATTAATCAATCTGTCTATGCGTGTATATCCGAGCATTGCAGTGAGCAAATCATCCGTAAAGCTTATCTCCTGCGAGCAGAATTCACTTATATCGCAAAGGTCATAGGCAGCGAAGCCTATGCTGCCTGAGCTTAGCTTGACCATGGTGAGTGTCGGCATGTCATAGGACTGCATAACCTGTACTCCGTCCTTGACCGATATATTGCATACATCAAGTGTAAGCATAGCTCCGTCCGGTCCTGTCTTGGAATACTGCATGCCCATGTCCACATTTGAACGGACAGTATCTCCTATCTCAAAGTTCTCTCGATATGCACCAAAGCACTCTGCTGCCTTGCGGTCTCGTCCGCTTCCGATAAGCAGCACGCCTCCGTTTTCTGCCCAGGTCTCTATGGCATTTAGCTGAGCCTCATTGATTCTGTCCGTATTAAAATTAGATATGACAATCACGTCTAACTGTTCAAGCTCTAATGGATTTTGAGGAAGCGTATCAGGCTCAAGCTCAATCGTTCTGGCTCTGAGCGCAGTCTTAGCTACACTCACTCCGTTTAGATAATCAAGCTTACCCGGCGTATCAGACAGGAGACCGATAAGCAGTTCTTGTCCGTCAGAGCTGATGCTCACTGATTCCTTGCGCTCTGCAAGGCAGGTATCCCCCTCATAGAGCATAACGTTAATAACACCGCTCTCTTCTGCTACCGAGATGACATTATCCACAATACTCTCAGACTTGGCCGGTATATCCACATTGAAGCTAAAGCTGTTGACTGCCGGCTCAAAGGAGCCTACTCCGGTCTCTACGCTGCCGTCAGCTGCTATAACCAGCCTGCCGCTTATGTCCCGGTCCGAGCCATTGGTTATCCTTACACTAAAGGGAAGCTTATGTCCGTTCTTTGCAACATTGCGATAGCCGTAGCTTAACTCAAGCTTTATTCCGCTCTCATAGCTGTCGCTGCTTATAAGCACTGTACTTACATTGCTTTCTGAGACGGTCTCTGACGTTTCTCCCGGGCCTCGGTCTGCAGATATATATGCCGAGACTAAGTCTGTGTCTGTGTTTCCGGCTGCATCCGTCTCTGCTGATATTGCCTCAGCTCTGCTTCCCACTGTGGCTGACTCTGCCGGTGCGTTACTCAACTGTACGGCATCCGTTGCCGTAACTGCTAGTGCATTTAAAACCGACATTTTCGGCATAAACAAAAGCCCTGCTGCAGCTATAAACGCTATTATATTTTTACGCACGCTTAACATTTTCATTATTCTTATTGAAATGAATCTTGAGACGCACTGTAAATACGGTTCCGTTGATATCCGACCTTACGTTGATTGTACCGCCGTGCATATCCACAATATCCTTGGCTATGGCAAGACCAAGCCCTGTTCCTCCTGTCTGAGTCGAACGGGCCTTATCTGCACGATAAAACTTCTCGAATATACGAGGCAGATCTTTGTCATCTATGGTAAAGCCGTAGTTTATTACCTTAACCTCTACGACATCAGTCTTGGTCTCTGCATTAATCCTTACTATAACTCTCTTGCCGTCTGCGCCGTACTTAATTGCATTGCTGATAAGATTGTCAAAAAGTCTTGCGATAAGTCCCCCGTCGGCTGCTATCTCAAGGCTCGGCACATTGGTGCGAAGCTCATAGCTTAGGCCCTTAGCTGCAAAATTGGGATAAGACTCCTCCAAAAGCTGCTCTAAGAGCTTAACTATGTCTACATAGCTTACCTTCATGGTTATCTTGCCATAGCTAAGCTTGGTAAAATCAAAAAGATCGTTAATCAGCTGCTCTAAGCGACGTGATTTGGTATATGCAATCTTGAGGTACTTATCACGCTGCTCCTCATTTAATGAAATTGCCTTCTTCCCTGACAAAAGCTCAAGATAGCCTATAATCGAGGTAAGCGGTGTCCTCAGATCATGTGCGATATTGGTTATGAGATCGTTTTTGGACTTTTCTGCCTCACGCTCAGCCTCTAAGAGAAGCTTAAGATTATCTCCGAGATTATTGAGATCCTCTGCCATCTGAGAGAATTCATCATTGCCTCTTACCTCTATCTTGGAGTCAAAGTTACCCTCGGCAAGCTTTGACATCTGCGCTGACAGCTCCTCTATATACTTGGTGGACCTTAGCTGAAGCAGCCAGAATATAAATGCAAATAATATAGCCGCAGCAAATACATACAAAATCACTGCGGTCTCAGTCAGACTATAAGTTCCTCCAAATACAGAGATAAGCCTGCTGATATTAACTATGAGCAGGCTTTCAATAAGACAGGTCAGAAATCCGGCCGCTATAAGATTGATTATAAAGCGGGTTCTGTATGTCTTTGCGATATTATCATTTTTCAACCTTGTATCCAACTCCCCAGACTGTTGAGATTATCTTATCCTGCTCGGCTCTCTGATCCTCCTTCATCTTGCCTCTGAGACGTCTTATATGTACCATGACGGTATTATTGGCCTCATATACCTTTTCATGCCATACCTTCTCAAATATCTCATCGGTGGAGAATACCTTGCCGGGATTTGATGATAAGAGATACAGTATATCAAATTCGATAGGAGTAAGCTTAACCTCCTCATCATCTATGGTAACTCTGTGATTATCCTTATTGATAACCAGACCTCTGATGTGTATCTCATTGTTCTCACTCACACCCGGCTGACTGTTCGGATTAAGCTGGGTATAACGCCTAAGCTGTGACTTAACTCTTGCAGTCAGCTCAAGCGGATTGAAGGGCTTGGTCACATAATCATCCGCACCTATGCCAAGTCCCATTATCTTATCTATATCGTTGCCCTTGGCAGACAGCATGATAATCGGAACATTTGAGCTCTCTCTGATGCGTTTACACATCTGTATGCCGTCCATACCGGGCATCATAATATCAAGGAGCACAAGATGAATCTCCTCTTCGGCTATGATCTTAAGTCCTTCCTCGGCATTCGATGCCTTCTTAACATTATATCCGTCTGAAACCAGATATATCTCGCAAAGATCGGCGATTTCATCCTCATCATCTACTACCAGTATATTGATATCAGGCATATCTGTTCCTCCCGTTCTTGTCCTCTACTAATACAGCTATGTATAAAG
>CAVBGP010000041.1:0-15217 GCA_963595005.1 Acutalibacteraceae bacterium | reverse complement strand
CTGTAAATGTATATTGATATTGGATTTAAATATATACTATTGATATATTTATATAAAGATTATGTTAAAAACAGCATGGGTATGTTTATCTGCAACTCAAGTTTCAGCTCCTAAAGCAGACGAGATATCATGATAACGCTGTTTTGATATCACTTCAGCCAATGCCACATAATAGGCCTGTGTATATAAGAACATAATCAATATAACGCAAAAAGGGACCAAGGTTAATTCCCTTTAAGTCCCTTTGTAAGCTCTAAAAATGTCGAACGAATGCAGCAGCATGCAGCAAACCGCAACATTTATATCATGCAGCATCTGCTATATAAAAATCGAATCCCGTGCTTTGCCCTATGCTTTACTTTCTTGCCATCAGTGCCTTGATACCTTTCTCCAGACCATCTACTGAGAGATCATACATATTAAAAATCTCTGCAAGCTTCATATGCGTCTGTGACCAATAGCCAAAGCTTGTCGGCATAGGCTCAGGATTCAGCCATATAAGATACGGATACTGATTCTTAAAATTAATAAGTCTGTCCAGTCCTGTATTTTCATCATAAGAGCGTGTACGCCAGTCATAACGTCTGTCCATAAGCTCATTAGGATTCATCGCAGCATCGCCGACTATAATAACCTTATACTCACTGCCAAAGTTGCTCATAACCCAGTCTGTTGTCACACTGTCCTTGCCAAACAGCTCCGGAGTCGTATAAAGCTTATCATATATACAGTTATGGAAATAATACGTATGCAGCTCCTTGAAGAAATTGGACTTTGTCGCCGCCTGGAACAAGGTTGTGCACATCTTGGAGTACCAGTCCATGGAACCGCCGCTGTCCATGAGCATAAGAAGCTTAACCGCATTCTTACGCGGATTCTTCATACGTATCTTGAGAAGACCTGCGTTATTACCGGTATCCTCAATAGTTCCGTCCACATCAAGCACCTTCTCAGCATTAGGATCATCTGTGCTGAACTGTCTTAGCTTACGGAATGCAACCTGGTAGGATCTGTTATCCAATACCTTATCAGTACGGAAATCCCTGAACTTACGCTCTGTAGCAACTGACATAGCAGTCCTGTGCATACTCTCGCCGCCGATACGTATACCGTTCGGGAACCAACCGGAATTACCATAGCCGGTACGTCCCTGTGTTCCTACCCATTTGGTTCCGCCGTTATGCTCGCCGTCCTGCTTCTTTAAGGTCTCCTCCATCTTCTTAAGGAGCTCCTCAAACTTCTGGTTCTTGAACTCCTGCTTCATATCCTCAGAGAAATCATTATGCAGATCCTCTTTGGGATTAAGCAGCCACTTCATAACCTCATCCGGCACCGGTCCTTCATACGGAACTCCCTTGAATACCTCTGCAAAGGTCTGATCAAACTTATCAAATTCCACCTCAGACTTGACTACTATAGCCCTTGCAAGGTAATAAAAGCCGATAAAGCTCTGATCATGCAGTCCCTTCTCAAGAGCCTCCATAAGTGTCATCCACTCATTAAGCGAGACATCAAGACCGTTCTTTCTTAAGGTGTAAAAAAATTCGAGAAACATAATCGCCTATCCTCAAGGTTCATAAACCAGCTTTTTTTACAGCGTTAATATCCTTATCCTTCTTAAGCAATACACCGATATAAGGAATCTTGGTCTCAATAAGCTTAGCATCTACTCCGCTCTCACTAAGTGCTCTGAGCCAATCTATAAGCTCAGAGGTACTTGGCTTCTTATCGATGCCCTTCATGTCTCTCAGTACATAGAAGGCCATAAGAGCCTGATTAACCAGCTCCTCATCAAGCTTATCAAAGTGTACCTTGATAATCTCCTTCATCTGCTCTCTGTCCGGGAACTCAATATAGTGGAATATGCATCTTCTTAAAAATGCATCCGGCAGCTCCTTCTCAGCATTGGAAGTAATTATAACAACCGGTCTGTTCTTAGCCTTGATATTTTCACCGGTCTCAGGAATATTGAACTCCATCTGGTCAAGCTCCCAGAGCAGGTCGTTCGGGAACTCAATATCAGCCTTATCAATCTCATCTATAAGCAATACAACCTGTTCATCAGCTGTAAATGCCTCTCCAAGCTTACCAAGCTTAATATAGTGAGCTATGTCATCTACACCGTGTGTACCAAACTGGCTGTCATAAAGTCTCTGTACAACGTCATAAACATAGAGACCATCCTGAGCCTTTGTAGTTGACTTAATATTCCAGATAATGAGCTTCTTGCCTAAAGCATGAGCAACGGCCTCAGCAAGCTTAGTCTTACCTGTTCCCGGTTCACCCTTAACCAACAGCGGCTTCTTAAGAGCCATCGCTATGTTGACTGTGGTAAGCAGATCCTCGCTTGCTACATACTTGTCATCACCGTGAAATGTTCCTGTTGTCTGCGGCATAATCCTCACCTTTTTTTAGATACGGAAAATGTCTCCGTATCACATCTATCCTTTCCCTTAATGCACAGATAATCTCTGTATACCCCAATACAGTGATATAAATTTCTTATTAACAAAGCTATTCAAGGCTCAAGCAAGACGATGTCCTGCTGCAGGCTTTCAAAAACTACATGCGTGTAAAACGCAAGCCTAAGCTTTAAGCAACCTTAAATTGTCAGATATCTATCCTTGACACCTCTCCGCTGGCCTCGGCAATAACAGGTGCAAGCTTCTTAAGATAAGCTTCAACCTGCTCAGGGCAGCGTCCGATGTATTTGGAAGGCTCTAGTATCTCGCCAAGCTCTCCGTCCTTAAGTCCAAGCTTAGGCTCAGCCTCAAGCAGCTCAATAAGTCCGCCCTTCTCTCCGTTCTTCATACGGGCAGTAGCCTTCATGGTGCAGCCTCTGATTATCTCATGAAGCTCCTGACGGTTTCCACCGCGCTTTACAGCCTCCATCATGACATTTTCAGTGGCAATAAACGGCAGATACTCCATAACGGCACTCTCTATAACCTTCTCGTTTACTCTCATGCCTGCAGCAACATTACCGGCAATAATAAGTATTGCGTCTGCACACAGGAAGCCCTCCGGCAGTGAGATACGACGGTTAGCCGAATCATCAAGAGTACGCTCAAGCCACTGAACCGATGCTGTCATCGGAGCGTTAAGCGCATCTGCCATAAGATATCTTGACAGTGAACATATACGCTCGCAGCGCATAGGATTACGCTTATAAGGCATAGCTGAAGAGCCAATCTGATTCTCCTCAAACGGCTCATCTATCTGTCTGTCATGCTGCAGGAGTCTGATATCATTAGCCATACGATAACAGCTCTGTGCAATTGATGACAGGACATTAAGTATGCGTGAATCCTGCTTACGCGGATAGGTCTGTCCGCATACATCAAACACAGCATCAAAGCCAAACTTAGCGCAAATCATCTCATTCATACGCTGTATCTTAGAGGCATCTCCCTCATACAGATCCATAAAGCTTGCCTCTGTACCTGTTGTACCTCTGCAGCCTAATAGCTTCATGTTATCGATAACATAATCAAGCTCATTAAGGTCCGACTCAAAGTCTTGTATCCATAAACTCGCTCTCTTGCCGACCGTAACAAGCTGAGCCGGCTGATAATGTGTATATCCGAGAGTAGGAAGAGCCTTATACTTATCTGCAAACTTAGCAAGTGAAGCTATAACGTTAACAAGCTGCTTCCTTATGTGCTTAAGACCGTCTCTGTAAATGATAAGATCCGCATTGTCTGTAACATAGCAGCTGGTTGCTCCCAGATGAATGATGCCGGCTGCCTTAGGAGCCACAAGTCCGTAAGCATACACATGTGCCATAACATCATGACGTACTTCCTTCTCACGAGCCTTGACAACATCATAATCAATATCTGTAATGTGAGCCTTAAGCTCCTCAACCTGCTCCGCACTTACCGGAAGTCCAAGCTCATGCTCTGCCTCTGCAAGTGCAATCCAAAGCTTCCTCCAGGTCTGATATCTTGTATCAGCCGAAAAGAGCTCCAGCATATAATCCGAAGCATATCTTTGTGACAATGGTGACTCATATTTATTATTCATCCGCATTAATCTCCCTGGATATTATTAAACGTAAAAGTATTGTCAGGCATATATTATGCACTGCCGTATATAAAACTTATCTGACTATAATAGCTTCTCTCTCAGCACCTACCGATACATATGAGATACGGCATCCTATAGACTCCTCAATATAGAGTACATAAGCCTGCGCCTCCTTTGGAAGGTCCTCAAAGCGTCTTACTCCGGATATATCGCATTTCCAGCCCGGCATAGATCTGAATACCGGCTTAGCCTCTGCAAGCAGTACCGGGAATGGGAAATCATCCGTTTCCTCTCCGTTAACTATATATCTCTCGCAAATCGGAATCTCATCCATGTAGCTAAGCACGTCAAGCTTGGTAAGTGCAATCTCTGTGGCAGCCTGTTTCTTAACACCGTAGCGTGTAGCTACTATATCTATAGGACCAACTCTGCGCGGTCTGCCGGTCTTAGCGCCGTATTCTCCTCCGGCACTTCTTAAAGCCTCGGCCTCCTCACCAAACCACTCGCAGGTGAACGGACCCTCACCTACGCAGGATGAATATGCCTTAACTACACCTACTGTTCTGTCAATCTTAGCTGCCGGATATCCTGAGCCAACAGGTGCAAAGGCAGCAAGTGTATTGGATGAGGTTGTCATCGGATGGATACCGTAATCAAGATCGCGGAGTGCTCCAAGCTGTGCCTCAAACAATATCTTCTTGCCGGCTGCACTGGCCTCCTCAAGGAACTTGCCTGTATCACATATATATGGCTTAAGCTTTGAACCATATTCGTTGAGCCAGTCCATAATCTGATCAAGTGTATAAGGCTTAGCTCCGTATACCCCTGTAAGTGTAAGATTCTTCCACTCTAACAGGTCTGCTGCATGAGCCTTAAGATGCTCAGGATAGAACAGCTCACCTGCAAGTATGGTCTTCTTCTGGTATTTATCTGAATAGAAAGGAGCAATACCCTGCTTGGTAGAACCAAACTTCTTATCTGCAAGTCTTGCCTCCTCAAGTCCGTCAAGGTCTCTGTGCCACGGAAGCAGCAAGGATGCCCTGTCACTTATCTTAAGAGTATCCGGTGTTATGGCTACGCCCTGTGCCTCAACCGACTCCATCTCCTTCCAGAGATTCTCAAGATCCAGTGCGACACCATTACCTAATACATTGGCTGTACCGTCTCTGAATATACCTGAAGGAAGCAGATGCAAGGCAAACTTACCCTTATCATTAATAACGGTATGACCTGCATTGCCGCCGCCCTGAAATCTGACTACTACATCATAGTCCTCGGTCAGCAGATCAACCATACGGCCCTTGCCTTCATCTCCCCAGTTAATGCCTACTATTGCACAGTTTGACATAAAATCACCTCTTAATTAATCAATCATGCGCTTAATCGCGCAATGATTATAGCATATACAATGCTGAAACAAAAGGATTAAAAAATTAACAAAGAAATAGCCCCAACGGCTTTCCAACGCCATGGGGCTATAATTATAAATATCACTTGCTGTCTGCATCTTCTAAGACATGTTCAATCTCAGCTGCTTCCTCACGAAGCTCATCGGCCCTTGCAGCATCATTTTCCGCATCAGACTCCGATTTCCTGCGATACTCAAGGAGCGCTATATAATCTCTATATACAAAGGTAATAATACCGACCACCGGAACAGCAACCAATATACCTAATACTCCAAAAAGCTCACCGCCAAGTATAATGCCCGATACCATCCATACTCCGGGAACTCCCAAGGTATCTCCGAACAGCTTAGGCTTAATGATATAGCCGTCGCAAAGCTGCAGTATAAGTGTAAATATCTCAAACGCTATTACATCACCCGGAGATGCAAGCAGCAGGATGAAGCCGCCTATAAAGGCTCCTACAAACGGGCCGAAGGTCGGTGCCAGATTGGTAACTGCAACAACAACCGATATCAGCACTGAATACGGCATATGCATAAATGTCATAAAGATGAAGTTGGCAATGCCTACAATAATAGCATCCAGCAAATCATCAATAATGAAGCGGCTTACTATAACATTGCAGCGTCCGAGAAACTTCTTGATGACCAAGCAGCGCTCAGGCCGCAGTGTCAGTCTCATCAGCTTATCTATACCGTTAAGCAGCATATTTTTGCTCAACAGGAAATATATAGCAAGGATAAAGCTTATAACCAAGCTTACTGCCTCAGAGCCATAGGTCACCGAACGTCCTACCATAGTGCCGGCATTATTGGTGAGCCAGGCAACTGCATCCGTCACAAACCCGCTTCCGGTGTTAATCACCTGATTCATATCGATGCCATGCTCAGTAGCCGATGCCTGCAGGTTCTTAAGCAGCTCGTTAACTGCTGCAGAATAGATATTGATATTGCTTACAAACTGCATCATGCTGTCAAACAGCTGCGGAAGCAGCGAATACAGCAGCACAGTCATAAACAATATAACTATTGCATAAGCTATGGTGATAGCTATCCAGTTGCGTACACGCTCATTTTTAACAAGCGGTGCCATCCCTCGATCAGCAAGCTTAACCAGCGGATTAATAAGATAGGCAATAGCAAGTCCTATCAGTATTGGCTTAAATATACCAATAATAGTTTTAATTGTACTTCCTATAGCCGGCAGATTGTTGATCACACTGTAGAGCACAACTCCTGCACATATCGCTATAGTATACGGCACCCAATTACCGCCGCCGTGCCCTTCTCCCGAATCTGTCTCGTTAAACTTATCTCTCCCAAAATTAGGAAAATGCATATAGATTTAATCTCCGTATTTCAAGTATTACTCATTATACTGTAATTCAAACAGCACCTACAGTATATCGTAATTTCACCTGAATGCATATGATTTTAACGTTAAGAATACATTAAGCCATCGCAGAGATTACTTAAGTTCCTCGCCGGTAAGCATCTTGTAAACCTGGAGATACTTCTCAATAGTCTTGTCAACTATCTCCTGCGGAAGTGTCCAGTCATGCTCATTAGAGGTAAGCCAATCGCGCGCAAACTGCTTGTCAAAGGACGGCTGTCCATGACCCGGCTCATATACATCTGCCGGCCAGAAGCGTGAGCTGTCTGGTGTCAGCATCTCATCTGCAATAAGCATATTGCCGTTCTCATCAAGACCAAACTCAAACTTGGTATCAGCAATGATAACACCATGCTCTGCAGCGTAGTCAGCGCAGGTCTTATATATCCTTATGGTATTGTCTCTAATCTGCTCTGCAAGCTCCTTACCCTTACCCGGGAAATGCTTCTCAAGGTGCTCTACGCACTGCTCAAAGCTTATATTTTCATCATGATCACCTATCTCAGCCTTAGTTGAAGGTGTAAATATAGGCTCAGGAAGCTTATCTGACTCCTTAAGTCCCTCAGGAAGCTTGATGCCGCATACAGTTCCGTTCTCCTTATAGCTTGCCCAGCCGCTACCTGTTATATAGCCGCGTACAATGCACTCTACAGGAATCATGTTAAGCTTCTTGCACATCATAGTCTTGCCTTCAAACTCAGGTGCATGGAAATACTCCGGCATATCAGCTGTATCGACAGAAATCATATGATTAGGCATGATATCCTTAGTCATATCGAACCAAAACTTCGATAACTGAGTCAGCACCTTGCCCTTATTGGTCACTGTATTATGAAGTATGACATCAAAGCAGCTGATTCTGTCTGTTGCAACCATTATCAGGCTGTCTCCGTTATCATAGATTTCTCTGACTTTTCCTTCTTTAATAGGTTTCATATCTGATTTCCTTTCGCAAATAAATATACATGCCTTCCTGTCAGCTGTTGCTGCAGAACCCGCATTATACAAGTTTTACCAATTGCTTCCTGATAATTGCAATCTTTCCGTATTATAGCAGATAAAATCCAGCAAGCAAGCTGTATGCTCTTGCTCACCGGATTGTGCATTATATTAAGCATCATATATAGCTTATGTGCCTTCTTCTACCAGACTGCAGAGCTTCTCACTGCAGCCTTATTCCTCTGTCGGCAAAAGTGGAGCTTAAAATTATGGCAAATGTTCAGAGCATTGACAGCTTCTCTGTCATGCAAAAAATTCCAGGCAGCGCTGCTTATAATCAGCTGCTTCATCATAAACACCATGACCGAAGCTCTCATCATAGATATACAGCTCGCAGCCTAACGCCTCTGCTGTCTCCCTTGCGGCTTCTGCCGTCACAACCTTGTCTCCCTCTGCACCTATAACCAGCACCGGACACTTAATCATTGACAGCTCATTGCAGCAATTGAAGCTAAGACAGGCGCTTGCTAACCTACAGAATCTTTTGTATTCATCTTCAGTAATGCCAAGATTTGATGAAATCAGCATATCCTTATATGCGTCTAAGGTCTTCTTAGAATATACAGCCTCAACGAAGCCTTCTATAAGAGCTCTTTCATCACGCTGCTTTGCTAAGCTAATCCACTTATTTACAAGCCTTTCAAATACTGCATTAGGTCTCGAAAGAGTTGAACCCAAAACCATTTTAGATATAAGCTCCGGGTAATCTATTGCAATATACTGTGCAATCATACCGCCCTGAGAGACTCCCAAAACATATGCACCATCAATACCCAATTCCTGCATGGCTGCAGCAGTTTGTTCTGCAAGCTTCCTGACGGTTATGCCATCATTAAGTACCTTCGGTCTGTCGAACAGATATACTGTATAATCCTCTGCAAAAGCCTGATATGCATTGATTACGGCATCCTTAAGACCTATGACGCTATGTATAGACAGTCCCGGGATAATCACAAATTTCCTTTTGCCTCTGCCAAAGGTAATATAGTTTAATCCTGCTGAAGTCTTCGGCATTTCATCGTCGCAATTTTCTGAAAATTTCATTGCTCCACCACCTTCCGATACTGTCATTGTAATAAGACGCCTGCTAATAAGCAAGCAAAGCCATAGTCAATAATTATCAATAAAGCTCAGCTATTATGTTTGCACACTTTTCTATTCCAAGCACTCCGCTGTTAAGTGTCAGGTGATAATTCTGTGCATGGCCCCACTTCATGTCTGTGTAGAAGCGGTGATATGCAGCACGGCGCTTATCCTTATCCTTAAGACGGTCCTCAGGAGACTGTTCTCTCTCTCCATATACCTTGACTATACGCTCTGCACGGAATTTCATATCTGCGTGAATAAAGACATTCAGGCAATCAGCCTTATTCTGCAGAATATAATCAGCACAGCGACCTACAATAACGCAGGAGCTCTTTTCAGCAAGCTCTGTAATAACCTTATACTGCTGCTGCCATATAATATCCTCGTTAGTAGGACCAAATGACCTGTTGGAAAATGCCGCTGAAAGAAAGTTGCCCGGAGTATACTCTCCAGCTTCCTTGATATAGTCCGGAGTAAAGCCTGTTTTCTTAGCCATCTCCTGTATAATCTCTGCATCATAGCAAGGAATCCCAAGCTTTTCAGCTACCATTTTGCCTATAGTACGTCCGCCGCTTCCAAATTCACGGCTGATAGTAATAACTCTGTTTTTCATTTAAATATCTCCTTTCAACTTCATGCACCTTTGGATGGCTCCCATAATCCTTGTGCCATCCAAGGGCTTAGTAATATGCTCATTCATGCCGGCAAGCCGGCTTTTGATTATATCATCAGCAAGTGCATTGGCAGACATTGCAATTATCGGGATTTCTTCCGCATCCTTTCTTTGTAATGCTCTGATCCTGCGTGCTGCATCAAGCCCGTTCAATTCCGGCATCAGGATGTCCATCAGTATCACATCATAATATCCAGGCTCTGATTCTTCAAACATTTCAACAGCTTCAATGCCGTTAACTGCACATTCAGTAATAAGGCCCAATTCTTCAAGGATAAGTCTTGCGATTTCCATATTGAGCACGTTATCCTCAACAACCAGTGCCCGCAGTCCCTGCAGTGAAACATCTTCGCAATCGCTTGCAGCCGGTATATTATTAGGGCTTCCTATCTTAAATGGCAGCTCTACAACTGCTGTAGTACCCAATCCCTTTTCACTGTCCAGACGGATAGTCCCATTAAGTCTGTCTGCTAATTTTTTGGATATCGCCAAACCAAGTCCCGTACCCTCATATCTGGTGCGGCTGCTTTCATCCTCCTGCGAAAACATATCAAAGGCATGCTCTGCAAATTCTTTGCTCATTCCGATTCCTTGATCTTTGCAGAAAAATGTGTATATCACATTGTTATCATCTATCTGTTTTTCACTGCAGCTTACAGTTATCTTACTTCCGCCGTGTGAGAATTTGATTGCATTATCGGCCAAAATGGATAAAATCCTTGCCACATAGATAGGGTTGCCCACCAGATACCTGTGATTCAGATTACTTTCGTCCCAGTCAATTACATATTCAATGCCTTTCTCGGCGGCCTTCGCCTGCGATGCCTCATTGGTTGCTCTAAGCATATTGGATATATCAAAGGTCAAATCCTGAATCTCGAAATCATCAGATTGCAGCTTATTCATATCCAATATGTCATTTACCATAGATACCAGATATCCGGACAATTCCTTTATCTTGCTTCTGCATTTTTCCTGCAGCTCGGTATCCTGAGGATGCTGTTCTGACATATTAATAAGGCCGATAATTCCGTTCATTGGAGTTCTTATATCGTGGCTCATATTTGAGAGAAAACGAGTTTTCTCCCTAGCCTCACGATTTGCCTCTGCTGCCTTTTGCTTTAACAGATACTCTCTTCTTTTCTCGTCACTGATGTTTCTGACTGCACACAAAACATGAGTCACCCGCCCCTGTTCATTTCTCTTCTTAACAATTAAGCGAGCCTTACGCCAGTCACCGTTTTGCATACGATACTCCATGATGATGGATTCTTCGTTTTGAAGACGGTCTGCAAGTGTAGATATGTCTAAAAATGCCATGAGGTCCTCAATATAGGAGCTTTCAACTATTTTTTCACAGTTTCCTCGTGTATTCTTGCTAAAGCAGCCTTCCCATTTTACATTTGCCGGAAAATTCTCAAAGCCTGAAACTACTTCATATTGATCTGCCTCAATATCAATTCTGGAGATGTAGTAATAGCTTTTACCTATTGCAGAGATAATCTCATTTTTAATCTTTTCTTCGTTCAGGGAAAGCTTTAATTCATCATTGGATTTCTTGACTTTAGCATAAGCATCAGAAAGCTGATGCTGTCTCTCAGCCTCTTTTTTCTTGTCCTTAATTTCCTCATTTGTATAAATCCATACAGAGAGATTCTCTTCCTCTTTCAGCTGCGAATAACGCCGTATCCTTAAACCTACATTGGTATTATCTTTTTTTCTGTAGGATAGATTTACCTCTTTTCCGGACAAAAGTATGTCATATATACTGTCATAATCGAGCGCATAGTCAATAATGCTCTGATCCTCTTCAACAACAAATTGTTCGTTGTATATCTTCAGGGCTTTTGAATAGTGTCCGTCTTTTTCTTTTACTATATTACGGAAATAATCCGGTCCTACAATATCACGGAAATAGTCGGTCTCCCTGTCCACGATATATACACCCATGTATTCCGGTGCAATAAGCTTCAGGAACTGCTCCGCATCACGTTTTTCATTCAAGATCTCATTTATCGCAATACCAAGGTCCGTATCCAGCCTATTAATATAGTAATCTTTAATCGTGTTTTTCATATTGTATATATACTACCCAAATTATTTTTAAATGATACTATACTTCCAGCCGGATGCATCGTCAATATCAACTACAATTATGTAATTTTATTTTTAGCATTAACACAGCAGAAATGTGCATTTTTCCAAAAGGGACTCTGCATTATGCAGAGCCCCGGCTTATGACTATTTACATCATTATTCTTCTGTACTCTCCGTCACCTTAAGGTTACGCATCTCACGACGGACCTTGCGGCATGCGCCGTGGTTTTCCTTGTCAATACGGTTTACCAGCTTGTTGAGACGATACTCCAAAAGTGCATATTTCTGTTCATTTGTCATAATAAATCCTTCCTTTCCGTTGCTTTTATTATGTGTGGTGCCCGCGAATATGCAGGCATGGGTGTTTACCTTCATCAGTTATCTGCAGCCCGCTGCCGCAACGGCCTCCTCAGACTTTTGGAGCAGCGACAGCTTCATTTCCCTAACCACCAGTATCAGCGCAAGGACAAATGCGAGTCCATCTGCCACAGGTCCGGCCCACAAAACACCATTTAATCCGATTCGACTGCACAAAATCATGGTTGCCGGAATCAGGAAGATAATCTGACGGCTGAAGGAAATCACGCCTGAGATTATCGGCTTTCCAATCGACTGAAAGAATATGGCAGAAACCACCTGAAATCCGTTGCAGAAGCTAAGCAGAGTGAAAATACGGAATGACAATACAGAGAATTCCTTATAAAGATCGCCCTGCTCGCCGAACATCGCCGTCAATTGCACCGGGAAAAGCTGAAATGCCGCGAAGCATATCACCGCCACTACAGTTGCGGTTCCGGCTGATGTTGCAAATGCCATCTTTACACGCTTCACATCAGAACGCCCGTAGTTGTAGCCGATGATGGGCTGTGCGCCCGTGCCTATGCCGGTAACGATGGAAACCATTATGGTATTGAACTTCATTACTATGCCGAAGGCCGCAAGCGGAATATCCGGACCATACTTTGATGCCGTGCCGTAACGAACGAGATAGTAATTAATCACTGCCATAATTACTGCTATGGCGAACTGAGAAATAAAGCTTGAGACACCTAAGCATGCGATTTTCTTAAGCAAACCAAGTCTCGGCTTCATTTTCCTAAGGGAAATGCGAACTGTCTTAAAGCGTGGCACATACCACATACTGATGGCAAAATTCAATATCTGACCGATTACGGTTGCCCATGCTGCTCCCTCCATGCCCCAATGGAAGCCAAGTACAAACAACGCATCCAGAATTACATTGGCCACGCAGCCTGCAATCATGCCTATCATGGTCAGCTGTGGAGTTCCGTCCGCACGAATCAGCGAGCACATGCCGCAGCCGATGATTACAAAGGGGAAGCCTAGAATAACGATTTTTCCGTAAGCCAAAGCAAAGCTTCGGTTATCAGTTGTAGCCCCTAGAAGTGAGGTCAGAGGCTCCAGCCAAATCGTACAAACAATAAGCATCAGGATGCCTGATGCAATCAGCCAGAAAAAGGTGTTATTTGCCCCATCCTCTGCATTCTTCTGCTTATTTCGTCCAAGCTCCAGACTTAGACAGGCAGCGCCACCATCACCAAACAGCAAAGCCAGAGCTGTTACAACCATGTTTAAGGGGAAAATTACATTGGTAGCACTGTTGCCAAGTGTACCCACACCCCAGCCTATGAAAATCTGGTCCACAATGTTGTATAGTGCATTAACCACTAGGGCGACCACGCTCGGAACAGCATATTTCAGCATGAGACTTCCGATTGGCGCCGTGGCTAACGGATTCTTTTCTTCTTGATCCATATAAAGTCACCTCCTGTTAAAAATCTCAAATCAGGTGGTAGCTTAAACTATATGATAATCATAGAGTCAAGAGAATTTGACGATTTTTCTTCACGAGAATATAATGGGATATGCGTTAACTCGGTAAGCTTTCTGAAAGCTATCGATAAGAAAAATATTTGATGCCGCATCACTTCATTGCTTTACAATGTACAATGCAATGTAACAAACTTGGAATCCTATGATGTGATAAGATGAATGACGAAAAGAGCTTTCTTGCAGAACGACAAATACGGGGAGTGTACTGAATGGAGAACAATCTACTGTCCATCGGAGAAATGGCGAAAAGCAGAAATGTGAACGTGCAATCCTTACGATATTATGAAAAGCTCGGAATACTGCTTCCGGTCTATATCAACCCTGAGACCGGCTACCGCTATTACGCACCGGAGCAGATTATGGTATTGGACACCATCATTCTCTGCATCCATCTTGGTATTCCGTTAAAAGATCTGAAAAACTATGTAAATGCTGACGGACAGCTTGAGTTTGAGCAGCTTCTAAAATACGGCCGAGAGCTTGCCACAGAAAAGATACTAAAAATCGAAACCGGTCTTGCCTCCATTGACAGTACGTTGCAGCAGATTAATGCCCAGAAAAAATTCTTTGGGCAAAAGGGTTATTATTCCCGTACTATCCAGAAGCGCTGCTGCCTCTGTATTTCCTGTGCGCCGAAAATGGCTGCGGATGTCTACGAAAAAAAGCTCAGCAAGCTCTTTCATATGGCAGACAGCTTAGCTCTTCAGGCTTCATTTCCACACGGCATCATTTCGGACTATCATTACGGCAAATGGACTTGCTCCCGCATGTTCTTAGAGGTAATGCCCTGCAGCGCAGAGCAATTTCAAACAGTGCAAGGCGTGGAAACAGACACAAAGAGCATGCCTTACAGTACTAAACAAATTCGGTCAAAGCAGGGTGTAGAAAAAGATACAGAAGTCATGTCCTGCAGTGCTAAACAAGTAGAAGTTCTCACTGAAGGCAGCTATCTTTGCTTTCAGGAACCCAGAGAAAAGCATTCTGCACCAGAAGACATTTTCCCTAAGATATCAGAGCGTGAAAATGCTTCGGTGATTGTTTCCTGCATGTCGCCAAATACCTATAAATATGACGAGGTCACGCTGGAATTTCAGCTGCAGGAGTGACAACACTTTTAAAGTCAAAAAAAGCTTGCATTATTCAAGCATCTGTGATAAGGTATAGAGCGTTGCGGAGATGTCGGAATTGGCAGACGAGCAAGACTAAGGATCTTGTGCCAGCAATGGCGTGTGGGTTCAAGTCCCATTCTCCGCATTCAATGCGGTTGAGTTTCAACCGCATTTTTTAGTTCCAACCAAACGGAGCTATTGACACAGCTCCATTACGAAAATCTGCATGTTCATATTCACTTCTTCCGCCATCCTCTGTTGATATTCCAAAAGACAGATAGGTAAATCCTGCATTTTTTGCAGTTTCAATCAGAGACCTATACAAAAAGGCATTTGCATAAATATCCTTTTTTTCTTGTTTAACCGCCAAATACTGCGTATGAAACACAATAAAAAAGCAAATGAGAAATGAGATTGTACATTTTTATTTTCTCTTTTCTGTACATTTAAATTGTATCATTTATATACTAACACCAAATGCCTTCCTGATCAGGAAAGGCTCAAAACAAATGTATTATGTTGGCAGCATTTCAATCTTCAGTCGGATATTGTTCCGGAATCAAATTGCT
>CAVBGP010000040.1:0-15558 GCA_963595005.1 Acutalibacteraceae bacterium | reverse complement strand
GAATATGCGCGAGTAATGAGGAAGGAACAGGAGCTTGCTCATGTTCCTGACGAATACCGCGGCAACAAGCGAAACGCATGTGTAGCTTGTTAGGCAGGATTGCGAGAGCGCGAGAGCGCGCAGCAATCCTTCACTTTTATTATATGTGGTGCCTACGAATACGTGGGCATGGTTGTTACTGCTCTACTTCGGACGTATCTGTATCTTCCCGAAGCTCCGTTTGTGACTCTTCTTCATCATCACGTACAGCCTTGGCTATACTTACTATGTACTCTCCACCGTCACGATCTATATTCATTATCTTTACGCCGGAAGCGTTTCTGCCTATTACTGATATACCCTCTACGCCTGTTCTCATCATCTGACCGTGATTAGTTATAACCAGTATATCCGTTCCGTCATTTACAAGCTTTGCTGCAGCAAGCATACCGGTCCTGTCATTTATCTTATGACAATGTATACCCTTACCGCCTCTTGCCTGTGACCTGAATTCCTCTATAGCTGTTCTCTTACCGAGTCCGTACTCTGATACTGTCAGCAGCTTTTCACCCTGGCTCTTCACAACCATGGCTATAACTTCGTCATCAGGTCCTGACATACGCATACCTATTACTCCCATAGATGTGCGTCCTGTTACTCTGATGTCATTTTCATGGAAACGTATAATCATGCCGTATTTCGTTACCAGCATAATTTCCTCGTCTCCCTCGGTATATTTAACCTCAATAAGCTCATCATCTTCCTTGAGTATGATTGCTCTGAGACCGTTCTTACGTACATTTGCAAAATCACTAAGCGGAGTCTTTTTAATCATTCCGCTCTTTGTAGCCATTACTATGTATGCATTTTCATTATATTCCTTGATAGGCATTGTTGCAGTAATCTTCTCATCAGGCTGCAGGATAAGAAGGTTGGCTATATTGGTGCCTCTTGAGGTACGTGAAGCCTCAGGTATCTCGTAGGCCTTAAGCCTGTATACCTGTCCCTTATCTGTAAAGAACATGATATATTGATGATTTGTTACCATGAACATATCTTCAATATAGTCATTTTCAATATTGTTTGCTCCCTTAATACCCTTGCCGCCACGATTTTGTGCATGGAAATTATCCTCATCCATACGCTTGATATAGCCGAGCTTGGACATGGTTATAATCATCCTGTCGTCTGATATCATGTCCTCAATGTCTATATCATCCTCATCATGGACTATCTGAGTCTTACGCTCATCGCCGTACTTATCAGCTATCGCCTGAATCTCGTCTCTTACTACGGTAAGAAGTATGCACTTATCTCCGAGTATCTCCTTAAAGCGTGCTATCTTCTTCTGGAGCTCTGCATATTCCTCCTCGACTCTCTTACGCTCGAGTCCTGTAAGTGCTCTTAGTCTCATATCTACTATAGACTGAGCCTGTACATCGGTAAATGCGAACCTCTCTATGAGCTTTGCCTTAGCCTCTTCTGCATCGGCAGCCGCACGTATGATAGCTATAACCTCATCGATGTTATCAATGGCCTTGAGGAGTCCCTCTAAAATGTGGGCTCTGTCCTCAGCCTTCTTTAAGTCGAACTTGGTGCGTCTTGTTACTATATCCTCCTGATGCTTAAGATACTCAGCAAGAAGCTGCTTAAGATTCAGCACCTTAGGCTCGCCGTCAACTATAACAAGATTGATGACTCCGAAGGTCTCCTGCAGCTGAGTATGCTTATACAGCTGATTAAGCACAACCTGAGGATTGACATCACGGCGGAGCTCTATCCTGATCTTGGAATCAGAGTTTTTGCCCATGGTATCATTGATAGCCGTTATGCCGTCTATCTTCTTGTCCTTATGAAGCTCTGCTATGTTCTCGATAACTCTTGAACGAAATACCATGTAAGGAAGCTCCTTGACGGTGATGACGCTCTTGCCGTTTGGCAAGGTCTCTATCTCGCATACCGCACGCATACGAATCTTGCCTCTGCCGGTTCTGTAAGCCTCCTCTATTCCCTTTCGTCCGAGTATGGTAGCTCCGGTCGGGAAATCCGGTCCCTTAACTATCTTCATGAGCTCGTCAATATCGGTATCTCTGTTTTCATTTATCTTGTTGTTTATCATGAGTACGGCTGCACTAATTGTCTCCCTTAGATTATGCGGAGGCATATTGGTAGCCATACCTACTGCTATACCTGTTGTACCGTTAACAAGTATGTTTGGTATCCTTGCCGGAAGTACAACTGGCTCGTCATAGCCCGGCTCGTTTGAGAAGTTTGGAATAAAATCAACGGTATCCTTGTTGATTGAATCAAGCATCTCCATGGAAATGCGGCTGAGCTTACCCTCTGTATAACGGGCAGCTGCCGGCGGATCTCCGTCCTCCGAACCAAAGTTACCCTGCTTCTCTATGAGAGGATACTTTGTTGACCATGGCTGACCCAGATTAACCAAAGCTCCGTATATAGATGAATCTCCGTGAGGATGATAGTGACCCATGGTTTCACCGACTATGGTGGCACACTTCTTGGTCTTCTTATCTGCAGTTGCACCCATCTTCATTGCTGCATAGAGTATACGTCTCTGTACAGGCTTAAGTCCGTCCTTAACATCAGGAAGAGCTCTTGATACTATTACCGACATGGCATAGTCTATATAGGAGCTCTCCATAGTCTCCTTAAGGTCGACATCCTTTATCTTATCGTATGTATTAGCTTCCATTCTCTATTTGTCCCTTTTGCATTCCGTGCAGCATTCATAAGTGCTGCTCTTATATCCGATATGCTGTTATCAAAATCTCTTACCTTGCCCGGATATAAACTCTCTATTGCTCTAAAACTTCCAGTCCTCAGACATTTTCATCATCATACATCTAAGTTCTGGACGTATTTTGCATTTTCCTCGATAAATATCCTACGAGGCTCAACCTGGTCACCCATAAGTGTGGTAAATGTCAGATCAAGCTCTGACTTGGAGTTTTCATCCATGTTTACTCTGAGCAAGGTTCTTGTCTCAGGGTCCATGGTTGTCTCAGAAAGCTCCTGATCCTCCATCTCACCAAGACCCTTAAATCTCTGCACATCTGCGTCCTTGCCGACCTTCTCAAGAAGTACATCTCTCTCTGCATCGGTATATGCATAATAAAGCTTCTTGTTTTTACGTACGTAATAAAGCGGCGGCTGAGCAAGATATACATGTCCCTGCTTAATAAGCTCCGGCATGAATCTGTACAGGAAGGTAAGCATAAGGGTAGCGATATGTGCACCGTCTACATCGGCATCGCTCATGATGATAATCTTGTTGTAACGAAGCTTGGATATATCAAAATCATCATGTATACCCGTACCAAAGGCTGTAATCATGCCCTGTATCTCTTTGTTGGCATATATCCTGTCGAGTCTTGCCTTCTCTACGTTAAGTATCTTACCTCTGATAGGCATAACTGCCTGGAACTTGATATCTCGGCAGTTCTTGGCAGGTCCTAATGCAGAATCTCCCTCGACTATAAATATCTCACATCTTGTAGGATCCTTGTCTGTGCAGTCTGCAAGCTTGCCTGGAAGACCTGCACCCTCAAGAACTGACTTACGTCTGGTCAGATCCCTTGCCTTTCTTGCTGCGGCACGCGCTCTTTGCGCAAGTATGGACTTCTCGCACATAATCTTGGCTATCTGAGGATTCTGCTCAAGGAAATATGTAAGCTGCTCTGATACAACTCGGCTTACTGCTAAGGTTGCATCGCTGGTACCAAGCTTCATCTTGGTCTGTCCCTCAAACTGAGGATCCTCAATCTTAACCGAGATAATAGCAGTAAGACCCTCACGTATATCCTCACCGCTTAGGTTGTCCTCCTTATCCTTAAGCAGCTTATTGGCACGTGCGTAGTCGTTGATAGTCTTGGTTATGGCATTTTTAAAGCCTGTCAGATGAGTTCCTCCCTCAGGCGTATTGATATTGTTTACGAAGGTATATATGTTTTCTGTAAATGCATCCGTATGCTGCATTGCAACCTCAACATTTATACCCTGATAATCTCCCTCACAGTAGATTACATTGGAGTATAGGGCCTGATTAGCCTGGTTGAGATAGGCAACAAATTCCTTGATTCCGCCCTCATAGTGGAAGAGCTTGTCATGCTTAGGCTCTCTCTCATCCTTAAGGTGTATAGCAAGTCCCTTGGTCAGAAAGGCTGTCTCACGCAGTCTGGTCTTGATAGTCTTGTAGTCAAATACTACGGTCTCAAAGATCTCGGCATCCGGCTTAAAGGTAACCATGGTACCTGTTTCTTCAAGAGGACAATCTCCTACTATCTTAACAGGATACATAACCTTGCCTCGCTCATAGCGCTGCATATGTATATGACCGTCACGCTTAACCCTTACCTCAAGCCACTCTGAAAGCGCATTAACTACGGAGGCACCTACTCCGTGCAGACCTCCCGATACCTTATATCCTCCGCTTCCAAACTTTCCTCCGGCGTGAAGTATGGTATATACAACCTCAAGAGCTGACTTGCCTGTCTTCTTCTCAGTGTCTACCGGTATACCTCTTCCGTCATCGGTAACGGTGATAGAATTATCCTCGTTAATTGTAACTCCTATATGCTTACAGAAGCCTGCAAGAGCCTCATCAACACCGTTATCGACTATCTCATATACCATATGATGAAGTCCGGGTGCCGAGGTTGAGCCTATATACATACCGGGTCTCTTTCTTACTGCCTCAAGACCCTCTAATATCTGTATCTGAGAGGCATCGTACTCGCCGCTCTCAACCTCGTAGCTCTTCTTATCAGAGCTTAGCTCATCCTTAATCATGTCCTTTTCTTCTGCCATCTATATACCTTCCTCGTCTTAATCAACTGCCTGCTTTTGTTTAAGCATCTCGCTTACACTGCCGCTCTTTACTAAGAACACCTTGTCTATGTTGAACCTGTTATCCACAAAATCATCCAAGCCCGTACAGGTTATTAACGTCTGACCATCTCTTATGGTATTAAGCATTCTGGTCTGGCGCTTTCTGTCAAGCTCTGATAATACATCATCTAGAAGCAAGAGAGGTCTTTCTCCTGTAATCTGTTTAACTATCTCTATCTCTGCAAGCTTCAGACTTAATACCGCTGTCCTGTGCTGTCCCTGAGAGCCGTAATTCTTAAGATCTGTTCCGTTAACTATAAACTTAATATCATCCCTGTGTGGACCTACAAGACTCATGCCCATACGCAGTTCATTTGCCCTGTGCCTGTTAAGCTCTTTCGCAAACTCCTCTGCATTAGTATTGGCGTCATAAATTAGCTTTAGCTGTTCAGTACCCTCAGTAATGTCTTCATGTATCTCAGAGGTAATCTCATTAAGCTTAGCTATAAAATCATGTCTTAAATTTATTATCTCTGTACCAAACCTTATAAGCTGCTCATTGTATATATCAATAAAATCGTCTGCTCCCTTGGTACGCTCATATTCCTTAAGGAGCTTGTTTTTTTGATTAATAACCTTGCTGTAGGAAATAAGATTATAAACATAGAGCTTGTTAAGCTGGCAAAGCTCCATATTTACAAATCTCCTGCGCTCTGCAGGACCATCCTTGATGAGGTTTAAATCCTCCGGCGCAAATATCACAACATTGGCTATACCAAAGAGCTCTGAAGAACGTCTTATGGGCAGGCCGTTTATAGCTATACCCTTAGAGCTATTTTTCTTAAGATGCATATCTATCCTGTATGGAACATCCCTCTTAAGAAGATTAATGCGGATATGGGCTTCATTTTCATTGAAATGAATCATGTCCTTATCCTTTGTGAGCTTATGTGATTTTGAAGTGCATCCTACATATACTGCATCGAGTATGTTGGTTTTACCCTGGGCATTATCTCCGTAAAATATATTGACACCCTCATTGAGCTTAAGCGAAAGTGAGCTGTAATTACGGAAATTATTTAATTCAAGTGACTGAATAAGCATAAATTATGCTTGCTCCTGTTAATATGCCGCCTGATTAAAGTTAATCGGAAGTATGAGATAATTGTAAGTATTATCATCATCCCTGATAAAGCCGGGTGCCTTGGAATTGGTAAGATACATTGATATCTCATCCTCATCAATAACACCAAGGATATCCTGCAGGAACTTAGGATTAAAGCCTATCATGAGATCCTTGCCTGTCTTATTGACCAGCATCTCAGAATTGAGACTTCCGAGTACGCTGTTTATCTTAAGTGTAAGCTGCTGATCCTTGATATCAAATACAAGAGGCTTCTTGTCATTTTCCCTGACAAGTATAGTTGCCTTCTCAACGTGACTTAACAGCTCCTTACGATTCATAGTAAGCCGGGTTTCAAAATCATTAGAGAGCATGGAATTGATATTAAAATACTCTCCCTCTATAAGTCTTGAAACTACGGTTGTATTGTCAAACCTGAACATGACAGTCTCATTTTCAAAGAAAATGTTGACCTCATCATCCATCTCTCCGTTTAAAATCTTGGATATCTCGCTTAAGGTCTTGCCGGGTATTACAGCCTTAAAATTGCCGTAATTATCCTTAAGAGCCGCATTGCGTATAGATATACGATGTCCGTCAAGAGAAGCAACCTTAAGATTATCGCCTGAAACCTCAAAGAGCTCACCTGTCATAAGCTTATTGGAATCATTCATTGCTACAGAGAATATAGTGTCTCTGATGACCTCTCTTAAGGTAAATTGAGAAAGACTTATATAGTTGTCTTCGTTAACTACCGGGAATTCCGGGAACTGCTCTGCATCTCTCTCCTGAATCTTAAAGGTTGAGGTGCTGCTCTTAAGCTCCACTATATTGCCATCAGAGTTAAGAACGATGTCATCATTAGGATCCTCTGTTATCTTACGAATGATATCCGAAAAAAGCTTGGCGTCAATTGCAGTCATACCTGGCTCAGATATCTTGCTTCTCTCACATCTTATAAATGTCTCTATGCCAAGATCCATATTGCTTGAGGTAAACACAATCCTGTCTTCATTGGCAGTGATAAGTATGCATTCAAGTATGTTCATGCTGGTCTTGGATGCAACCGCTCTCTGAACTATGCTTATGGCATTATTAAGTTCTTCCTTGTTTAGCTTAAGTTTCATATTAATCTCCGTTACGTCATTATTGATGACGGTCTGTAAAGCTTGTGCAGGTCCTCCTGCAATTGCATTTAATGATAAATGGTCATCTTAATGCGGCTTATTATATTATATATTTTATTAGTATTATATTATTAGTGTCTGTTAATATGTGAATATCAGCCTTTGGCCTTTAATTTAAGCCAAAATCATCTGTTGAAAGTTATGTTGATAACTGTTGATAATAATGTGGATAATGTTGATATTAAAGCTTAAAACTATCAACAATTGAGTATCAGCGGTTATTTGTCTATTAACAAATCTGAATTTATTTAATTTTCTTCTTAAGGATATCAATCTCGGCCTTGAGATCGGCATTGTTTTTAATATCCTCGCTTATTTTGTCTCTGCCATACATAACGGTAGAATGATCTCTCTTACCAAGAGACTCTCCTATCTCATTAAGAGTATATGAGGTCATAATACAGCATAGGTACATTATAATCTGGCGAGGATGAGCAAGCTCCTTATTGCGCTTAGGCGATATTATGTCATCGCTGCTTATATGATAATGCTCTGCAACCACTGCTATGATTTTGTCGGGAGTAACTCTTTCAGGCTCCGGAGTGTTGTTGCTTATTACATCCTTAAGTATAGCTGCAGCACTTTCAGCCGTTATAGGAACCTTCTCAAGCTTAGCCTTAAGAACTATACGTGACAGAGCTCCTTCAAGTGTTCTGATGTTGGACTGTATATTGGTTGCAATATATTTGATGACCTCATCATCAACGTTGTAGCCGGCAACCTCCTCCTTCTTGCGAAGTATGGCCATCCTGGTTTCAAAGTTAGGCGGCTCAATCTCAACCATCATACCGCCTTCAAATCGGGATCTTATACGATCCTCAAGGTCATTAATATCCCTCGGAGGCTTATCTGAAGATATTATAATCTGCTTGTTATTATTGATAAGTGCATTGAAGGTATTAAAGAACTCCTCCTGTATGCCGCCCTTGCCTGCAATAAACTGTATATCATCTATGAGCAGCACGTCTAAGTTGCGGTAGCGGTTACGGAACTGTTCAGGCGTCTTGTTGCGCATTGAATCGATGTAGTCATTAAGGAAGTTCTCGGAGGTGGTATAGAGTATTCTCGCGTTGTGATTATTCTTAAGTATGAAAATGGCTATAGCATGCATAAGATGCGTCTTGCCAAGACCAACACCTCCGTACAGATACAAAAGCTTATATTCCTGACCTGGGCTCTCGGCAACAGCAAGGCTTGCTGCATACGCAAGCTCGTTGGACTTGCCGGATACAAAGTTGTAGAAGGTAAAGTTAGGATTAAGACCGTTTCTCTTAATAAGCTCTGTAAAGCTGTCTGCCTTAGGTACGTCCGGTACGGCTTCAAGCTTAGATATATCAGGTATCTCTGTCTCAAGTATGAACACCGGAGTAAGCTTAAGCTCGGTTACCTTTAGTACGGCAATGCTAAGCAGATTCTCGTACTTTTTCTTGACTATCTGTCTTATCTGGTCATTGTCCTCGCTGGCTATTATATACAGCTTGTCGCCGTTTACACTGTATGGCTTAAGCGGAACAAGCCATGTATCGTAAGAGATATCCATAATCTCAAACTCATTTTTCATGAAAAACAGTATTTCCTGCCATTTTTGGATTATAGTGGAAAACATTTATCAACAGTCCTTATATTTGCCAATTGTTAATAAGTGAATATCATATGAGGCTAGTTTCTTCCTTATATAAATACCCTTGATTTGCTTCCTTGATATTTTACTTTAATTCACATTCATTTTCAATGTAATGTTGATAAAATCAAAGATACTAACATTTTTTATGTAAATGTTGACGTAATGTTGATAACTTTATTAATTAATTTTGTTGACATTTAAGGCTTGTTTTCTATATAATAGGCGAGATGTTTTAACTGTACATATTTTAAAAGAAGGTAGGAGGTGATTGAATCATGAAGATGACATTTCAGCCTAAGAAGAGACAGAGATCTAAGGTTCATGGTTTTAGAGCCAGAATGAGCAGTGCAGGCGGAAGAAAGGTTATTTCCAACAGAAGAGCCAAGGGCAGAGCAAAGCTTACGGTTTGATGCTGATTGTTCTTAGATTTAGAGCCGCGAATTATCGCGGCTCTTATGCTTTAGATACGGCAGTCTGTGTTTAATTATAAAAACTGTTGTATTTAAGAAATTATTAGCCTTGCTTAAGTTTAATGCGGCTTAAGGCTGCAGCGTAGGTTTAAGCCCTACAGCCTGATAAAGTGAAGAGGTTTCCGTCAATCAAGAAAAACAGTGAATATCGCAGTATTTACAACACCGTAAGCGGCAAGGCGCACGGTGTTATTGTGATGTATGTTAAGGATAACGGGCTTGACACAAACAGACTTGGTATAAGCGTAAGCAAAAAGGTAGGAAACAGTGTCGTAAGACACACATTTTGCAGAAAGATCAGAGAAATCTTTCGACTTAACAATTATCAAACAGTACAGGGTAAGGACATCATTGTAACAGCGAGGAGCCGTGCAGGCAGCGCAGATTATAATAAGCTTAACAGAGATTATGTTAAGCTGCTCACAGAACATGGAATCAGGCTGGATTATCAGGATGATTAAGAAGCTGTTTATATTGCTGATAAGATTTTATCAGAGAGCTTTTAGCCCATACAAATCATTTCACTGCAAGTATATACCGACCTGTTCTGAATATGCAGTTCAAGCCTTAGAAAAGCATGGAGTTATAAAGGGCTCACTGCTAAGCATATGGCGCATATTGAGATGCAATCCATTTTCTAAAGGAGGATATGATCCGGTTCCTTAAATTAAGTAGTTAGGTGTTAAGCATTTTTGGATTCGTGAATGCAGCGGTATTTAATCAATATGGATTTATTAGTGTATTATAGGCTTTATCTTAATGCTGCTTACGCATGATTTGCTTATGATACATTTTTTATTTTATTGACATTTACCGGCACCTTATTTGCGGTTTCGTATAGTATAGTGAGAAATCGCCGGAGGTAATAATATTGGATTTTATAACATTGACGAAGTACAGCGGTAATCTGCCTTTAATCAGTCCGATATTCTCATTTATAGTCAATATAATGGGTATAATCATGGACTATATATTCAAGGCAACCTCTGCAATGGGGATTCAGAACATTGGTTTATGTATCATCCTTTTTACTATAGTAACAAGGATACTGATGTTTCCGTTATCTTATAATCAGGGTAAGTCTTCACGTCTTATGGGTGCACTCCAGCCTGAGATTAAGGCAGTACAGAAGAAGTATGCCGGAAGACAGGATCAGCAGAGTATGATGCTCCAGCAGGCTGAGATTAAGACTATCTATGAGAAATACGGCGTAAGCATGACAGGCGGATGCAGTCAGCTTGTTATACAGATGCCTATTATCTTTGCACTTTACAGAGTTATCCTTAATATACCGGCTTATGTTGCATCGGTTAAGATTCCTTTCCAGAATATAGTTGATGCCTTAGGCGGAGAGTCAGCTGTTGAGGCTGTTAACACCTTTGCTCACAGCACAGATGAGCTTACAAAGCTTTTATCTCAGGCAAGAATTTCAGGAAGCGTTATATCTACTCCTGATAATATTATTGATTTTCTTTATAATCTTAATCCTACACAGTGGGATGCATTTAAGACAACATTTTCATCTGCCGCTGATGTTATAGCTCAGAACTATCCGGTCATTGAGCATATGAACAATTTCCTTGGCATTAACCTTGCAACTTCACCGGCTGCATATGGTCTTACCTCTGTAAGAGCATGGATTATCCCTGTATTGGCAGGTCTTGCTCAGTTTGGTGCTACTAAGCTTATGACCAAGAGCCAGAATCAGACCATGGAGGGTAATGAGCAGATGGCTCAGACCATGAACACCATGAATATGATGATGCCTTTGATGTCAGTTGTATTCTGCTTCTCATTTGCATCAGGTATCGGTGTGTACTGGATAGCATCCTCAGTGCTTATGGGCGTTCAGCAGTATTTCCTTAATAAGCATTTCGAGAAGATGGATATTAATGACCTTGTTAAGGCCAATATCGAGAAGGCTAACAAAAAGAGAGCTAAGAAGGGTCAGCCTCCGATAGACGAGAAGTCATTAGAAGAAGAATATAACAAGGCTCAGGCTAAGCTTGCTGCAGTAGAGAGCAGAAAGCAGCAGAAGCTTGACAAGGCTAAGGAAGCAATGGATAAGAATAATGATTATTATGAGCTTACCTCTATTGCTGACAGAGCACGCATGGTTGAACAGTACAATAACAAGAAATTGAATAAGAAATAATCAGATTAACGGGAGTAATATGGAGAATAAGAGATATCAGGGAGATAACCTTGACGGTGCTATATCTGAAGCCTGCGCCGAGCTTGGTATACCCAGTGATAAGTTAAGATATAAGGTTGTTCAGGAAGGATCAAAGGGACTTTTTGGACTCGGAATCATCGGAGCTAAGAAGTTTGTTATAGAGATTATTGACGGTAAGGATTCTGTTAAGAGCGATAAGAAGCCTTCTGTTAATGCAGAAAAGCCAAACAGAGAAAGAACAGAAAAGTCTAAGACAGAGAAGGCTAAAACTGACAATTCACAAAACGATATACATAAGAAGCCTGCCAAGACTGAAAATGTTGATAACTCAGATAAAAATGCAGTAAAGAGTGAACAAAAGCAGCTTGACAGAAAAAATAACAATAAGGATAGATTTAAAGAGCGTCCAAGACGCTTTGATAAGGAGCAGGGCTTAAATACAGCAGATCAGAAGCCTCAGGGAAGACCGGAGAGAAGAGATGCTGAGTTAAGACGCAAGCCTGGTGCAGAAGCTAACAATGGCACAAATAATGTAAAGTCAGAGATTAAACCTGACAACAAGTCAGAGCAGCCTGTTCGCAGATATGAGAAGACAGGAGAGGTTACAGGAGATCCTGTTAAGACAGCAGAAGAGTTCCTTACCTCATTATTTAAGAGCATGGAGATGAATATCTCATACAGCGGCGAGTTTAAGAGTGAAAATAATGAGCTTGTCGTTAATCTTAGAGGAGAGGATATGGGCGTACTTATCGGTAAGAGAGGACAGACCCTTGATGCTCTTCAGTATCTTACAAGCCAGGTAGTTAACAAGCATCAGACAGCCTATATCAGAGTTAAGATAGATACAGAGAATTATCGTGAGCGCAGAAAGGAGACTATGGAGTCTCTTGCTCAGAATATAGCACTCAAGGTTAAGAAGACTCATAAGCCTGTTGCGCTTGAGCCGATGAATCCTTATGAGAGACGTATTATTCATTCTTATCTGCAAAATGATAAGGAGATTATTACTAAATCAGAAGGTGTTGAGCCATACAGACATGTTATAGTTTGCCCGGTCAAGAAGAAAAAGAGCTACGGTCAGAGAAACAGAGAAAATGTAATCACAGAGGAGACTGAAAGCTCTGAGATTAAGCTTACTGAGACCATAATTAATAACGAGTCTGTAAGTGAGCTTAAGGTAAGTGATGAGCAAGTTTTAAATGCTGCAGATTCTAAGCTTGAATTTACTGAGACTAAGTTTACCGAAGTTAAGCTTGAGACTGTGAACAATGATAATTCTGGCATATCAGAGGCTTTATCTTCATCAACTGATAAGCATAATGATAATGCTGAGACAGCAGAGAATACTGCTAAGACAGAGGAATAAGACATTTATAGTTGATTGATTTTAAAGGGGAATCGCAAAGTGCGATTCTCCTTTTTGTTTTCATGTGAGTATTAATGTGGTATGATTCGTTCTATGGAAAATTTTGTAAATGAAGAATTTGATATCGTTGTTATCGGAGCAGGACATGCCGGATGTGAAGCAGCACTTGCTGCAGCAAGGCTTGGTCTTTCTACAGTGATGTTTACGGTAAGCGTAGACAGTATAGCTCTTATGCCATGTAATCCTAATATAGGAGGAACCTCTAAGGGACATCTTGTATGTGAGCTTGATGCCTTAGGCGGTGAGATGGGCAAAAATACAGATAAGGCATTTATACAGTCTAAGATTATAAACAGCTCCAAAGGACCTGCTGTACACAGCCTGAGAGCTCAGGCTGATAAGCAGGTCTATATCAGGGAGATGCGTAAGACCCTTGAAAATACACCTGGCCTTAAGATAAAACAGGCCGAGGTCTGTGAGATACTCACTACAGAGGATGAACAGGGCAGAAAAACCGTTTGTGGCGTCCGTACGCTGTCCGGCTCAGTCTATAATTGTAAAAAGGTTGTGATGTGCACGGGAGTATATCTTAATGCCAGGTGCATATACGGAGAGGTAAGTGAGCATACAGGTCCTAACGGACTTAAGGCAGCTAATCATCTGACACAGTCACTTATAGATTTGGGACTCCCGGTTAGAAGATTTAAGACAGGAACACCTGCAAGAGTTGACGGAAGAAGCTTGGATTACAGCAGGATGGAGGTCCAAAAGGGCGATGAATTTATCAGACCCTTCTCATTTTCTAATGAACCAGAGGATATAGACAGAGAACAGGCTGATTGCTATCTTACCTATACCAATAACTCAACGCACGATATCATCAGAAATAATATATCAAGATCACCGCTTTTTTCTGGTGAGATTAAGGGAGTAGGTCCGAGATATTGTCCTTCGATAGAGGACAAGGTGATGAAGTTCCCGGATAAGGAGAGACATCAGATATTTGTAGAGCCTGAAGGCTACTATACTAATGAGGTTTATCTCTCAGGTATGAGCTCATCACTTCCCTATGATGTTCAGTATGCAATGATTAGGACTATGCCGGGCTTCGAACACGCAGATATCGTACGTAATGCATATGCAATAGAGTATGACTGTCTGGATGCAACCTGTCTTAAAGCTACACTTGAGACCAAGCTTATAAGCGGTCTGTATACAGGCGGTCAGGTAAATGGCTCTTCAGGTTATGAGGAGGCGGCAGTTCAAGGCTTTATGGCAGGAGTTAATGCGGCACTTTCTGCACTTAATCGTGAGGAGCTTGTATTAGATCGTTCTGAGGCATATATAGGTGTGCTTATAGATGACCTTGTCACTAAGGAAAGCACAGAGCCATACAGAATGATGACTTCAAGAGCTGAATACCGATTGTTGCTGCGACAGGATAATGCCGATATAAGACTTAGAAAAATCGGACATGATATCGGACTTGTAAATGATGAAGACTATGACAGATTCCTCATTAAACAGGAAGAGATAACCAGGGAAATTGATAGAGTTAAGAAGGTTATACTTGGAGTTGATGAAAGAGTTAATAGCTTCCTTAGAAATCATAATTCATCAGAGCTTAAGGAAGGACACGGCATTAGCCTGGAAAATCTGATTAAGCGTCCGGAGCTTAATTATGATATGCTTGCTGAGCTTGATACTAATCGCCCTAAGTTAAGCTGGAGAGTTTGTGAGCAGGTTAATATACAGATTAAATATGAGGGTTATATCAATAAACAGCTGCAGCAGGTAGAACACTTCAAAAAGCTTGAAGGTAAGCTGATTCCTTTGGAAATGGACTATAATCAGCTTAACGGACTGAGACTTGAAGCAAAACAAAAGCTATCTAAGATTCGCCCGGCTAATATCGGTCAGGCGAGCCGTATATCAGGAGTATCACCTGCAGATATATCGGTATTGCTTGTATATCTTGAAAAATACGGCAAAAGCTAAAAAGGCAGAGCTTAATGCTGCATCGGAGAAAAACATAAATGACAGATAATTTTAGAAATAAGCTTGACGCAGGCTGCAGGGAGCTTGGACTAAGTATAGATGATAAAGCTATTGACAAGCTCTACATCTATTACAATATGGTTGTAGAAAAAAATAAGGTCATGAACCTTACTGCAATAACGGAAGAGGATGAGTTTATAGTAAAGCATATTATAGATTCACTGAGTATTGCAAAATGTGACGAGTTTAAAAGTGCGGTTTCGGAAAAAAATGATTCTTCACTTATAGATGTGGGAACAGGTGCTGGCTTTCCGGGTGTAGTGCTGAAAATTGCGTATCCTGAACTGAAAATAGTCTTATTTGATTCATTGAAAAAGAGACTTAATTTCCTGGATGAGGTTATTGCCAAGCTTGGTCTCTCTGATATAACTACGCTTCACGGAAGAGCAGAGGACTGCGGACATGATAAAAAATACAGAGAAGCTTTTGACTTTGCTGTATCAAGAGCAGTTGCCAATATGTCATCACTGTCCGAGTACTGTCTGCCTTTTGTTAAAAAGAACGGATATTTTATAGCATATAAGTCAGGAGAAAGCTCTGACGAGCTTGAGGATGCTAAGCATGCGATAAAACTGCTTGGAGGAAACATAGAGTCCGAAACCAAGCTTGTTCTTCCTGATTCTGATATAGAGAGAAGCCTTATAGCTGTAAAAAAGATCAAATCAACACCTATGCAGTATCCCCGCAAGGCGGGAACACCGACAAAGGAACCTATAAGATAAAC
>CAVBGP010000039.1:0-15586 GCA_963595005.1 Acutalibacteraceae bacterium | reverse complement strand
TTTTCAGAACCTTATCCAGCTCCTTCTCAAGCACATTTGCAACTCTGCGGCGTCCCTCCTCGGTAACATTGGCATAAATATCTGCAGTAGTACTAATCTTGGAATGCCCCAGATGCTCTGCCACGAGCTTAAGATCCAGTCCGTTATTAAGCAGCATTGTTGCATTACTGTGCCGCAGACAATGAAGCGACATACTTGCAAACGGAGTGCCGGCAGTTGCCTTGTGGAACTTTCGGTTTAGGGTCTGCCTTGTAAGGAATCCTCCGTTTGTGTTTGTGAAAACAAGCTCATCTCCCGATATCCTCCTGCCTCTTATCCTTGCGGCATTGTCATTATCATGCTTGTGATTATCGCTATCATTCTTTGCTGTTTCATATCCTGATTTGTGATTTTGCTCCTTTTCTCCATATCTGTCACCGCAGGCACAGTTGCGTTTGTGTTCTCTAAGCAACGACTCAATGGTTTTATTCATATATATAGTCCGTCTTCCTGCCTCGCTTTTAGGCGTTGTTAATATGAAGCTTCCGGGTATGTTAGTCAGACTCTTATCAACCCTTATGATATGACTGCGAAAATCTATATCCTGCCATTTTAGTCCCAGCAGTTCACCAGAGCGCAAACCGGTATATAACAGCAGCTTTATGGCTGTATTGTACTGATTGTAATCAGCAAACAGCTTAAGAAACGCAGCTATTTCCCTATCCTCAAGATACTTCTTGCGTGTATCTCTTTTATCCTTGCGTTCAGGAACTATCACATCCACACACGGGTCATGCTCGATATACCCATGCTTAAGCGCATACTTCATAATAGACCTCATACAATAGCAGAGCATCCTAAGCTTTGCCCGAGTCAGCAGTCTATCTTCATTAGGGAAATGCGCCCTGTCCAGATAATCACTTATAGTACGAGAGCTTATCTCGTTCAGATACATATGGCCAAAGGCCGGTATCAGATATCTGTTTACTGCATTACTATAGGTCTGTGCTGTTCCCGGTTTTAGCTGATTAGGGACATAGCTTTGCATATATTCCTCACAAAGCTCTGCAAATGTCATACCATTATCTCGTAAATTATCATATCCGGACGATTTAAAACTCCTGTATTGTTTTCCATATATCTCCTGTTTGCCACAGCCATCTCGCTGCGAGTATTCATTTTGTTCATCAGCATTTTCCTGATTAGCATGCTTTCTGTTTACTTGATGTAAATGTCTAACAGCATCATTTTCACGAAGGCTTACCGTCAAGCAGAAGCTCCTGCCTTGTTCATCCTCTATTATCATTGATTTTTCCATCGTTTTGTAATTCACTCATTCCGCATTACTGATATGCGGTGTATCCTTTCTTAGTCAAATCTGCCCAGGGCAAAATGCAGCATCTGATGTCATTAAGCTTTGCCTAATATCCGTACAATATTGTATATATTGACTAAAGCATTATATTGAAAGCTTTAACTGTTTTGATAATTTTGCTACACAAGCCCCTGCATAACGTGTATAATTATTATTGGATACGAGCAATTCTATACACCATCACTGCGGCAGGAATGCTCATTACATGGATATCATGTTAACACACGGATTTAAGAAAGGATAAACTATGGCAATCAAAGTCGGAATTAATGGATTTGGACGTATAGGACGTGTTGCTCTTCGCATAATGGCTGAGAAGGGCGATAAGTTTGATATTTGCGGTATTAATATAAGGAAGGCTGATCTGGATGTAATGATATATCAGCTCAAGTATGATACCATCTTCGGCAGATTTTCAGGAACTGTTGATAAGTACGAAGACGGTCTCATTGTAAACGGCAAAAAGATACGTGTATTCAGTGAGGATCAGGCTCAGAATATCGACTGGGGTTCATGTGGTGCAGAATATATCATTGAGTCAACCGGTGCCTTTCTGACAGCTGAGGCCTGCGAGGCTCATCTTGCTCACGGTGCTAAGAAGGTCATCATGTCAGCTCCTGCCAAGGATGCTTCGCCGATGTTTGTATATGGTGTTAACCATATGAACTATACCAAGGATATGAATATCATATCCAATGCTTCCTGCACAACCAACTGTCTTGCTCCTATGGCCAAGGTACTGCAGGATAACTTCGGTATTGAGGAGGGCCTGATGACCACGATTCATTCTTCCACCTCCAAGCAGAAAACTGTTGATGCCCGTGACAACAAGGATTGGCGTATCGGACGTGCTGTATACGGCAACATCATCCCTTCAACCACAGGTGCTGCCAAGGCTGTCGGCAAGGTAATACCTGAGCTGAAGGGCAAGCTTACCGGCATGAGCGTACGTATACCTGCTGCCGATGGTTCGCTTGTAGATCTTACTGCCAAGCTCACAAAGCCTGCAAGCTATGATGAGATAGTTGCTGCTATGGAGCGTGCCGCAGAAGGCGAGCTTAAGGGTACTCTGGTAGTTACTCACGATCCGGTTGTATCATCTGATGTACTTGGCTTTGATGCACCTTGCCTCTTTGACGCCAAGGGTGGCATAGCTCTTAATGATACCTTCGTTAAGGTACTCGCATGGTATGATAATGAGTGGGGCTACACCAGCGCTCTTATACGTATGGTTGAGCACATGTACAATATTGATAACGCATAATAACTTTTTAAACAATATTTATAATGCGTTAATCAAGATACTATAAGTATAGATCAAAGCAACATAATGTCATGTTCACAAAAGCTCCGGTGCAAACCGGAGCTTTTCGCATTCGTGTAAAAAATAATGGATATTAGTATGTTCTTACACTGAGTCCACATCATGGTGAAGCATTATATCACTCAGCATACAATCTCCTATAGATGTAAAAACCTCCAGGCGATGTAGGTCACCTGGAGGTACTATGTAGTAGGATGTAAAAGGATTAAGTGCTAATTAATTTCTTTTGATGATTGAAGTATATCATGCGACATCCCAAAGTGATTGAAGAAAGATTGAGTAAATTCTTATGAAATTCTTAATGCAATTAAAATTGTTGCCAAACAGCTTTGCGGGTCCGATTGCGAGAGCGCGTCAGCGTGCAGCAATCCGTACTTTAACTGCATATAGGCAGCTAAGTACTCAATTAGCTTTCCTTCTTAGCTTCCTCGCTAACTTCGCCCTTGGCAAGTGCGTCAGCCTTCTCAACACTTGCGATAGCAGCCTTAAGCATAGGGATACGGCAGTTCTTGCCGCCAAACTCTATGATAACCATATCATTGGTGATATCAACAAGCTTTCCGTACATGCCTGAGGTAGTAAGAACATAATCACCTACTGCAAGGCTTGCCATCAGAGCATCCTTTTTCTTTTTCTCCTTCTTCTGAGACATAGGTCCGAAGAACCAGATAATTCCGATGAATACAACAACATAGATAATTAAAATTGTGTTGTTCATTATACTATATATCCTCCAAATTAATTATGCATTGCATCAATGCTGCTTATCCTCTGACAGCGCCTCATTCATGCGTCTTCTGTAGCTCTCAAAGCTTCCGTTTCTGATAGCTTCTCGAATGTCACTCATCATTGTATTGTAAAAATACAGATTATGCAAGGTACAAAGTCTTAAGCCCAGCATCTCCCCTGCCTTAAGCAGGTGTCTGATATATGCCCTTGAATAGTTCCTGCATGCCGGACAATTGCAGCCTTCCTCTATCGGAGTCATGTCCGCCTCAAATCTCTTGTTAAAGAGATTAAGCTTTCCTTCATGAGTATATACATGACCATGTCTTCCGTTACGGCTTGGGTATACACAATCGAAGAAATCAACTCCTCTTGCTACTCCTTCTATTATATTAAGAGGAGTTCCGACACCCATCAGATAGGTTGGCTTCTTACGTGGCAGATGAGGAACTGTTTCATCAAGTATATGATACATCTCCTCATGAGTCTCTCCGACCGCAAGTCCGCCTACAGCATAGCCGTCAAGGTCAAGCTCCGAAATCTCATCAGCATTAGCCTTTCTTACATCATCAAGTATACCACCCTGATTGATGCCAAACAGCAGCTGTTCCTTATTGATGGTGTCTTCAAGACTGTTAAGTCTGTTCATCTCGCTCTTGCATCGCTTAAGCCATCTGACTGTACGTGCTACACTCTGTTCTATGTACTTGCGCTCTGCAAGTGCCGGAGGACACTCATCAAAGGCCATAGCTATGGTCGAGCCAAGATTAGACTGTATCTGCATGCTTTCCTCAGGTCCCATAAATATCTTGCTTCCGTCTATATGAGATCTGAAGTTCACGCCCTCTTCCTTGATCTTGCGGATGGAGGCAAGTGAAAATACCTGAAATCCTCCACTGTCCGTAAGTATGGGTCTGTCCCAATTCATGAATCTGTGCAAACCGCCTAGCTGCTTAATCAGCTTATCTCCTGTCCTCACATGCAGGTGATAGGTGTTCGACAGCTCAACCTGACAGCCTATCTCCTTGAGATCCATGGTTGAAACAGCGCCCTTGATAGCACCGACCGTGCCGACATTCATGAACACAGGTGTCTCAATCGTGCCGTGCACAGTCTCTATATGAGCTGATTTTGCTCTGCCTTCTTCGGCAACTATCTCATATTTCATGCTTTCTTATTCTTCTTGCCTTCAGCAGCTATTTCTGCCTTCTTCTTAGCATTAGCTGCAACAGTTCTTGCATTAAGGAAGTTCCAAAGCGGACCTGTGATAAATACAGATGAATATCCGCCGCATACTATACCTATCATGATCGGGAGTGCAAACTCTCTTATGGATGAGGTTCCGAATACAAAGAGGCACAATACCATTACAAAGGTTGTTGTTGATGTAAACATAGTACGAGTCATAGTCTCTGCTATAGACTTATTTACCACGTTAGGAACATCAGCGCCGTAGCCTGCAAGCTTGAGGTTACGTCTTATTCTGTCAAAGATAACTATGGTTGCATTGATAGAATATCCTACTATGGTAAGTATACAAGCGATGAAGGTCGAACCAACTGACCACTTGAATGCTGCATAGCAGGTAAGTGTAACCATTACATCGTGCATAAGTGCAAGCACTGCAGAAGATGCAAAGTTAAGATTCTTGAATCTGAACCAGATGTATATAAGCATGAAGATGCCGGCAATCACTATAGCCTTTACTGCGTCTATCTTCATCTCTGTTGATACGCTTCCTGAGATGTTCTCTGCAGTTATAAGCTCCTTATCAACACCGAAGTTATCTGCAAGTGCCTGATTCAGCTTATCTCTGCCGTCTGCATCAAGTGACAGAGTTCTGATAAGTACCTCGTTGGTACCTGCAACCTTGGATATCTGCGGATTGGCATCTCCTGTTGCCTCTGTAACTACCGGGGCAACATTTTCAGAAAGATAATCTATATCAAGATCCTCATTGAAGGTAACATTGCTTGATGTACCGCCCTTGAAGTCAAGTCCGTAGTTGAACATGTCACCTGTGCTGCTCTTGTTGATGCCCATGAATGCAAGTCCGCATACTATGACAATAATGGATACTGCATAGAATATCTTGCTCTTGCCTACAAAATCAAACGGCTTCTCTACCGGCTTCTTGATGCCGAAGTATACAGGCTTGTTGAAGCCTAACCAATAGAAGGCATTGATGAGCCAACGGCTGATAAAGAGTGCCGTGAGCATAGACAAAATAATACCGAGGGCAAGTGTCTGAGCAAAGCCCTTAACAGTACCTGTACCCATAAGGTAGATAACAACTGCTGCTATAAGAGTTGTGACATTACCGTCGACTATGGCTGACATAGCCTTATAGAAGCCGGCATGTATAGCTTCGCCAACGCTCTTGCCTTGACCTAATTCTTCCTTAATACTTGTGAATATAATGACATTGGCATCGACCGCCATACCTACCGACAGTACTATACCCGCAATGCCCGGCAGTGTAAGAGTTATCTCAAATGCACTTAAGAGTATGACTATAACGCCTACATAGAGAGTAAGTGCAATTGAAGCTGCAAGTCCCGCTATACGATATGCAAGCAGCATGATTAATACTACTATTGCAAAACCGATGATACCTGCCTTGAGTGACAGATTGATAGCCTGCTGTCCAAGTCTTGCACCTACAACATTTGAACGAACCTCCGTAAGCTCGAGCTTAAGGGCACCGAGACGTATGGTTTGTGCAAGATTGTATGCCTCATCCTGAGTGAAATTACCTGTGATGGAGCACTGACCTCCTGTGATAGGCTCGTTAACAACCGGTGCTGACACTATCTCGTTATCGTAGATGATGGCTATCTGCTTGCCTACATTGGCAGTAGTAGCGTCTGCAAACTTCTTGGTTCCTTCCTCTGTGAAGCTTACGCCAACCTCATAGGTATCGGATCCGCCGTTTGTTCCCTTAACCATAGATACGCCTGCGCTCTTGATATCTGAGCCTTCACATACGGTATCACCGACAGTGTAATTACCGCTGTCATCCTGGCTTAAGGTTGTGAAGATAAGTGAACCCGGCTTACCAAGCTCCTCCAGTATAGCATTAGCATCTGATACACCAGGGATATCAACGTTGATACGATTTGAACCCTCCTGATATACAGATGACTCATTGGAGTAGCCTTCTACTCTCTTCTGAATCTTGTAAATGGTATCTGCCATATCAACATCTGAAGGATTCTCCTCAGTTGCCTCATAGGTAATGCTGACACCACCGTCAAGATCAAGTCCCAGCTTGATGTCATCAGCATACTTAACTGCACCGACCAATGATAATGCAGTAACAGCTATAATGCCGATAACCCATATAATCGACTTGAGCTTACTCTGTTCTTTCATTTAATGTTTACCTGCCTTACTTTTCCTATACTTTCAGCTATCGCTGATAAAACTAAAATATCATAGCATAACAAGGAACTTTTTTCAATAATATGTCAACCCACGGCAATAAAACAGGAACCGCCAAAGCGAACTGCTCTGATGGTTCCTGTATATCTCATATAAATGTAAATGCCGTCTTATGCCTTGTCCGGATCCTCGCCGCATGCGGCTGCGTAGTTCTTAAGTGCCTTCTTCTGCTCTGCATTAAGAGTTGTAGGAATCTTAACCATAAGCGTTACATAGTGGTCGCCTCTCATGCTTGGCGAGTTAACATAAGGCACGCCCTTGCCCTTAAGTCTGACCTTGGTATCCGTAGGTGTACCGGGGTTAATCTTGTATTCAACCTTGCCGTCTACTGTGTCGATGTGTATCGGTCCGCCAAGCACCATCTTGGTATACGGTACGGATACCGCTGAGAATATCGTATTGCCCTGTCTCTTGAACTTAGGATCCTCTGTTACTGATACCTCAACAAGTAAATCTCCTCTAGGACCTCCGTTGCTTCCCGGCTCTCCGCTGTCTCTAAGTCTTATTGCCTGACCGTCATCTATACCGGCAGGGATATTAACCTTCAGACGCTTCTTGCCCTGAATATAACCTGTACCTCTGCAGTCCGGACACTTCTCTCTTATAATCTTGCCGGCACCTCCGCAGTCCGGACAGGTTGTGACAGTCTGCATCTGACCGAAGAACGGATTATTTTGTATCATTGTTACCTTGCCGCGTCCCTGACACTTAGGACAGGTCTCCGGTGAGGTACCTGCCTTGGCACCTGACCCATTACAGCTCTTGCAGGTATCCTTATAGTTAATCTCTATTTCCTTCTCACAGCCAAATATCGCATCATTAAAATTGACGCGCATCTTAATTCTGACATCGGCACCTCGTCTCGCAGCCGTAGCACTGCCATAGCTCCGGTAGCTGCTGCCGCCAAAGCCAAAGCCGCCTCCGAACAAATCCCCGAATATATCAGAGAAGTCCATGCCGTTAAAATCAAAGCCGCCATAGCCCGAGGCACGTCCTGCTGCAGAATTGGCATCAAATGCGGCATGACCGTATCTGTCATATGCGGCCCTTTTGTCGGGATCTGACAATACCGCATAGGCCTCTCCTGCTTCCTTGAACTTAGCCTCTGCATCCTTGTCTCCCGGATTGGAATCAGGATGATACTTCTTGGCGAGCTGTCTGTATGCCTTCTTGATAGCAGCATCGTCAGCAGACTTATCTACTCCCAATACCTCATAATAATCTCTTTTTTCTGCCATATTTGTTCCTCAAGCTGAACTGCCTGTTCATAAACGCACCATATGGCGAAGCCTAGAGCCTCGCCATTGGTGTCAAAAATCAATGTTGTTCTTAATATCCGGAATTAAACTTCCTTGTAGTCTCCGTCAACTACATTGTCATCATGAGATGCGGTCTGTGCTCCGTCACCTGCTGCAGCACCGCCCTGTGCATCGGCTGCGCCCTGAGCTGCCTGAGCCTGCTCATACATCTTGGTAAATACTCCCTGTGAAGAGCTCATGAGCTTCTCCTTAAGAGACTTAATGTTAGCAATCTGGTCATCAGTAAGTGAGCCGTCTGCCGGAAGTGCATTGAGTGCGTTCTTAAGTGCATCAATGTCTGCCTGTACTGAAGCCTTGTCAGCCTCAGATACCTTATCACCTACCTCCTTAAGAGCCTTCTCTGTCTGGAATACGATGGAATCTGCCTCGTTCTTGGTATCGATGCCTTCCTTCTTCTTCTTATCCTCTGCCTCGAACTGCTGAGCCTCTCTTACAGCCTTATCAATATCATCCTGTGACATGTTAGAGCCTGAGGTGATAGTGATATGTGCGTCCTTGCCGGTGGCAAGATCCTTTGCTGTTACGTTAACGATACCGTTAGCATCTATATCAAACTTAACTTCGATCTGCGGTATACCACGCGGAGCCGGAGCAATGCCGTCAAGTCTGAACTGTCCGAGTGTCTTATTGTCCTTAGCAAACTCACGCTCACCCTGTACAATGTGGATATCAACTGCTGTCTGATTATCAGCTGCTGTTGAGAATACCTGCTGAGCTGTTGTCGGGATGGTTGTATTTCTCTTGATAAGAGGAGTAGCAACTCCGCCGAGAGTCTCAATGCTAAGTGTAAGAGGTGTTACATCAAGCAGAAGCACATCGCCGGCACCGGCATCACCTGCAAGCTTGCCGCCCTGAACTGCTGCACCGATTGCAACACACTCATCCGGGTTAAGTGTCTTAGAAGGCTCCTTGCCTGTGAGCTTCTTAACCTCATCCTGTGCACAAATCATACGTGTAGAACCGCCGACAAGAAGTACCTTGCCAAGGTCTGCATTGGTAAGTCCTGCATCCTTCATGGCATTCTTAACCGGTACGTCTGTACGTGCTGTAAGCTCTGCAGTAAGCTCATCAAACTTAGCTCTTGTAAGAGTCATATCAAGGTGCTTAGGTCCATCCTGAGTAGCTGTGATGAACGGCAGATTGATGTTGGTGGTTGTAGCTGCAGAAAGCTCCTTCTTAGCCTTCTCAGCTGCCTCTTTGAGTCTCTGCATAGCCATCTTATCGCCTGAAAGGTCTATACCCTCAGTCTTCTTAAACTCGCTTACAAGCCAGTTCATAATTGCATTATCGTAATCATCGCCGCCAAGGTGGGTATCACCGTTTGTAGCCATAACCTCAACTACGCCGTCTCCGATATCAATAAGTGATACATCGAAGGTACCGCCGCCAAGGTCGTATACCATAACCTTCTGCTCATTCTCATCCTCAAGTCCGTAAGCAAGAGCTGCTGCTGTAGGCTCGTTGATGATACGCTTAACATCGAGACCTGCAATCTTACCTGCATCCTTAGTTGCCTGACGCTGTGCGTCATTGAAGTAAGCCGGAACTGTGATAACTGCCTCTGATACCTTCTCGCCAAGATAGCTCTCTGCATCAGCCTTAAGCTTCTGCAGTATCATAGCTGAAATCTCCTGAGGAGTATATGACTTGCCGTCAATGGTTACCTTATAGTCGGTACCCATGTGTCTCTTGATTGATGAGATGGTTCTGTCAGGGTTGGTGATAGCCTGACGTTTAGCCGGATCTCCTACCAGTCTCTCGCCTGTCTTGGTAAATGCTACTACAGATGGTGTTGTTCTCTGTCCCTCTGCATTAGGGATAACTGTTGGCTTTCCGCCCTCCATAACTGCTACGCAGCTGTTAGTTGTTCCAAGGTCGATACCTATAATCTTGCTCATAATTATATCCTCCCAAACTGTCTAAAGTTAAATCTCTGAATTTATATATTAATTAGCTACCTTTACCATTGAATATCTGAGAACCTTATCCTTGAACATGTAGCCCTTCTGGAATTCCTCTACGACTACATTTTCCTCAGCTGACTCATCCTCAATATGCATAACCGCATTATGAAGGTTGGCATCAAAGCTCTTGCCGCAGGCATCAATCGGTGTGACCCCAAGCTCTGTAAGCTGTGCCATAAAGGCCTTATAGGTCTTATCTATGCCATCTGCAAGTGCAGTGCCCTTCTGTTCCTCGGGGATGCTGTCTAAGGCTCTCTCAAAATTATCTATAAGCGGAAGCACCTTGAGCAGTACTGTTCTTTCTCCCTCAGCGAACATGCCTGTCTTCTCTGCCTCCGTCCTCTTACGGAAGTTATCAAACTCCGCAAAAAGTCTCTTATACTTGTCACTAAGCTCCTCTATCTGCTTATCCTTTTTGTCCGGCTGAGATGAGGCTGCATCGTCTGAAGCTGCTGCACTGCTATCTTTAGCTTCAGTATCTGTACCGTCAGCTGCTGCATCTGCTGCCTGAGTTTCCTTTTCTGAGGACTTGGCATCTGTGCCTGCGTCTGCAGTATCATTATCGCCTGTGCTGCAGCTGTCTCCGTTGCCTTCTGCATCCTGTGCTGCATCGGTTTCCTTAGCCGTCTCGTCTAAGGTCTCAGTCTTATCAGTCTCTGCATCGGATACTGCCTGTTCCTGTTTCAAATCCTTATCATCTCTCATATCACTCATCTTCCTTCTTACTGCTGTCGCCGAAGCTGTTGTCTAACTGAACCTTGATATCGCTTATGGTCTGCATAACCTTCTCATAGTCCATACGCTTAGGTCCTATAACTCCTATCACACCGGTCATGCCGTCGCCAAGCTCATAGTTGGCTGTTATGAGTGAGCAGTCCTTCATATTCTTAACCGGACCCTCTCCTCCTATATAGACCCTGATGTTGCCCTGTGAGCTGCCTTCAGTTATGCTTAGCTCCGTCACCTCATTAACCAGCTCGTTCAGCTTATCCTTCTCCTCGAAGGCTGAGATAAGTGCCGAGGCCTTGTCGATATCCGTAAGCTCCGGATATCTGAAAATGTTCTTGGCGCCTGAGGTAAATATATCGTGATTGTTCTCGCCCTCCTCAAGCAGCTCAACTATTGCATCCAGAATAATCTTGACATTAGAGCTTTGCTCCCCCGCCTGTACCATGATGTCTGTGGTAACCTTAGGACTAATCTCTCTTAGGCTAAGTCCGCTTAAGTGATTATTCATCATCACGGTAAGGTTCATGGCGGTCTCATAATCCATGCTGTCGCTGATATTAAGTACCTCGTTCTTGATAACATTGCCATCAAGAACCAGTATCATAAGCACCTGTCCGTCCGACGGAATGCTAAGCTGAATGTACTTAATCTTAACCTTGCTTGTGTTAGGTCCGCTTATAAGCGCCGCATAGTTTGTATCGCTTGCTATCGCACGAACAATGTTCTTGAGGAGTGATTCAAGCTTATCCACTCTGTCAAGCATCTGCGTAGTCATAGCACTCATCCTGCGATTGCTCTCATTAACTATGCTGTCCACATAGAAGCGATAGCCCTTATCTGTGGGTATACGTCCAGCTGAGGTGTGCGGCTGTTCAATATAGCCCATCTCAACCAAGTCGCTCATCTCGTTACGAATAGTGGCTGAGCTTAAGTTAAGTCCTGAGAGCTTAGAGATAGTACGTGAGCCTACAGGCTCACCTGTCTCAAGATAGCTCTTGATGATAACCTTTAATATAATTGTTTTTCTCTCATCCAGTTCCATAACCTATCCACGCTTCTTTTCTTGTTAGCACTCTAGTCTCTTGATTGCTAACATCGTTATATTATAATACCGCCCGACAAAAGTCAAGCGGTTAAATGTGTTCAGTGTATGAATTGTTATAAAAAAGGTGACGAATGCGTAAGTAATAAGCATTCCGTCACCTTTTTTACTGCATGACACCTGCAAATACTCTAAGTATGAGTGTCTATGCTCCAAATACCGACAGCAAAAAGCCCGCTGCTATTGCTGAGCCGATAACACCTGCAACATTCGGTCCCATCGCATGCATGAGGAGGAAGTTAGTCTTATTGTACTTACGTCCCTCATTTTGTGCTACTCTGGCTGCCATAGGTACGGCTGATACGCCGGCAGAGCCTATAAGCGGATTAATCTTGCCGCCTGAAACATAGTACATCACCACTCCTCCGAGCAAGCCGCCTATCGTAGACAATGCAAATGCACAAAGTCCGAGGATTATAATATAGATAGTCTGAATGTTCAGGAAGGTTCCTGCAGTCATGGTTGCTCCGACGCTGGTTGCAAGGAATATGGTTACGCAGTTCATCAAAGCATTTTGTGCCGTATCTGAGAGCCTGTCCGTAACTCCGCATTCTCTGAAGAGATTGCCAAGCATGAGACAGCCTACAAGCGGTGCAGTTGACGGAAGCAGCAAGATTACAAATATAGATACAACTATAGGAAATACTATCTTCTCTGTCTTTGATACCTCTCGAGCCTGCTCCATCTTGACCTCACGCATCTTCTGCGTTGTGCACAGCTTCATAAGCGGCGGCTGGATAAGCGGTATAAGCGCCATATATGAATAGGCTGCTATAGCTATGGGTCCTAAGAGATGAGGGGCAAGTCTGGTTGTAAGGAAGATAGCTGTAGGTCCGTCTGCACCTCCGATGATACCGATGGAGGCAGCTTCATTTCCGGTAAAGCCTAAGGCTACTGCGCCTAGAAATGCCGCAAATACTCCAAGCTGTGCAGCTGCCCCCAGCAATATGCTCTTGGGATTAGCGATGAGCGGACCAAAGTCCGTCATAGCACCGACTCCGAGGAATATAAGTGAGGGGTATACTCCTGCCTTTACTCCTATATAGAAGAAATCCAAAAGGCCGCAGTTACTTAATATGTGACCGTAGCTATGATAATACGGACCGTTTTGATCCAGAAACTCTGTCCACAGTTCTGGATGATAGAGTGCATTTTCTCCGCCTAATGCCGTAAAATACGACAGATTTGACAAGAGACATCCGAATGCTATGCCGCAAAGCAGAAGCGGCTCAAATTTCTTGACTATGCCGAGATACAGGAGTATGAGTGCAATGATAATCATTACAAGGTTTCTCCAGCCCTCAGCCATAAAAAATCCCGCAAAGCCTGATTCAAGCATTAGCTTCTGCAGGGTTGCAATTATGTCCATGCTGTCTCCTTATGCTATAACAACTAACGGAGCGCCTGTCTCTACAACAGCACCCTTGTCTACAACTATCTGAGCTATTGTACCGGATTTAGTCGCTACTATCTCATTTTCCATCTTCATGGCCTCAAGTATTACGACTACCTCACCTTCTTCGACCTTCTGACCAAGGCTTACGTTAATCTTGAGAACATTGCCCGGCATCGGTGCCTTGACCGGCTCTCCCGCTGCAAGTCCTACAGAAGGTGCCTTAGCTGCAGGTGCGGATGCTGATGATGCGGCTGCAGCAGGTGCAGGCTGTCCCTGTGTATCAGGTGCCATCAGCTCATACTCATTAAGCATAAGTGCCTGACCTTCCTCAACCTCAACCTCATATACCTTATTATTAAGTGTTACCTTATATTTCATTATCTAACCTCTCTGATGGATTTGAAACGCAGTTTGTTAATAGGCTTTCCAAGCTCGTCTGCAACTATAGCCATAATCATGGCTGCATCTCGCGGATCAGTATCGTAGAGCATCAGCTCTCCGGCACTGCCCGGTGCCTTCTTGACTGCCTTAAGCGGTGCCAGACTTACATCTGGCTCAGGTCTGAGGGATGCAGCTGCATTTGCAGTAACAACAGCCTCTACGGCCTGAACTGACTTTGTGCCTGTCATAATCCGTGATAGCACCATCAGGACTATCATAAGCAAAACCAGCCCTACAAATACAATTGCGTAGCCAAGCACTGCAATTATAACGGCATCACCATAGGATGATATCTCAGTCATGCTTTAAGCCTCCCTAACTATAGAATACTTAACGCAGCGTTTTTCCTTCTCTCTGCGTTTCTCAAAGAAGCGCTCTGCAACCTCAGGGAACAGGATATAGCTAAGCACGTCCTCTTCTCCCTTGGCATTTGTTCCAAGCTTTGCCTCTGCCTTCTCATAGGTGTCGGTAGGCAGAGTATCGGCATAGCGGCCCTTAACTATCGGCATATCACCAAGTATCTTGGCTCTGATATCCGGGTCTATCGGTGCCGGAGTCTTACCGTATTCACCCGCACAATATGCCTTAATCTCTGCTCCGCAGTTTTTGTATCTCTCGCCTGCAAGTACGTTTTGCACAGCCTGAGAACCTATTATCTGGCTGGTAGGGGTAACAAGCGGCGGATAACCCATGTCCTTTCTGACTAGCGGAGTCTCTACAAGTACCTCCTCATACCTGTCAATCGCACCAAGCATCTTAAGCTGGCTTAAGAGATTTGAGAGCATGCCTCCGGGTATCTGATAATTCAGACATCTCGTATCAGTTGAGAGAGATATCGGATTGAGAGTTCCGTCATCAACATAGCCTTGCTTTATAGGCTTAAAGAAATCAGACATGGCAAATAATGCCTTCTCGCAGAGTCCTGTCTCATAGCCCATAGCTCTTGCCACATAATATAAGGTCTCTGTTGCAGGCTGTGAGGTTCCTCCTGACATAGGTGAGATGGCAGTGTCTATGACATCAACACCGGCTTCGATTGCCTTCTCATAGGTCATAAACGCCATGCCTGCCGTAGAATGCGTATGAATAATTACCGGCAGATCAACTGCATCCTTGACTGCACTTACCAGTTCATAGGCAGCAACCGGATCAAGTATTCCTGCCATATCCTTAATACATATGGAGCTTACGCCCATAGCTGCAAGCTCCTTGGTCATCGCTACATATTTATCCAGGGTATGAACCGGGCTTGTAGTATATGATATAGTTCCGGATGCCATGGCACCGTTTTTAAGTGTCTCATCGATTGCCACCTTGAGATTATCAAGGTCATTAAGCGCATCAAATATACGTATAATGTCAATACCGTTTCTGATTGAGGCTCTGACAAAGCGTCTTACTATATCGTCGGGATAATGTTTATATCCCAGTATATTCTGACCCCTAAGCAGCATCTGAAGCTTTGTGTTAGGCATAGCCTTGCGCAGCTTCCTGAGTCTCTCCCACGGATCCTCGTCAAGATATCTTAAGCACACGTCAAAGGTAGCTCCGCCCCAGCATTCGACTGAGTAAAAGCCTGCCTTATCCATGGTTCTTAAGATAGGTGCAAATTTGTCATAAGGTAAGCGTGTTGCAATAAGCGACTGATTCGCGTCTCTTAGGACAGTTTCAGTAAACTGCACTTTCTTCAATGCTAATCCCTCCCTAAAATGTCGATTAGATTAATTGTTAATAATTTGTCAGTTTTTCACAAATTTCCACTTGCTTTGTTGCGTATAATATATAAC
>CAVBGP010000038.1:0-16001 GCA_963595005.1 Acutalibacteraceae bacterium | reverse complement strand
GCATAATCGCCTACGCACTAAGCGCAGCCAATATGTTTAACTCTTGTTAAATAGATAGAATTAATATAAAATATATCCAAATTGTCATTTAAGAAGCCTGATGCTCATCAGGCACTTGAGTTTTGGGTAAAGATGAAGAAAATTATACTTACCGGAGGCGGCACAGCAGGCCATGTTACACCTAACCTTGCGCTGCTTCCCAGATTAAAGAAGCTTAATTATGAAGTGCTCTATATAGGCGGCAAGCAGGGTATGGAGCAGGGGATGGTTGAGAAGGCCGGCATTGCCTATAAAGGAATATCCACGGGTAAGCTCCGCAGGTATTTTGACCTTAAGAACTTTACGGATCCCTTCAGGGTAATCAAGGGGCTTGGAGATGCCAGACACATCATCAAGGAATTCAAGCCGGATGTTATCTTCTCTAAGGGAGGCTTTGTTGCAGTACCGGTAACTATAGCTGCATGGATGTGCGGCGTACCGGTTATCGCACATGAGTCGGACATGACGCCCGGACTTGCCAACAAGATAGCTGCTCCCTTTGCTAAGCGCATCTGCTGTAATTTTCCGGAGACAGTTAAGCTTTTGCCAAAGTCTAAGGCAGTACTCACAGGCTCACCTATAAGAGAGGAGCTGCTGCAGGGAGACAGGGTACAGGGACTTAAACTCATGGGCTTTGACGGCAGCAAGCCGGTACTTCTTATTATAGGAGGTTCTCTTGGTGCACAGCATGTAAATGTAGCCGTGCGTTCAGTTCTTGACGAGCTGCTTAAGGACTTTGATATAGTTCATATGTGCGGCAAGGGCAACATAGATGAGTCAAGGCTTAATGTAACCGGTTATAAGCAGTATGAGTTTGCATCTGAGGAGCTTAAGGATTTATTTGCAGCTGCAGATATCTGCATATCACGTGCAGGAGCTAATGCCATATGTGAGCTCTTAGCTCTCAAGAAGCCAAATTTATTGATTCCGCTTTCAGCTGCAGCAAGCAGAGGAGATCAGCTGCTTAATGCAGCATCCTTTGAGGCACAGGGCTTCTCTATGGTGCTCAAGGAGGAGGATATGACTGATGAATCACTCCTTAACTGCGTTCACACATTATGGGATACAAGAGCCAAGTTTATTGCTGCTATGGAATCAGCACCTATAAGCAGCGGAGTAGACCTTATTGCAGCAGAGATTGAGAAGATAAGCGGGCAGGCATAAGTGAGGAACATTTAGCGCGGCTAAGGTGTGTACAAATGTTTGCAGAACAACGGTAACTTTTGACAGTATGGAGATAGCTTAAAACCTACCGCTTGTGCAATTGTCGGCGGGAATCATTTGCATAAAACATGAATATAATAGAGGCAGCCAAGGTCATATACAAGTATACGGTACATGATGAGGCAGACAATGTAATAGAGACGCAAACAGCCCTCTCAGAGCTTAATGTAAGCATTGAGAAGGGCTCATTTGTTTGCGTGCTCGGACATAACGGCTCAGGCAAGTCTACCTTTGCCAAGCTTATCAATGCACTGAATCTTCCGGATGAGGGCACAGTTATAGTATCCGGCATGGACACCAAGGAGGAAGACAACATCCTCAATATACGCAGACAGGCAGGTATGGTGTTCCAGAATCCGGACAACCAGATTGTGGCCAATGTTGTCGAAGAGGACGTAGCGTTCGGACCTGAGAATCTAGGTGTGCCGCAGGATGAGATAATCGAGAGAGTCAATAAGGTTATTGACAGACTTGAGATAAGCTCTGTGCGCATGAAGTCACCGAACCGACTGTCCGGAGGACAGAAGCAGAGGGTCGCTATAGCAGGCATAATGGCTATGAAGCCGGAATGTATAGTCTTAGATGAGCCTACTGCCATGCTTGACCCTCAGGGCAGAAAGTATGTCCTTGAGGCAGTGCATGATCTTAACAAGCATGAGGGCATAACCATAGTCCTTATTACTCATTATATGGAGGAGGCTGTTGATGCTGACAGGCTTATAGTTATGGAGCATGGCGAGATAGCTAAGGACAGCAACGGCAATCCGCTTGACGGAACGCCGAGAGAGCTTTTTTCAAGACCTGAGGAGCTTAAGAGGCATTTTCTTGCTCTGCCGGTAGTTACGGAGCTTGCGGCAAGACTTAAGGAACGCGGACTTGATATTCCTGACGGGATACTTACGACAGCTGAGCTTATTGAGAGTCTTAAGAAGCTAAGACCGGAAGCTGATACAGGGGAGCATGAGTGCAATGCTTAGAGATATTACATTAGGACAATATTATCCGGTTGATTCGGTGATACATCGTCTTGATCCGCGCACTAAGCTGTTCGGAACGATGATGTTTGTAATCTCACTGTTTGTTACCTCATCAATAACGGGATATGTATTGGCAACTTTAGTGCTTGCAGTCTGTATCAGGCTGAGCCATGTACCGTTCAGCTTTATAACGAGAGGACTTAAGGCAGTACTTATCCTGCTGCTTATCTCAGTGTCGTTCAATATATTTTTTACAGGCGGCACCGAGCTGGTTCGCATAGGCTTTATACGTATTACCTATGAGGGACTTAAGCTTGCAGGCTTTATGGCGCTGAGGCTTATATATCTTGTACTTGGTTCATCAATAATGACACTTACAACTACACCGACTCAGCTTACGGACGGACTTGAGAAGGGCTTAGGCTTTCTGAATCATTTCAAGGTGCCTGTACATGATATTGCGATGATGATGTCGATAGCCCTCAGATTCATACCCATATTGACCGATGAGACGGATAAGATTATCAGAGCTCAGAAGGCAAGAGGAGCTGACTTTGATACAGGAAATATTATAAAGCGTGCTAAGGCTATGGTGCCTATATTAGTTCCGCTTTTTATTGCAGCATTCAGACGTGCTTCAGACCTCGCACTTGCTATGGAGGCTCGCTGCTATCATGGCGGAGAGGGCAGAACCAAGATGAAGCCGCTTACCTATGCTAAGCGTGACAGGATTGCGTATGCCTTTATATGGATATATCTTGTGCTGATGATAGGAAGCAGATTTCTGGTGTGAGCTTGATAAGCCTGAGTAAAGCCAGGGCTTGTGACAAAAGTCATGGCAGCAAGCGAAACGAAAGCAGAGCTTTGTCCGGCAGGATTGCGAGAGTGCATATGGGTGAAACAATCCGTCACATTTATATCAAGTGGTGCTTGTAAATCAAACAGTTACGTATATTCGAGGAGCGTCAGATGAGTCTTGAGGTAAGACATCTCACACATATATATAATAAGGGCACGGCTATGGAGTCCTGCGCCGTCAAGGATGTCAGCTTTACACTGGCGGATGGCGATTTCGTAGGAGTTATCGGGCATACCGGCTCAGGTAAATCCACCCTGATACAGCATTTGAACGGACTTGAACAGCCTACAGAGGGCACAGTGCTGTATAACGGTGAGGATATATTTGCAGAAGGATATGACCTGAAGGCCCTGCGCGGCAAGGTTGGATTGGTGTTTCAGTATCCTGAGTATCAGCTGTTTGAGGAGACCGTGCTTAAGGATGTTATGTTCGGCCCCTTAAATATGGGCAGAACTAATGAAGAGGCAGAGAGTCTCGCTCGCGAGTCGCTTAAGGCACTTGGACTTGATGAAAGTTACTTAAGCCGCAGTCCGTTTGAACTCTCCGGAGGCGAGAAAAGACGAGCTGCACTTGCAGGCATACTGGCTATGGAACCCGATGTGCTGATACTTGATGAGCCTACGGCAGGCTTGGATCCTACAGCGAGACTTGAGATGCTGGAGCTGGTTAAGCGTCTGCATAAGGAAAAGGGTATAAGTGTACTCCTTGTTTCACACAGCATGGATGACGTTGCAGAGTACGCTGATAAGATACTGGTCATGAATAATGCGGAGCTTAAGTTCTATGACACTCCTAAGGAAGTGTTTAAGCACAGAGACGAGCTCTTAAGCTACGGACTTGGTGTGCCGGAGATAACTGAGATAGCTCATGAGCTGAGAGAATCAGGCTTTGACGTTCCTTGGGATATATCAACCATGGATGAGGCTGTGGAGGCAGTATTAAGTGCGGTAAAGCAGTCGAGGTAACAACAGTATCAATATAAGGAGAAGATATAGTTGCACAGAATTAAGCTCACAGTTGCATATGACGGCACAAATTACTGCGGTTTTCAGCTGCAGCCGGCTCTTCCTACCATTGAAGGAGAGCTTAATCGTGCGCTTAGCGAGCTTACTCATGAGACTGTAAATGTCATCGGCGCAAGCCGTACTGACAGCGGAGTGCATGCCTATGGCAATGTGGCTGTGTTTGATACTGAGTCAAGCATACCGGCCGATAGATTCCCCTTGGCGATTGCAAGCTTTCTGCCTCCTGATATAAGAGTCACAGAGGGCATAGAGGTGCCGTCAGACTGGCATCCGAGAAAATGCGACTGTATCAAGACCTATGAATATGTCTATGACTGTGGCAGGATAGAGGATCCAAAGCAGCGCCTGTATGCTTCATTTTCAACACGAGTGCCGGATATAGGACTCATGCAGGAGGCTGCACAGTGCCTTATAGGAGAGCATGATTACACTTCATTTGCCAATCCTTCGTCACAGGTATTAAAAGAAGGTGGCAGCGCTGTCAGAACTATCTACTCAATAGATATTTTCTCAAATGAACCGGTGAGTAATTATGCTTTATGCAATAAAGCATCCGATAATGCAGGAACAATTTACAAGATAGCATGCGCTGATACTGCAAATGACCTGGCAGCTCAGAGCCTGCATCCTCCGCATAATAAAACAGTCACTATACGTATTACCGGCAATGGTTTTTTATATAACATGGTGCGTATTATTGCGGGTACGCTCATGAATGTAGGTACGGGGCTGTGGACTGCAGACAGAGTAGCAGCTGCATTGGAGGCACATGACCGCACTAAGGCCGGTCCTACAGCTGAAGCCAGGGGACTTACTCTCATGTCTATCAAGTATACCTAGCGTGATAAACATTAGGATTGCTTCGCACTGACGTGCTCTGGCAACACTTTTAGAGTATCTAACAATACAGAAACGGAACAGAATATATTATGAAAAATTGGAAAGTTAGACTGCCGATGTATTTTGTCGGCCTTTTTATTATGACTATCGGTGTTGCACTCTCTGTTAAGTCTAATCTCGGAGTATCTCCGGTAAGCTCTATTCCTTATACTATCACCTGCGTATGGGGCATAGAGATGGGCAAGGCTACGATATTATTTCACTGCGTATTGGTATTATTGCAGATTATTATCCTGAGGAAGCGCTTTAAGCCGATAAGTCTTCTGCAGATAGCTGTAGGTGTGGTGTTTGGATATTTTACAACCTTCTGCAATTACCTGGCAGGCTTTCTTCCGAGCACGGATATTATCGCAATACGTGTCGCAATGGTATTAATCAGTACGGTTATTGTGGCACTTGGCATCTTCTTCTATCTTCCTGCAAATGTTATGCCGCTTGCAGGAGAGGGGGCTATGCAGGCTGTATCAGAGGTTACAGGTATTGAATTCTCGAAGGTTAAGATTGGCTTTGACTGTACCATGGTAATAGTATCCATGGTTACCTGCCTCACCTTGCTGGGCGGTCTCGGAAGCGTAGGGGTTGGTACAGTAATCGCAGCAATTCTTGTAGGCATGATGGTCGGAGTGCTTAACAGAGCCTTTGGCAAACAACGAGACAGGCTCTTAAATCGCGAAGAAGCAGCGACAGAAAAGAGAACACACGCTGCAGGTATTTTGACTAATCAGAACGAAGCAATGCCGGAAACTATTATTTCGCAGTGATGCACATTTCGCGTTTCTTTTTTTACGCTTATTGTCGCGGCATTCATAAGAAGCCTGAGTGAGTTCAGACTTCCTCCTCATTGCTCTGTGCTTAAGCACAGAGCAATTGCTGTTTTGCCCAAAATATGTTATTATTTCATGATGAGGTTTATACAAAATGATTAGTGATGCAGATGCTAAGCTTTCGTTTCGTGAGTTCATAGAACAGCTCTCACGTGAAGATAAGATTAATATATTTAATTCAATAATATATAACGATCAGATAGGTGTGAACATTACAGACAGTAACGGACAGACTGTCTTTTTAAATGATGCTCATACACGCATTACCGGGCAGCCCAAGGAGTTATACATTAACAATAGTATGTATCACTTAGAGGAGCTTGGTGATGTTACGCCGTCCGCCTCTATCAAGGTTATAGCAAGCGGAGACAAGGTTACTTTGCGCCAGAGCACTCCGCAGAACCACAACTATGAGGTGAGCGCATTTCCGGTATATGACAGTGACGGTAAGCTTTGTTATGTAATCAATCTACTGTCGGACATTACGGAGACGATTAACTACAAGAAACGAGTCAATGAGCTTGAGGAGTACTCAAACATACTCAAGCAGGCAATTACAGGCGACGGACATCTGATATACCAAAGCTATATTATGCAGCAGGTTGTCGAGAAGTCCAAGCGAGTTGCCGAGACTGATGCGAGCGTTCTTATTACCGGTCCGTCAGGAGTTGGCAAGGAGCTTATAGCAGATATCATCCACGAAAACAGCCTGCGTAAGGATAAGCCCTTTATCAAGATTAACTGCGCAGCCATACCGGAGAATCTGCTTGAGAGTGAGCTTTTCGGATATGAGCCGGGGGCATTTACCGGAGGAAGCCCTAAGGGCAAGAAGGGACTGATTGAGTCTGCAAATGGCGGAACCTTGCTCTTGGATGAGATTGGAGAGCTTCCGCTTTCACTTCAGAGTAAGCTCCTTAGAGTACTCCAGGAGAGGAGTCTGCGCAGACTAGGCGGCAATAAGGCTACCAATGTAGACTTTCGTCTGATATCCTCGACCAACGTAGACTTAAAGGCTATGATTGCAGCCAAGGAATTCCGAGAGGATCTCTACTACCGTCTTAATGTCATATATATCAACGTACCTCCGCTCGAGAACAGGCGTGAGGATATACCGCTGCTTATTAATCATTTTATCAGGCTCTTTAATGCCAAGTACGAGCTCAACAAGAGTATAGACTCGGATGCAATGCAGTTTCTCAGTCAATATGACTATCCGGGTAATGTCAGAGAGCTTAGAAATGTTGTTGAGCGTATTGTTATCCAGAGCCCTGGTGAACGCATCTCACTTCGTGATGCCTACGAGTCACTTGGCGTACTCATGCATGATAATGCAGAGCAGGGATCGCAGACGCTTGTCAACAATGAGGGCATGTCGCTTAAGCAGATTATGGAGAATTACGAAAAAAATCTGCTCGAGGAATATATCAAGATATATAAGAATGGTACAGAGCTTTCCAGGCAGCTCAAGACAGACCAGTCCACTATATCAAGGAAGCTGTCAAAGTACGGAATCAAGTACTAAACAGCAATAATCTTTAATCGCACGAAGACTGCTTTGCTTGCAAATCAAGTGCAATTAGTTTATATTTGAGCTTGCTCAATTACGCATATATACATTTACGGAGACAATATAATGGCAAATGACAAAAAACTAGTAGAGGACATCACATCAATGGATGTGGATTTTGCCCAGTGGTATACAGACGTAGTCAGAAAGGCTGAGCTCTGCGATTACTCATCAGTAAAGGGCTGCATGATACTTGAGCCTGCAGGCTTTGCAATCTGGGAGATGATACAGCAGGGACTTGACAAGAGATTTAAGGCTACAGGCGTTGAAAACTGCGCTATGCCGCTGTTTATTCCTGAGGGTCTGCTTCAGAAGGAGTCGGATCACGTTGAAGGCTTTGCACCTGAGGTTGCCTGGGTTACACACGGAGGCTTTGACAAGCTGCAGGAGAGACTTTGCGTAAGACCTACATCAGAGACTCTGTTCTGCGATTATTATCAGAAGAAGGTTCATTCATACAGAGATCTGCCAAAGCTTCTCAATCAGTGGTGCTCGGTAGTCCGTTGGGAGAAGACTACACGTCCCTTCCTTCGTTCAAGAGAGTTCTGGTGGCAGGAGGGACATACGGCACATGCTACTGCGGAGGAGTCTAAGGCACGTACAGAGCAGATGCTTAACCTGTATGCTGATTTCTGCGAGCAGGAGCTTGCTATTCCTGTTGTAAGAGGTCAGAAGACTGAGAAGGAGAAGTTTGCCGGAGCAGAGGCTACATATACAATTGAGGCTCTTATGCATGACGGACAGGCACTCCAGTCTGGCACCTCACATAATTTTGGTGACGGATTTGCCAAGGCCTTCGATATACAGTATACAGATAAGGACAACAAGCTTCAGTATGTTCATCAGACCTCATGGGGCATGAGCACACGTATTATCGGCGCACTTATTATGGTTCACGGAGACAATGAGGGACTTAAGCTTCCGCCGCATATTGCACCGACACAGATTATTATCTGCCCGGTTATGCAGCAGAAGGCAGGAGTGCTGGATAAGGCCAATGAGCTTAAGGCAAGACTTATAGCAGCAGGCTACAGAGTTAAGCTTGATGACAGAGACAAGACCCCTGGCTTTAAGTTTGCAGATTCTGAGATGAGAGGCATTCCGCTTAGAGTTGAGATTGGACCGAGAGATATTGAGTCTAATCAGGCTGTGCTTGTAAGACGCGATACCCATGACAAGACAACTGTTTCACTTGATTCACTTGAAGAGGAGGCGGGTACTCTCTTAGAGGCTATACAGGCTAACATGTTTGCTATGGCCAAGGCTCACCTCGAGTCACATACATTCTCAGCACTTAATATTGATGAGATGGAGCAGATTCTTGACAACAAGAAGGGCTTTGTCAAGGCTATGTGGTGCGGCAGCAGAGAGTGCGAGGAGGCTGTTAAGGACAAGACCGGTGCATCATCAAGATGCATACCGTTTAAGCAGGAACATATCGGAGACTGCTGCGTAAACTGCGGCAAGCCGGCAACCAAGATGGTATACTGGGGCAGAGCTTACTAAAGAATCAATTTAATATGCAGCTTTTGGGCTGCTCATTCATGAGACTGTCACAAGCTTAAGGTGGCGGTCTCTTTTGGTTTTATATCAATGGCAAAAAGAAGTATTAAAAAAGAACGCAATATACGTATAACACTTCCTGAGGATGTAAAGTTCATCATCTCAGAGCTTAATAAGGCAGGCTTTGAGGGCTATGCCGTAGGCGGCTGTGTAAGAGACAGTCTGTTGGGACGTACTCCGGGTGATTGGGATATTACAACCTCGGCTCTTCCTAAGGATATCAAGGCTGTATTCAGACGTACTGTAGACACAGGCATAGAGCATGGAACCGTGACTGTACTGCTTAATGACAGCTCATATGAGGTTACGACCTATAGGATAGACGGAGAGTACAAGGACGGCAGACATCCGGAAAGTGTGCAGTTTACCGAGCAGATAGGTGAGGACTTAAGGCGCAGGGATTTTACAATCAATGCCATGGCCTATAATGATGAGGACGGACTTATAGATCTCTTCCACGGGAGAGAGGATATTAAGCGTGGAGTTATAAGCTGCGTGGGCAATGCCGATGCACGCTTTGATGAGGATGCCTTAAGGATACTGAGAGCGGTGCGCTTTGCGGCTCAGCTTGATTTTGATATTGATGCTGCTACCAGAAATGCGATATCAGCACACGCTCCTAATCTTCATGCTGTGAGCAAGGAGCGTATACTTGTAGAGATTAGCAAGCTAATCTGCTCTGCGCATATAGAACGGGTAGCTGATATATTTCAGCTTGGCATAATTCCGTACATAGCGAAGCATTTCCGTGAGATTAATATAGCACAGCTGGCTGAGCTTAAGCGTGATGCATGGTCTGCACAGGACTCTGCACTTAATCTCAATGCCGAGACGAAGCTTGAGCGCAGATATATAAGATTTGCCTTGCTTACAGAAGGCATGGAATCAGAACATATCGATGAGATGCTTAAGGCGCTTAAGACGGATAATATTACAAGAAAGAATACCGTTACGCTGTCAAGATACATACTTAAGCCGATTCCGGCGGATGCTGTAGAGATTAAGAACATCATGTCAGGAATGGAGCCTGAGCTCTTTGCGGAGCTCCTTATGATTAAATTTATCTCAAAGGACACAAAATTATATAAGAAAATGTGTTCAGATGAAGATATTTTTAGTATTATGGATATATGTAAGGGGATAGATGAACGTGATGAGCCTGTATATCTCAAGGAGCTTGCTGTAAGCGGCGATGATATAAGAGCTCTGGGCAAGGCAGAGGGACCTGAAATAGGACGTCTCCTGCAATCTATGCTGCGTGAGGTTTGGAAGGAGCCCTCACACAATACCAGAGAATGGCTCATTAAAATGATGTAACTATTGTATACAAATGGCGCAATTTTGGGCAAAAAGACCATATATTTCGCAGCACACGCGTCGAGGAAGGGTACAGCGTGACATGCGACTTGATAATGTACGTGGGGCACTGATAATGCTGGTTGTTATCGGGCACTTTTTGTTACCAATTAATTCAAGCGAAACGCGCCTTATACTTGGTGTTACTTATGTTATATATGCCTTCCATATGCCTTGCTTTGTTATGCTTTCAGGCTACTACGCCAAGAATGTATGTAAGAACGGAAGATTCCGGTGGGGCAAGGTAATACAGATGCTGTGGATGTATGTTGTATATGAGACTGTTGTATACTTTACCGAGGGTCTGGCTGAAGGCGTTATCGCGCCATTTCCTCATTTCCTTAAGGAAAGCGGAGCTCCGTGGTATCTGCTTGCGCTTGCGGTCTGGTATATGACTGTGCCTTTGTTTCAGCGCTTTAGAGATAAAAAGGTATCACTCTATATAAGCGTTGCCATGTTTGTTATTGTTTCCTTTCTCAAATATTTTATCCAGCTAGGTTCATTTTTGTGCATGGACCGTATATTGACCTTTATGCCTTTTTTTTATGTCGGTTTTTACTGCTCGCAGATACAGCTGGATAAATATATTATAAGCAGATTCAAGAGACCGGTTGATTTGACGGCATTGTTCTTAGCTGTCATTATATTGATAGGTACCAAGGACTTGTTCTTCAAGTTCAATCTTGTCGTGTATGGAGCAGATTATAGGAGATATGCCACGGACTGCATTCAGTGGATGTGGCTCATTAATATTATATGGTATGCGGTTGCAATGTGTATGTCATTGGCACTTATAGGCAACATGCTTAACAGACGCATGCTTATACTATCTGAGATTGGCAGGAATACTCTGCCCATATATTTTGTTCACAGACCCTTAAGAGACATACTGGAGGCCTGCGGATTCTATGAGATAATAGATCCCTTCAATAGACTGCATGTAATCGGACTCATATTATTCAGCATTGTGCTAACAATATTGCTTAGCAACAGAGCTATATCAGAACTATTTAACAGACTGCGTTCAGTGTTCGACAGCTTGCTTGAAAAACATGGTGCTCTGTGATAAGATTTTTTACACATTATATGCGCTTTAACAGGCATATATTTTGATAATACTCTAATTGTTTGACAACAAATCACTGCATCGCTCTGCAATATGTGATTTGTTGTGTTTATATAGGATCGCGAGGCAAAATAAATATGGCTTTATTTTCACTTATGTCTAATGATATAGGTATAGATTTGGGTACGGCAACTATCCTTGTATACATCAAGGGCAAGGGTGTTGTTTTAAGAGAACCGTCGGTGGTTGCCGTTGATCGTACAAGCAACAATGTAGTTGCTTATGGTGAGGACGCGAGGCTTATGCTTGGACGAACACCGGGCAATCTCAAGGCGGTAAGACCATTAAGACAGGGCGTTATATCGGATTATACACTTACCGAGAAGATGCTTAAGCACTTTATGGATAAGGCTGTCGGAAGAAAAACACTGAGAAAGCCTAGGGTTGCTGTATGCATTCCGTCAGGGGCAACCGAGGTAGAGAAGAAGGCAGTTGAGGATGCAACATATCAGGCAGGTGCAAGAGAGGTAACAATTATAGAGGAGCCTGTGGCAGCAGCTATAGGAGCCGGTATAGATATATCAAAACCGTTTGGCAACATAGTAGTTGATATCGGCGGAGGTACGGCAGATATAGCTGTTATCTCACTCGGCGGTCCGGTAGTATCAGAGTCGGTTAAGGTTGCAGGAGATGATTTTGATGAGGCTATAGTCCGTTACATGCGCAAGAAGCATAATCTGCTTATAGGAGAGCGTACCGCAGAGGATATCAAGATAGGTGTGGGCTGTGTGTACAAGCGTCCCGAGAACCTTGTTATGGAGGTTAGGGGCAGAAATTTGGTTACCGGTCTTCCAAAGACTGTACAGGTTACCTCAGATGAGACTATGGAGGCATTTGCAGATGCAGCCGCACAGATAGTTAATGCTGTACATAATGTATTGGAGCGTACTCCGCCGGAGCTTGCATCTGATATCTATGAGAGAGGCATAATCATGACAGGCGGCGGCTCATTGGTATACGGACTTGATAAGCTTATAGAGGAGAAGACAGGCATCACTACCATGGTTGCCGAGGATCCGCTGTCTGCCGTTGCTATAGGTACAGGCAGATTTATAGAGCTTGTTAATACCGAGGAGGAATAAAGCTGAAAACAGTCAGAGCTTATATTGAGAATATTGTTTATCATAATGAGGATAATCATTATTCCGTACTTGACGCAAGTATAGACGGAGAAGCAATCACGCTCGTGGGATATTTTCCGTACATCACTCCGGGAGAGACTGTAGATGCTTCCGGAGATTACACTTCACATCCGGTATACGGAGAGCAGTTTGCCGCATCTTCATTTACCGTGGTTCCGCCTGAGGGAGCGAGTGATATAGAACGCTACCTTGCAGGCGGTGCCATCAAGGGCATCGGTCCGGCGCTGGCAAAGCGCATCGTTAAGAAATTCAAAGCAGATACATTCAGAATCATAGAGGAAGAGCCGGAACGCTTAGCCGAGATTAAGGGCATAAGCATGATGATGGCTATGAATATCTCTGAGCAGGCAGAGCTTAAGAAGAATATGCGCGAGGCTGTGCTGTTTATGCAAAAATACGGCATCGGAACTCAGCTTGGTCAGCGCATATATGATAAGTACGGACCTGCTCTCTATAATATTATCCAGACTAACCCATACAGATTAGCCGACGAGATTGAAGGCGTCGGCTTTAAAACAGCAGATAATATCGCACTTAAGCAGGGCCTTCCGAGAGACTCTGATTTTCGTATTAGAAGCGGCATAGTATATGCTCTAAGTGCGGCGGGTGCGGATGGACATACCTATGTGCCAAAGCCTGTACTTACGCATATGTGCGGAGAGCTCTTAGGCTTAAAGCTCTCGGATATAGAGGAACATCTGGTAAGCCTGCAGATGGATGGCAGAGTGGTGATTATCGATAAGTCACAGGGCGAGAATGCGCAAAATAATGCAGCTATGCCTCAAAATGCAGATAGCCTGACTGGTGCTGATCTGACTGAGTCAAATCAAGCTGAGGAAAAAACGACAGGGGATAACACGCTTAATGGAAATACAGACAATGCCAAGGTCTATCTTGCATCCTTCTATTACACTGAGCGTGAGATAGCAGAGCGGCTTAGGAGTCTTGCAATCAAGGGCGAATATGATGATGCATTTGCGGATAAGCGTATAAGCCGCATAGAGAAAGCAACCGGTATTACCTTAGATGAGAAACAGCGTGATGCGGTCAAGGCCTCTGTCGGAAATGGTGTGCTTATAATAACAGGAGGACCCGGTACAGGTAAGACTACGACCATCAATACTCTCATCAGGTTCTACAAGGAGGACCATGATGAGATTGCTCTTGCTGCACCAACCGGCAGAGCAGCTAAGCGTATGTCAGAGGCGACCGGAGAAGAAGCCAAGACCATACACAGACTTTTGGAATACACGGGTTCGCCGGATGATGACAATACCTCCGGCGGTAAAACGGAATATGACGGCAGTATTACCACCTCAGGCTCTGCAGCGACAGGAGGCGTTGGGGACAACATGGGTGCAAGCTCCGGCAGAGGTCGTTTCTTAAGAGATGAGAACGACCCGCTTGAAGCAGATGTTGTTATCATAGATGAGATGTCTATGGTAGACATTTTCCTGATGAATGCGCTGCTGAAGGCTATAGTTCCCGGAACCAGAGTGATATTTACGGGAGACTATAATCAGCTTCCATCAGTCGGAGCCGGTAATGTGCTTCGAGATATGATTGACTCAAAGTGCTTTGCCACTGCCAGACTTGAGCACGTATTCAGGCAGGCTGCACAATCGGATATAGTAGCTAACGCGCACAGAATCAATAGAGGCGAGGCAGTTGATCTGACTAAGAAGAGCAAGGATTTTCTCTTTATTAGGAGCAATATGCCTGAGACGATTATGGATGCGGTTCGCCGCCTTATAACCGATAAGCTTCCGGGATATGTTGGCTGTCAGAGCTTTGACATACAGGTGCTTACTCCGACTCGCAAGGGTGCACTCGGCGTGGAAGCTATCAATAAAGAGCTTCAGCAGTATCTCAATCCGCCGTCCAAGAATAAGGCTGAACGACGAAACGGAGATAATATACTTCGTGTAGGCGATAAGGTCATGCAGATGAAAAATGACTATGATATAGAGTGGAGTATCTATAACAATCACGGAGTGCTTAAGGAACAGGGAACAGGCTTGTTTAACGGCGATATAGGACGTGTGACGAAGATAGATAAGGAACGAGATACGGTAACCATAGTTTTTGATGAGACAAAGCATGCTGTCTATGATAGAAAACAGATACTTAACATTGAGCTTGCATATGCAGTGACGGTGCATAAGTCACAGGGAAGTGAATATCCGGCTGTGGTTATGCCGATGTTTAACGGACCCCATATGCTTATGAACCGCAATCTCTTATATACGGCAGTAACCAGAGCTAAAAAATGTGTATGCATGGTTGGGCTGCCGAGGGTCTTTGAGGAAATGGAGCGAAATGAAGATGAGCATAAACGTCTCTCGGGACTTCGTGACAGAATTACTGAAGGATTTGGTGTATCCTGAGGTGTGTCCGTTCTGCAGCGATATCATCCCGACGACAAGACGGATAGCGTATCACAGGGCTTTGGAGGAAGCTTCAAAGCCTGTTAGCGCCATGTATTATCGAGGCTTGGTCTGCGATTCATGTCTTAGTCAGCTGGATTTTGTCAAGCCTCCGTATTGCCGAAAGTGCGGTAAGCCGCTATCGTCTGATGCAGATAATCTGGATGCTTCGAACAGAATGATTACTGCAAATGATACTTCGAACAGAATGATTACTGCAAATGAGTCTGAAACCGAACCTGAATCAAGAATCAGGACAAAAGGGCAGAACAGAAAGTTTTCATTAGGCGCATCAATTATAAATTCAGATATGCTCTGCAGTGACTGCAGGACTCATGAACGCAGCTTTACACAGTGCAGAGCGGTACTAGGCTATGACGAGCGCATGAGAGATATCATGGCTGATATCAAGTACAACGGGAGAAGAGAATACCTTAAGCTGTTCGGGCTTCTTGCGGCCGACCGACTCGGAGCATGGATTAAAAGTCTTAATATAACCTGTCTTATTCCGGTGCCTGTACACGCGAGCAGACTCCTAAAACGAGGCTATAATCAGTCAGAGCTATTATGTCAATATATATCCAATCTTACACATATCCCGGTCAGAAATGACATAATAATCAGAAACAAGAAAACAGCAGCACAAAAGGAACTTAATGTGGATGAACGTCTGCTTAATCTGCAGAGCGCTTTCAAAACGGCAAGACATCTGCCGCCTGGGAGCATTGCACTTATAGTTGATGATATCTACACTACGGGTTCAACCATGGAATCCTGCACCGAGCGAATTATGGAGGCAGGAGCAGTTAAGGTATACGGCCTTACTATATGTATAGGAGAAGATAAAGGACGAAAGTAAAGCGAAATAAGTCAAAAAACAAGAAAAAAACAACAATAAAACAAACGAAAATACATTTTTTATTGTTATAAATATACAATAAAACCTTGAGTTGGTTAAAATTAAGTGGTATAG
>CAVBGP010000037.1:14151-16280 GCA_963595005.1 Acutalibacteraceae bacterium | reverse complement strand
GCGGTAGCCCGGATTGCTCGTTGCAGGGCAGGATTGCGAGAGCGCTTAAAGCGCGCAACAATCCGTACTTTTATATTATGTGGCGCCTGCAAACGCACAGGCATGGGCGGTTACTCTAAAAGTGCCGGAAGGTATCTTTCGCGGCAGCTTCTTGTTTAATTATCGGAACTAATATAAAATAATATTAACTTTGAAACGGAAGAAGACGGCGAGGTGACGGACGAGGTGACGGACGAGATGACGGACAGGAGTAAATTACCGATAGGCATAGAGAATTTCGATGAATTGAGACGCAATGACTTTTATTATGTCGATAAGACAGGCTTGATATCGGAACTGCTTGAGGATTGGAGTAAGGTCAATCTCTTCACCCGTCCGAGGCGCTTTGGTAAGACGCTCAACATGAGCATGTTCAGGTACTTCTTTGAGATAGGCACGGATAAGAGTATATTTGACGGGCTCAAGATAAGTGAGAATAAGGAAATATGCGATAAGTATATGGGCAAATACCCTGTTGTGTTTGTAACGCTTAAAGGTGTAGAGGGGCTTAGCTTTGAGTCTGCATATGCGATGCTGCGTGCTATTATTCGTGATGAAGCTTTTCGCCTGAGTGTGATTCGTGACAGCACATTGATTAGCGATACTGAGAAAAGCTCATATATGAGAATCATTAATGAGAAAGCCACTGTTGCAGATATTACAGGAAGTCTGAAGATGTTTTGCAATCTCCTTGAGAAGCATTACGGACAAAAAGTGGTGCTGCTGATAGATGAGTATGATGTGCCTCTGGATAAGGCATACTATAACGGCTTCTATGACCAGATGATAGATATAATACGCTCTATGTTTAATGCAGCACTTAAGACTAATGACAGTCTGTTTCTTGCCGTTATGACGGGCTGCATGAGAGTATCCAAGGAGAGTATATTTACAGGACTTAATAATCTCAAGGTACATACCATATCAGATAATAAATTCGACGAATACTTTGGCTTCACGGATGATGAGGTAATGGCCATGCTTAAGAACTATGGTCTTGAATCGCATTATCCTGAAACAAAAGCCTGGTATGACGGGTATCACTTCGGAGGACAGGATGTATATTGCCCTTGGGATGTAATTAATTATTGCTATGACTTACGTGCGTCCGATCAGACAAAGCCCAAGGCATATTGGACCAATACAAGCGGCAACAGCCTGATACGACGCCTGATAGACAGGTACGGAGACGGTACAACTCAGTTTGAGATAGAGAGCCTTATAGCAGGTGAGACCATAGTCAAGAATCTCAACGAGAATCTCACGCATAATGAGATAGATGACAATATAGATAATCTCTGGAGCCTTCTGTATATGACAGGCTATCTTACTGTAGAGGAACATCCGGATAACGGACAATATATCTTACGCATACCTAATTATGAAGTAAAGAAGATCTTCAAGGAGCAGGTGCTGGAGTGGTTCAAGGCTAAAACAAAGGCGGAGACCGGAAAACTCACCGAGCTTTATAAAGCCTTTGAAGAAGGCGATGCTGAGACTATCACTGAGATACTTAATGCACGCCTTCTTGACACGATAAGCTACTATGATTCCTATGAATCCTTCTATCACGGTTTTTTGTTGGCTCTTCTTGGCACCTGTGCGGATTGGGCAGTAGCATCCAATCCGGAGGCAGGCAAGGGCAGAGGAGATATCATAGGCTGGCGCAGAGACAGAAAGATAGGCTTCGTAGTCGAGCTTAAAAATGTCAGGGAAGAGGAAGAGCTTGATAAGGCATGCGAAGCAGCAATGGAGCAGATAGAGGACAGAGATTACACAGCTCTCTTGCGTCGTTACCGCATTAAGGATATATGGCAGTACGGCATAGCATTCTGGGACAAGGAGTGCAGGGTACAGGTCAAGAAATGCAAGAATGCCGCAAAGTAATTAAATATGTGAGTGAACAACAAGATTGCGGGAGCGCTTAAGCGCTCCCGCAATCTGTGATTTTTATATTATGTGGTGCCTACGAATACGTAGGCATGGTTGTTTACTCTGTATCGCCTGCAAACATCGCAGGCATTGCTGTTCAATGATAAATTCTAAGCCTTTGTCAGTGACCGGACAGCAGATGTACAAGCTCAATTCTG
>CAVBGP010000037.1:2967-13958 GCA_963595005.1 Acutalibacteraceae bacterium | reverse complement strand
CGTCAGACCGCATCTCAACCTTAATATCGCTATCGCTGGTGCTGTCTGTTGATGTTACATTGCTGTTAATTGCAGCAGAGCAGTCGGATGTTACTGTATACATATCCGTATTGTGAGCATCAATGTCAGAAGCTGAGTCAAAGGCGGTAATTGCATTACTTTTGGAAAGAGCAGCATCAGCAGCTGTATTATGGATGGTGTTTCGGTCATACGCATCAGCAGAGCCTACCGGGTTTGGTATCGGAGCATCAGCCTTATCATAATTAATAGTTTCATTTTGGAAGGAAGTAGTTGTAGTAGAGCTGCTGACAGCATCTGACATAGGTTCTGTACTTGGCATCTTGGAATTAACTATAGCGCTTAGGCGCTCATGCAGCGTAGCACCGGAATAATCAGTGCGGTATACGTACAGTACAAGCATAAGGGTCAGCAGTATCTGCTGCAGTGAGCCTGTCAGGTACTCATGTGCGCTGAAGGAAAAGCCTACCTCAGTCTCTAATATGAGGCTGATATCGGTTGACCACTGTATAAAGAGCAGCAATACTGTTATAACGATATTGTAGGTGTCAAAGCGCTTATTAAACCTTCGTTTGAGTGAGGCTAAAGTAAGAATCAGCATGATGCTTATCAGCAAGGTAGTCAGAAGCTCTATAGCTATCGCGGAGGCATTTTCATATAAGAATTCATTGTTGATATTAAATGCATAATTATAGATGCCAAGTATAAGTGCGAGGCCTGTGATGGTATTGCAGGCAGTCTTGCTGTGCCTTGCAACAGCAGTATTCTTTAGCGGATAAAACAGGAGATACCTGCACCACAGATAGGACTGAAGGGTATAGAGAGTTATATCTGCAATACGCAGGTACACAGAATATCGGTAGTATCGTATCAGTATATCCTGGATAGTCATGCCAAGATACAATAGCTGAAGCAGGAAATTGCAGGCGCAAAATGCCATAAGCGTAAGAAGGTGCCGTCTGTGGCTTACTTCGTGCACTACAGTCATGAGCATCACAAAGGTCATTGCCGATATAACAATGATTATGGACAAAAAATATATAAATATTGAGCTGAATTCGTACATTCGCAGTCTCCATGCATGGCATCAGATTATGATGCAAATGGATATGAATAGAAGCCTAATCATAATGGAATACATGCATTATAATAACGCATCATAACTAAAAGTTTACCATAGTTTTCCAATGATGAATATAATTAATTTCTGTGCTAGAATAAAGACTCGCGGAGGAAGTTATATGATTTGCATGGGGACATTTATTAATACAATAGGAATCGTGGCCGGCGGACTAATAGGACTGTTTGGCGGAGCATTCCTTAAGGAACGCCATAGAGCGACTCTTATGATTGCCTGCGGCGTATGTGTTATGTTTATAGGGATGGCAGGTGCAATGGAGGGCATGCTGTCAGTAAGTGACGGCAGGATAGTCAGCGGACAGTCCATGCTGATTACAGTCTGCTATGCACTTGGCGCACTTATAGGGGAAATGGTTAATCTTGAAGACAAGTTCGACAGATTCGGAGAATGGCTTAAGGCTAAGAGCGGTAATTCAGGCGATGCAGGCTTTGTTGATGCATTTGTAACAGCCTCGCTTACCGTCAGCATCGGCGCTATGGCAGTAATGGGTTCGATTGAGGACGGGATTAACGGAGACTACAGTATACTTGCAGTCAAGGCTATGCTTGACCTTATAATCATCATGGTTATGACAGGCTCGATGGGCAAGGGCTGTATCTTTTCGGCCATACCGGTATTGGTATTTGAAGGAGTGATGACCCTGCTTGCAAGCTGTCTGAAGCCTTTTATGACTGAGCTTGCGCTAAGCTATATATCGCTTACAGGCTCGATATTGATATTTTGTATAGGTATGAATCTTGTGTTCGGAAAGAAGGTCCGTGCGGCAAATCTCCTGCCGGCGCTGCTGGTGGCAGTTGCAGCAGCTCTGATTCAGGGAAGAATGTAGCGAAGGATAATTCGAAGGTAGGGCTGAATGGTGATAAAAGATGGATGAACAGACATATATGAAGGAAAGGGCTATATTGCCGCTTGTATTTTCAATGGCTATACCCATGGTGCTGTCCATGGCTGTTAATGCTGCCTACAATGTAGTTGACAGCTATTTTGTAGCTAAGATAGATGAAGATGCAATGACTGCCCTGTCACTGATATTTCCTATACAAAACCTAAGCAGTGCCATAGCGATAGGCTTCGGAGTTGGCTCATGCTCCGCTATATCCATTGCCCTTGGAGCAGGTAAGCGAGATGAAGCGGCAAGGGCAGCAGGACTCGGATATATGCTTTCATTTTTGCACGGCGTGCTGTTTGTGATAGCAGCTGTTGTAGCGACAAAGCCATTCCTTAGGATGTTCACAGACTCTGAGAAGCTTATACAATACGGATACGAATACATATTCATCGTATTCCTGTTTGCACCTGTTCTTCATATGAGTATGCATGCGGAAAAGGTGGTACAGTCGGCAGGCCATATGAAGCAAACTATGTTAGGCATGCTTATGGGATGTATTTTCAATATTATTATGGATCCTGTGCTGATATTCGGACTCGGGCCCTTCCCGGCGATGGGGATAAAAGGAGCGGCTCTTGCGACAGGCTTGGGACAGACTATTGCGCTTTTGGCGTATGTGGGCTTTTCTCTGGCAAAGTCAATGCCGATGAGGGCTAAGCTTGAGGAATGCGTAAATCCTGCCTTGCTTGTAGCTGATATAAGCCTTAAGGATTCAAAGGTTAAGTGCATCTATTCAGTAGGTATACCTGCAACTCTTAATCTCGCGCTGCCGTCGCTGAAGGTATCTGTGCTTAATGCGATTCTTTCAGGATTTTCTGCCAGTTTTGTGTTGGTGCTTGGTGCATATTGCAAGCTTCAAACCTTCCTGTACCTTAGCGCAAACGGCATAATACAAGGCATACGTCCTATAGTAGGATATAATTATGGGGCAGGGGAGTACGGACGCGTGAAGCAAACGCAGAATGTGACTTTTGTGATGTGTATAATAATTATGGCAGTCGGAACATTGCTTTGTCAGCTGTGTCCGGATAAGCTTATAGGTCTTTTTACTGAAAATGTCGATACAATTATAAACGGTATAACTGCGCTTCGCATTATATCTCTTGGATTTATTGTGTCTGCAGTATCAGTTACCATATCAGGAGTACTTGAGGGCATAGGCAGAGGGCACAGCTCACTCATCATATCGCTCTGCAGGTATATTGTAATCACATTGCCTGTGGCATTTATATTATCCCGCTTTCTCGGAGCAAACGGAGTATGGCATGCCTTTTGGATAACGGAGCTTGTGGCAGCAATAGTCTCATTAAAGCTTCGCCCGATAAAGTAGGAAACTCTAAAAGTCCCGGACTGCGGATACAGGCAGGATTGCGAGAGCACATTAAGCACGCAGCAATCCGTACTTTTATGTATGTGGTGCCTGCAAATACGCAGGCATGGGGTGATTGTAAAAATGACGAATTGCGATAACGTGTCAACGTACAGCAATCCGTCATTTTTATGTTATGTCATGTTATGCATGTAATTACGCAGGTATGATGACTTTGTAAATGTATATTAAGCCTTGTGTGCGGCCTTGTATGCCCTGCCTGCAGCATTTTGCTCCTTCATGGTCTCGATAAAGGCCACGCGTGTGATGCTCTTATCGCGGCAGCCCCACTCTGTGGTCTTTTCGCCAAGATCCATCATGGTACCAAATTCACTCTCATCGATTTCTATGTCATCAAAGCATACCGGAAGTCCGTTTTCAAAGTTAAAGGCCATGATCTGGTCTCTAAGCTCGTACTGCTTATCATATGCAAGCAGGCACAGTACTCCGAGTGATACTATCTCTCCATGCAGATGCTTGTGACCGTTCTTGGTTACGGTTGCGCCGTAGTATACTATATGTGCAAGTGAGGAATTATAGTAATAGTCAGGTGTCTTGGTAACCATGTTTGATACAAGACCGGTTGAGATGATTATATCAAGCACAACCTGCTCAAGAGCCTCTGAGGATTTCTTATCCTTGCAGGACTTGAGAGCATCCTTGCCGTACTTAAGGAGCGGCTCAGTACAAATCTTGCTGAGCTGAACGCCCATAAGCGGTGTATGAGTGAGCTTGGCATCTCTGCTTGAGAATACAGCCTCGCACTCCTTAGAGAGTGCATCACCGATGCCGGCCCAAAGCAGCTCGTACGGTGAATCAGCTATTACAGCCGTATTGATGAAGGTATGCTCAGCAAGCTTCGGATAATAATACTCACGCAGACTTCCGTCCTGATTGTAGATAACACAGATAGCAGTTACGGCTGCACAGTTGCTGCCAAGAGTCGGAAATGTAAAGAGCGGCTTATCAAGCTTATCGGCAACATATTTGCAGGTATCAACGGCTCTTCCGCCGCCGACTCCGAATATGATATCAGCATTCTTGACCTTATCATTGGCAATAAGCGCATCACCGTTCTCATAGGTGGAATTACCGCCATAGGGTATAAAGTCAATTATCTCTATATCAGAGCCCTTGATACCATCAAGCAGAGCCTGTTTAGCCTTAGACATGGCAGTTACGCCTCCGATGACAACTGCCCTTTTGCCGTAATATCTCGCATAGTAGCCTATCTCATTGTAGCAATCATCCCCGACTGAATACTGGGGAAGACAAACTGTATAACCCATTTCCTTATTCACTCCTATTATATGTTTTGAGATTCGATACATGAGCACTGCCGCAAGGCGAGGCTTTGGCAAGATGCACACGTAAGATTCTCTTAAAAATCAGCTTCACGATATATAGTTGTAAGCCGCATAGGACTTAATTAATTAACGCAAAGTAGTTGCATTATAGACCCTTATGCAAATGAATAACAGCCTAAAATTCAACAAGCTTTGAACATTACATACGCATATAATTCGTCATGTTGCTAAAGTCATGTAATACTTTGCAGTTCCGGATTATTAAGTAAAACTCGCCAATTTGTATCTTTAAGCTAAGACTGATTTATCATGCGTCTTAAGACCGACAGTTAATATATTACCTCAAACCTGTTGTTCTTTGGGATAGTAAGAGCATCATGCGAACGTATATAGTCTACTATCATATCCTGCATGTTATCTGCTCCGCTAAAGACGGTTTTGCAGGCTCCAAGTGCTGCATAGCCGCCGGTTCCGGTTGCCCTGTAATCGCTGGTAACAAGCTTATAGGTGGCCGTATCGCTAAGCGGAGTGCCGTCAAGACGGCAGAGCCTTACCACACGGTCTCCGTAAGGACGTCTTAGGTCAAAGGCATAGTCAAGACCGGCATAGATGTCATAGTTATAATGCTCAATTTTAGGCTTAAGGAAGGTGTCACCAATATAGGGCTTGCCGTCATCATCAAGCTCTAAGTACATAGCACAGCGCTCTAAGCATTCCTTGATAACAGAGCGTGTAACCTCTTTAACGGTCAGAGTGTTTGCAAACATGTATGCAGCATATACGGAGCGTATGCTGATGGATTTAGGAAGGCCTACAGGATTATTGCCAAGTGCCGAGCAGGCAAAGTCTGCATGCAGGCTGTCCAGCATAATCTCATTGAAGAAGTCTGCAAGCCGGCTTCCGTGCAGGGCAACCGAGAGCTTGTCCTCCGGCATAAGAGCTTCGCTCAAATTACCTATAGTCTCGTCAAGCCAAGCCTCAGTGGCATCCTCGAGAGGCTGCAGGCAGGAGTAGTCCGAAGGATCACAATCGACGGTCACAGGAATCAGCTTCGAGTGAAGCTGCAAAGCGGGAGTTTCTGCCGCATCCAAGCTGCCTTCGATATGGATATAGCTTCCGGCATCACATGGCGGCTGTACGGAAAAGGTATCACTGATTATGGTTTTGGCTACGCTCATGTGCTGATGACCTGTAAGCAGTATGTCAAAATCAGTCTCTTCGGCAAGTCGGCAGGCTACATTTTCCTTAGAGTCAGTAAGAAGCTGGCCTGACTCAAGGTCTCGCTCGTAGCCTCCGTGATAGATGCATATGCATATGTCGCAATTTGGACGAAGCTCGGCAAGAACAGCTTTGGCGGCTGCTATAGGCTCTGAAACAGTAAGCTCAGTCAGATGCTCAGGCTTCTCCCAGAGATTGACATAATCTGTGACCACACCGGTAAAGCCTATGCGAAGGCCGTTTTCAAGGGTCTTGATGAAGCTTCGGCGAATTTTAAGCTCACCGCGCTTATCTGTGACATTGGCACACACGCATACAGCCTGCATGGCATGAGTGTAAGCCTTAAGAACCTCATAGCCAAAGTTAAAGTCATGATTGCCAAGTGTATATACGTCAAGTCCCATAGCATTGAAGGCGAAGGCAGCAGGGTGCACGTCAAAGCTCTCACTGTGCTCAAGGTAGTACTGCATAAGAGGAGAGCCCTGCAGTGAGTCGCCGCCGTCGGCAACAATAGTATTGCCGCTGTGACGTATGGCAGCGGCTATGTCCATAAGTCCTCGGGTCAGGGGCTTGCCGGTCTGATAGTCAACTGGCAGTATCTTGCCGTGAGTGTCTGAGGTGTAATATATATCGAAATGTTTGTTCATAGGGTATACCGTAGTTAAATACAAACGGCGCCGAAAGCAGGACTAAAAGCCTCTTTTGGCGCCGTAATCTGTCTTAAGTGCTGTATCAGCCGCGTGTAAGCTTTACTCTGATCTTGGTTGAGAACCACTCAATGATAAGAACAAGGATGATAAGTCCTATAAGTATCGAGCCTGCCTCATTCCAGCGATAAGCATTCATAGCGAAGATAAGAGGAGCACCGATACCGCCGGCACCAACCAAGCCAAGTACGGTAGCGTCGCGAAGGTTGATATCAAATCTGTAGATGGCAGTAGATGCAAAGTTAGGCATGAGCTGCGGCAATATGCCATAGCGTATCTTCTGCCAGGTTGTGCAGCCTGCCGCATCCAAGGATTCAAGTATCTTGGTATCAAGATCCTCGATAGCCTCGATATACATCTTCGATACCATACCGATAGAGCAAAGCGACATGGTCATAAGGCCTGCAAATGCTCCGGGGCCTGTTACACGGATGAACATAAGTCCGTAAACAAAGGCCGGGACTGTACGTATCATCATGATAAGTATGCGTCCGATAAATGCAATCGGCTTAGGTGTAAGGTTGCTTGCTGATAAAAATGCAAGCGGTATGGAAAATATCGCTCCGACTACTGTACCCATAAAGGCGATACATATAGTCTCGAGCAGGAGATACAATACTCCGCTGTTTGTAAGATTAAAGAGGAGCGCCGTATCAGGATGGACTATACCGTTAAGTATGTTAAGAGCCATCTTGCCGCCGTTGGTGGTGGTTCCGGAGGACTCCATTGCAGTCACGCTCCAGAGCAGGAGTACGACTACGATAACGCCGATGACAAGATTATAAACCCAATCCTTGGGTCTTTTGTCATAGGCCTGTTCTATTCTGCTGTTCATAGACTGCCTCCCTTCCTCTTAGACAAGACGCTTTCTGATACTGCGGCTTACTGTCTCAATGATAAATACAGTGATAAACAATACAAGCAGTATCATACCTACGTTAGGATATTCACGCCAGCCAAGCTGCTCATTAAGTATAAGACCGATACCGCCGGCACCAACGTAACCTAAAACTGCGGCATAACGCACATTTCCCTCAAAATTATATAAGCTGTTTGAGAGGAAGCTCGGCATAACCTGCGGGATGATAGCTGATACAAAGGCCTGATATCTGGTTGCACCCATAGCTTCAAGAGCCTCAAAGGCACCCATATCTACAGTCTCAATTTCCTCATAGAGTATCTTGCCTATATAGGAAAATGAAAATACTGCGATAGCTGTTGTACCGGCAATGGTTCCGAGTCCGAATATAAATGTCGCAATAAGAGCAGAAACGAGGGTCGGAAGAGTACGGACTATGCTGAACATAAGACGCATAATCCATACCACAAGCTTGCTTTTGCATACATTAGTGCTGGCAAGCATTGCAAACGGTACGCAGAGCACTGATCCTATAAAGGAGCCGAGCAGACTCATCTTAATGGTATCAAGTATAGGGCTGATAATCTTGCCGGTATATGATGGCTCCGGCGGAAACATCTGACCTAATATAACGAAAAACTCGTTGCCACGCTTCATAAGAGTAGCTGGCTTAAAGCCGGTAACCTTGATTGAGATAACTGCGAATATCAGGATGATAAGAGCATACAGAGGAGCACGTGAACGCTTCTCAACTATCTCTCTGCCATCCGGAAGTCTGTGTATCTTTGGAGGAAAGAGCTTATCATATATGCTCATAGTTACTCCTCCTTACCTTGGTAAATCTTAGCAAGTACAGCATCATCGACCTTATCAGAAGGACCGTCGTATACTATCTCACCGGCTCTGATACCGATAACTCTCTTGCAGTATTGAAGAGCAAGATCCACATGATGGATATTGATAAGTATGGTGATATTCATGCTCTCGTTGATGCGTGTGAAATCATCCATAACCTGCTTGGCGGTAACCGGGTCAAGAGCAGCTACAGGCTCGTCAGCAAGTATAATCTGGGGATTCTGTGCAAGAGTACGAGCTAAGGCAACTCGCTGCTGCTGTCCGCCTGAAAGCTGGTCAGCCCTTACGAAAGCCTTGTCAACGATGCCGACCTTATCAAGAGATTCAAGAGCCTTAAGCTTTTCCTCTTTATTGTAGATGCCGAGCAGTGATCTCCACCACGGCATATCGGGAACAAAGGCGGTAAGCACATTCTTGATGACTGTAGTACGTGTGATGAGGTTGAAGGACTGGAAAATCATACCTATCCTGCGTCTGAACTTACGCAGAGCAGCACCGGACAAGCTCATGACATCAGTATCATCAACTGTTAATTTACCGCTGGTTACATCATGCATGCGGTTAATGGTTCTGATGAGTGTTGATTTACCGGCACCGGAGAGACCGATGATGGCAACAAATTCACCCTGCTCGATGGTCAGATTGATGTGCTTTAATCCCTCGTATCCGTTAGGATAAGTCTTTCCGACATCTTCAAACTTAATCATACTTTATGTATCCCCTTCTTAAATAGTTAATGGTTTAGCACCGCTGATATGCAGCATTTGGATTACATTTTATAAAATGCGTAACGATTAAAGGCATGGAAGCCTTGTGCATAGGCGGCAGTGCTAAGCCATTAGCTTAGGCTGATAGTTATTTGTGGCAGCAGGATTGCGAGAGTGCGTAAGTGCGCAGCAATCCTTACTTTGGGTTTATGCTGTGCCTGCGAATATGCAGGTATGGTTGTTTACGTAAGAAAAAGAGGCAGAACATAAGCTGATATGCTCTGCCTCCGAAAGTTTTAAAACAGTCTCACAGAACAGTAAGTAAAGCGGAGATTATGAATTAGCACGAAGCTCCTGAATGATCTTCTGTGCCTCACGCTCTGAATCGTAATCTGAATCCTTGGCAGCTACATAACCCTTGTGGCTGTAGATTGAGATTACTTCCTTACCTTCATCTGTAGCACCGATATTGATAAATGCCTGCTGGAGAGCTGACTTGAAGTCTGCATCCTGCATAACCTCTGAGGACTTAGATACTGAGATAGTATCATTGAAGATGCCAGGAGTTACACCGATAAGATCTGTGTCATCCCAGATAGAATTGCTCATAGCATACTCTGACTGCCACTTGTCTTCATAGTCGCGGCGACCGTCTGCGTATGTGCAGAGTACGTCAATCTGACCCTGAGCAAGACGAGCCCAAGCTGTACCATAAGAATCACACTGAACTGCGTGTGTGAGATCTGTGATATTCTTGCTGTACTTCTGCTGAATCCAAAGAGCCGGGTAAATGTAGCCTGCACTTGAGGTCGGTCCCATTACGCCCCAGTTAAGACCGTCAAGATCCTCCCAGGTAAGCTCCTCGCCGTTGTTAACCTTCTCAGCTACTGCACGGCCTGCCTCTGAAGGACCTGCAACGATGATAGCTCTGTAATATGTAACCTGCTTATCAACAGCCTCTGTTGGCTTGTTCTCGTTCCAAACCTTAGGATCGTCGTCATCAATTGAGAGACCGTCTCTTGTAGCTGTGCAGAGAACCTCAGCACCGTCATCATAGAGAACATAGGTGCCGCCCGGTATAAATCCAACGTCAATGGTACCTGCTCCAAGGCCCTCGCCGACTGCCTCATAGCTGGTTCCAACAGTGATGTTGACATTCTTGATATCATAACCAAGCTCTGCCATCTGCTTCTGAATCATCTCCTTGAGAGGCTCAGTTGCGGTAACAATCTCTGAAGGCTCACGTGATGGAACGAAAGCAACCTCGAGATTCTCAATCTCCTTGGTTTCTGCAGCAGCTGTCTCGCCTGAAGCAGCCTCAGTCTCAGCACTTGCCTCAGTCTCTGCAGCTGTTGTGTCTGCTGTTGAACTGCTTCCGCAGCCTGCAAGCAGTGACATAGCTGTAGCAGCTGCAAGCAGAAGAGCAATACTTTTCTTCATAATGTTAATTCCCTCCTTAAGGAATAGGCCCATGCTTTGGGCATATTAAATAATGGATTTAATATACATGCTGTATATCAAGTTTGTATAACAAGCTTGTAAAATCCCTGTAAATCAAAAATTTAGCACAAATTCGCTATATCTTCAACAGGGTGGGAGAAAATTTACATATTAACGCGCATCTCCCTACGCGTTCGCTGCGGTCGATGTCGCTTAACAATCAGTCGTATTACACACATACTACGGAGAGAATGAATGCAAGCGACTGATAGTATGCGCGCATCTCCCTACGCCTTGCGGCTCCGGTCGATGTCGCTTAACAATCAGTCGTATTACACACATACTACGGAGAGAATGAATGCAAGCGACTGATAGTATGCGCGCATCTCCCTACGCCTTGCGGCTCCGGTCGATGTCGCTTAACAATCAGTCGTATCATACACATACTACGGAGAGAATACTACGAGCTGCAGTCGTACTG
>CAVBGP010000037.1:0-2804 GCA_963595005.1 Acutalibacteraceae bacterium | reverse complement strand
TGTAGCTTTCGGCTTCGGTGTCGTCTGTCTCGGGGAGTTCCATGAGTATGTGTTTGATGCGGTGATCCTCCATACCGCATATCTTTAACCTTGTGCCGTCGTCGAGGGTTACTTCGTCTTTGTCTTCGGGGACGCGGTCGAGTCTTTCCATTATGATGCCGGCGAGGGAGTTGTAGTTCTCTGAGTCGAAGCTTGTGTCTAGTACGTCGTTGATATCGTCTAGCTTGACGGAGCCGTCTATCATGTAGCGGCGGTCGCCTATCTTGCGTATGAGCTCAGCTTCTTTGGCGTCGTATTCGTCTCGTATCTCACCGACAAGCTCCTCTAAGAGGTCCTCCATAGTTATCATTCCGACGGTTTCGCCGTATTCATTGAGGACAAAGGCAAGGCTTAGCTGACTCATACGCAGCTCAGCAAGCAGGTCTGTTACCTTCTTGGTCTCAGTTGTATAGTATGCCTCGCGCATGTGCTCTGTAATCTTGAAGTCCGACCAGTCATCTATGAGCCACATATCCTTGATATTGACAAAGCCCAGCATGTTGTCGGTATGCTTGTCATCCTTGTAGACAGGGATACGTGTATGCATGCTGCTGCGGAAGGTTTCCTTAATCTCATCGTAGCCGGCATTGGCATTGACTGTATTCATGTAAACTCGGGGAATCATAATATCCTCGGCAGTTGCATCTCCGAAATCAAATACCTTATGGATTAGCTCCATCTCGTCAGTCTCTATGGCACCGTCCTCATGAGAGACATCTACGTAGGTCTTAAGTTCTTCCTCAGTGATGACTGATTCCGCGTGATTGACATTGAGATGGAAGATAAATGCAATAGCTCTCGCTATAACCTCAACGAGCATAACCACGGGGTGCAGGATCTTGACATAGACATAGATAAAGCGGGAATACCTGATGGCATAGTCTTCGGGAGCTGCTGCAGCCTGACGCTTGGGTATAATCTCTCCGAACATAAGTACGATAAATGTGATGATACCGGTGGTTACACCGATAAGACTGCTGCCGACTAACTTGATTGTGAGGGCAGTAGAGAGTGAAGATGCCGACAGGTTGACTATATTATTGCCGATAAGCAGGCTGCTGAGCAGATTTGAGAAATCATCAAGTATCTTGAGTACTCTCGAAGCTGCTTCATTGCCGTCATCAGCCATAGTGCGCAGCTTAACTCGGCTCGCACTTGTATAAGCGGTCTCAGTTCTGGAAAAAAATCCTGACAGGAAAATAAGAATAATAAGAATAATTAGTTGCGCCGCGTCTGATACGTCCAAAATAAAACTTCTCCTAAAAATGTAAGCGTATGAATTACTAAGCAGCTGAAAATGTATCCGTGTGTAAGCGTGTCACATGCCACGGGCTGAGATATTAAGGCACATATAAATGTCTATATATCAGTATGGAAATGACAGACGCCGGATTCATTTTCAGCAAGGTTATCCTACTAATATAAGCTATCCAAGGCTTTTAGGCAATTGGTATTATTGTTTTTTCTCAAGACGAAGCTCTATCAGCCAGTATATGCAGGCTCCGAGCCAACCGATACCGGTTGCAAGTGCAACGGCAGTAAGTCCCAGGTGTCCGAACATCAGGTAGGAACCTATAACTCTGAAGCTGATGTGTCCAAGCGCACCGATAAAGGGCAGGCGTATACGTCCTTCGCCGTTAAAATGACCTGTAAAGGTATTGCCTACAAAGCAGAACAGATAGAACAGTGCAACTGTACGAAAATAGCGGATAGCCTCGGTATAAGCCAGCCCCTCATGAGTTCCTAACATAAAGCCTATGGCCTGTGGAGCCGAAAGCAGCATGAAGGCTGTGGATGCCAAGCCCATGCCGCCAAGCAGTATAAAGCTGTCCTTAGTGATAGTTTTTACTCTGTCCTTAAGCCCGGCGCCATGATTTTGAGCAGTAAGTATAGAGGTTGCGGTACTTCCGCTTGAACCAAAGGAGTTGGCAAAGCCCTCAATACGTGTAGCTGCGGTATATGCGGCAATGACCTCGGTTCCGCCTGTATTAACAACGCCCTGTACCATTATCTTGCCAAGATATATGCTGCAGTGGTGGAGTCCGGTTGTGAGACCGAATTGGAGTGACCTGGCAACACGATGACCTGCAATATTGCAGTCCTCTCTGGTTAGAAGCATTTCCCTGTGCGTGCATCTAAGATATATATAAGCAGCTATGGCAGAGAAAATCTGAGTAAGTGCAGTTGCTAGAGCTGCGCCCCTTATACCCTGATGGCATACGGCTACGAATACGATATCGAGCACCAGATTCATGCCGACAGCTGCAGCAAGTACATACAGCGCAGCTTTGGTATCGCCGGCCGAACGAAGCAAAGAGGCAAAAAGATTGTAGAAAAGCACCGCAGGCAGACTTAAGAAGATATAAAAGAGATAGGTTCCGACAAAGCCCTGCAGATTATCAGGAGTTTTGAGCAGCTTAAGAAGCAGGCTCATGCCAAGTCCGCCTACAGTCATAAGTACAACAGTAACCAAGGCGCCTGCAAGAAGGCCTGAAAAATGCTGTCTCCGAAGCTCTTTCATGTCATTTTGCCCATAGGCCTGGGCAAACAGTATCGAGAATCCGGTACAGCAGCCGACTATAATAAAGAGAAACAGATTCATAACAGTCCCTGCTATGCCAATGGCTGCAAATTCGGCTTCCCCTGCATATCTGCCTACAACAAAGGCGTCGATAGTATTATAAAATTCCTGCAGAATGTTGCCGAAGACCATAGGTATCGCAAGAGATATAAGATGCCTCATCGGACTTCCTTCGGTGAGGACA